>CAYZHY010000103.1:0-13242 GCA_964477525.1 uncultured Geitlerinema sp. | reverse complement strand
TCGTGTAAAATATCCGCTAGGACAATGCGACGTCCCAGTTGTCGCACCCGTTCTCCATCCAAATCCACGAAATGGGAATTTTCCTGTTCGTAACGTATTAAGGCTTGTGCCGAGGGGGAACGTTTTTGCACCAACACCGCATCGAACAAACGCTGGCCGCCGCAAGCGCGGTCAATGGCTTGGATGTGGTCGGCGACGGTATAGTTGGTGGTTTCGCCTGGTTGGGTCATAATATTACAAACGTAGATGCGCGGTACTTGGGTTTGTGCGATCGCTTGGCGAATTTCAGGAACCAGTAAATTGGGAATGACACTGGTATACAAACTTCCCGGACCGATCGCCACAAAATCCGCCTTTTGGATGGCTTGTAAGACTTTTGGTAGGGCTGGTGGCTGTTGGGGAAGGCAGCCAATTTTGGCAATATTGCCTCCTGCTTCCGTAATATTGGACTCTCCCTCAATGCAGCGACCATCGTCCAATTCCGCCCACAAATTTACATCGGTGACCGTGGCTGGTAAGACCTGACCGCGAATCGCCAACACTTTGGAACTGGTAGCGATTCCCTGTTCCAAATCTCCGGTGACATCCGACATGGCGGTTAAAAACAAATTGCCAAAACTGTGACCTTCCAACCCTTTGCCATTGCGAAACCGGTATTGAAACAACTCCGTCAGCAATTTTTCTTCATCTGCCAAAGCCGCAATGCAGTTGCGCAAATCGCCAGGGGGTAAAACGCCCATTTCCCGGCGCAAGCGACCGGAAGACCCGCCATCGTCGGCGACGGTTACCACAGCAGTAATATTGGCACTGTATTCTTTCAATCCTCGCAGCAAGGTAGAAAGACCGCTTCCCCCACCGATAGCCACAATTTTGGGCCCTTTGTGCAAGCGGCGGTGGGTTAGCAGCATGTCGACCAACTCTTCGTCGCCGTCGGGGTGCAAAACTTCCGTAATGGAACCAAAAGTACGGGTTTGACCCCAGAAAATTAATAACAATCCCACAATAATAGCGATGGGACCGCTTACGTAACTGGGGATGAAGGAGGTAATCTGAGCCAAAACCGCTTCCACAAACTGGATAATGTGAAAAACAGGCGTTAGTTTAACCCAAATGGCGATTCCCAAACTGGTCAACAAAACACCCGCGGCACTAACCAGCAACCACCGCTTCACCAACAATCCTGGTAGCAGCCATTTCAACCACCCTCCGAAACGATGTTGGCGAGAATCTTGTCGTAAGCTGCGAAAAGCCTTTTTCAATCTACTCAGGGACATAACTGCCACGCAAGCGCAATAATTTACCGGTTTCTGAGCCTAAATGTAGGGGAATTGCCAGGAAAATACAAGCCTATTTTTTTTTAAAAGTACGGTAAGCTTGCCGAATTGTTGCCCTTTCTTTCCACGCATTTGCCCGTAAAACCGGAAAATTTAACGATTCAGGTTCCTAGGTAGGCATAACCAGATAGGAAAGCCACCAATTCGCTATACTGAACGGTATTGTGAAAGGATCGAACTGTTAGGCAGTATCCATCAAACCAGGGGTGGATGTACTTCCATAAAGAACTATGGCCGAACCGCTTATTGAACTCAAGGGAATTAGCAAACAATTTGGCGATAACAAGGTCTTAGATGGTATCGATCTAACCATTCACCAAGGAGATGCTTTAGCGATTATTGGTCCCTCGGGAACCGGAAAATCTACCGTATTGCGGGTTATTGCTGGGTTGACAGCACCCGATGCGGGAGAAGTTTTTTTAAAAGGGGAGTTGCGGAAAGGGTTGATTGACGATTCGCAAATGCCCTTTAACATTGGTATGGTGTTTCAACATGCAGCTCTGTTTGATTCTTTGACGGTGGATGAAAATGTCGGATTTTCTCTATACCAGCATTCGCGACTTCCCCGGTATAAAATTCGTCAGTTGGTGGAACAAAGCTTGGAAAAAGTGGGATTATCGGGAATAGCGGATAAGTATCCCGCACAGCTATCGGGAGGCATGCGCAAGCGCGTTAGTTTTGCCAGAGCAATTATTGCCAATCCCGACAATCCCCAACAAGCACCGGAGGCTATTTTATACGACGAACCAACAGCTGGGTTGGATCCGATTGCGTCTACGGTGATTGAAGATTTGGTGCGGGATTTATCCGGTTCGCAAGAATCCTGTCAAACCTATGTGATGGTGACGCACCAAGAAAGTACTATTCGTCGCACCGCCGATCGCGTGATATTTTTGTACCAGGGGAAAGTACAGTGGGAAGGGCAGGTAGAGGAGTTGGATAAGACGGACAATTCTCTCATTCGGCAGTTTACCAGCGGTAGTGTGGATGGTCCGATTCAAGTATTGGGATAGGTTTTTCAGGGAAATTGCATCTGAATTTGCCAGTTGCTTCTATTTAAGACAGTGGGTTAGGAAATTGTATGCGATCGCGAACACTTCGAGAAGGAATGGTAGGTTTGTTTATCCTCGCATCTGTAGGATTGTTAGGAGTTCTTATTTTTTGGCTGCGGGGAATTAACCTGGGAAAACAAAATTTTGAAATTAAGGCCAAATTTGAAAACGTTGCTGGCATGAAAATGGGAGCTTCCGTACGCTATCGTGGCGTTACGGTGGGCAAGATTGTCGATCTAAGAATTGCCTCCTTCGATGGACAAAACGGTCAAAGTCTGGCAAGTACCAGCAACACTCAAGTGGTCGCGGTGACCTTACAAATCCAACCGTCAGATTTAAAAATTCCCAAAGATGCCGTGGTAGAAGCCAATCAGGTGGGGTTAATTAGCGAAACCATAATTGACATCGTTCCCCGAGACAATCTACCTCAAGATTCATCCATTGCACCACCGCTGTCGGATACGTGCCAGCAACAAGATGTTATTATTTGCGATGGTGATTGGGTGGAAGGCAGAATTGGCGTTAGCTACGATTCCCTGATTCGTTCGGTGGAAACGCTTTCTACGCGTTTGGAGGAAATTTCCCAACGTTTGATTGAAGATGAAAAATTCCTTCAAGATATCAAGCGGGTGGTGGCGAATTCCGCTGATGCGACGGGAGAGTTGGCGCGATTGGGACGTGAAGTGAGTGCGCTCACCAGTTCCGTTCGCAACGAAATCGGTCAAGTCTCTGAGGCGGCTGTGGCTTCTACCAATTCCGTCCGCCGACTGTCTGAAGATATTCGCGTCACTGCCAATCGCCTGAATACGACGACCCAGGAAGTTAATCAATTGGTGAATAACGTTAATACCCTGGTGACGAACAATCGCCAAACGGTGGTGGCGACCCTAGAAAATCTCAATCAAGTGAGTTCCGATTTGCAAACCACGGTCAACCGCCTGCAACCCCTCACCGAACAAGTCGGGTCGGAAGAATTCGTGCAAAATTTATCCAGGCTTTCGGAAAATGCCGCGATCGCTTCCGAACAGCTACGTCAAGCCTCGGATACTATCGCCGACCCAGCCAATTTAACCGTATTGCAGCAAACCCTGGATTCCGCACGTGCTGCTTTTGACAATGCGGCAAAACTTACTTCTGACTTGGACGAACTCATGGGCGATCCCCAATTTCGGAACAATTTGCGAGAACTTGTAGAAGGTTTAAATCAATTAGTCTCATCAACAGAAACGTTAGAACAGCAAACGCAACTGGCACAAGACCTAAAACCCATTTCTCAAACCCTACGCGAGTACGAAAATCCTTCGCCTAAAGTATCTCCATCTTTACCATCTACTAAGCCATCTTCACAACCATCTACCAAATCCACCGAACTACCCCCTTGGATCGATCGCAAAATTACCGATACCAATGCCAAATCTTATCCCTATAAAGAATAGCTAAAAACATAAAATCAAAGACAAAATCATTTCTGAAAGAGAGCGATCGCTATAAATCCTCTATTACCGCCTAAAAAGGAGGAGTATTTTCAATCTATTGCGAAATTTGAAGGAAATTGTATAATCTGAGAGTCGAATTTCTGTTGGAAAGTGGTTTGGCTCTTAAGCCTGCTAAATTCTTCTTAGTAATAGAAATTTTTTTTTATAAAAATTATAAAAGGTATTGGGAGCTTGAATGTTTCGTACAATTTCTCCCTATTATGACAAAATAAGGATCGATGTCAAATTTCATATGCTGCCTCCTGTAAGTATTTATACCATTCTAGAAAACAACAATCGTCTTGAATTTTTCCAATTCCCCCCGTAGGGAAGCTTCGCGAGCGCCCCTACAAAAGCGCCCGATTGTCTCTTGCAAAATTTTAAAGAAATGGGATTATAAGGAATCCGCACTGCGGAGACCCGAAAAAAAAACCATCTCAGACCTTCTTGTAGTTTTCTACCTCTTCTACTCCCTCTTCCCGCTCTTCCCCCTCTTCGATCCTCCTCTATGTAAAATGTGATTTGTACACATCGGATTTGGTATTAGGCGCCAAAATCAGGATCTTAAAACAAAAAACAATGAATATATGGCTTTATTTTTATAGAAATTGCCGCAATCCCCATGTCTTTAGACATGAGATATGAAGCGGATTCACTGAGAGGTTCCATACGAAACGTTGCAAACCTACTATAAGTTTGTGCTAAAACTGTTTTAGATATCGGTTAGATTTATTTGTAGTACACGAACTATCGAGGCACACACTATGTTCAATCTCAAAAAAACTTCGGCACTGGGCTTACTTAGTGGAATTTCTTCAGTGATCTGCTTGTATTTCGGACAACCTGCTTATACTCAAAGTTCATCCCCCAATACTGTTACGCTCTATACTGTTGTTATTGATGGTAGTAGCAAACCAGGAAAAACCCAATATACCATTAACAATTCCGGTCAAATTATACCGTCAAAAGGAGAAGTGGCGGGTCATTCTGTGAGCATTCAACCAAACGATCGAGTCAGTGACAATACCGCTATCGGTCATGTTAGAGGTGGCGCTGACGGTTTTTATATCATCAGTAAGGGGTCCGAACCTGAAATTCAGCTTAACGATCCTAACGCCGCTACGGTTTATCTTGATGGGAAAGAAGTTAGTCAAATACATACTGTCGTTATTGATGGGGGAGATAAATCAGGAGAAACCGAATACACCATTAACAGCTCCGGTCAAATTATGCAGTTAGCAGGAGAACTTGTGGATCGTTCTGTAAGCATTCAACCAAACGATCGAGTCAGTGACAATACCGCTCAAGGTCAGGTTAGCAATGGCGCTGACGGTTTTTTGGTCACCGGCAACGTACCTGAAATTCAGCTTAACGATCCCAATGCTGCTACAGTTTATGTAAATGGAAAAAAATTGAATTCTAGGGGAAACTAAGTTAAAGCGACATGCCTGCATATTGCACCTAGGGGTAGAAGGAATGGCTGATTCGTTTCGGTAGCTGCTGGATGCGATTCGGTGGCTGCTGGATGCGATGTCAAGAAAAAACCTCATATATATATTGAAATTTCCCTGTTTTGATTGAGACGAACAACAAGCCGTGCTATTTCCCAAATATGTGTAATATGCAGGCATAATTTCTATCTGGCTCTTTTTCCAGTTTACTGTTATTTTAAAATCCTTAAAAACTTTATATATAGGGATTCAAAATCAGTTCTATTGTTGACATTACCATAAATACAAGCGATCGCACCAGCAACCAAATTCGCTCTTTCTTTTGCAATTGATGCTAAAATTGGCGATGCCAGATTGGCCAAACCAATAGCAACCAACCTACCATAGGTCCAACCATGCGTGGTTCCAGAACATGGGTGTTTTCTTGCTTGTTCCTCTGTAGCTGGCTGTGGATGCCAACCACTCTTGTAGGCAGTGTCGCCACCAGCGAAGCCATCGCGCAAACCAATACCAACGCCAACGATACTTCCCGCCAGCGACCCGTTCTCAAAGTAGGTAGCGAAGGCGAAAGCGTCTCCCAACTGCAAGCCGCCTTGCGACTGCTGGGATACTACCAAGGAGAAGTCAACGGCGTTTACAACCAACAAACCGCCGATGCCGTTTCCCAATTTCAAGAAGAATCGGGAGTAACAGCAGACGGTATTGTCGGCCAAGCTACCTGGAATCTTCTGTTTCCCAACCAAACCGCTAGCAACCAACAAGCAGAAGCCGCGCCAGAAAACGCCAGCAATCCCAACAACGAAAACAATTGCAATTGTCCCCAACCCAACAACGATAGCCAAGACCCCCCCAATACGGCCGTGAATTTGCCAATTTTGCGGCGTGGGATGCAGGGAAGTGCGATCGAGCAACTACAGGAACGACTGCGCGTGTTAGGCTATTTCCAAAGACGGGCAACGGGATTTTTTGGTCCGAAAACAGAAACCGCTGTAGAAAACTTGCAAGCAGAAAACCAACTTGCTGTAGACGGCGTGGTTGGTCCGACAACTTGGCGTGTTTTGCTACGTTAGGAGGGAAATACTTTGCAAACTTCCGACCCTACCATCTCCAAAGCCAAGACCCAATTTTATACCTGGCGAGGCTATCGCTGTGCTTACGAGGCATACGCACCCAGTTCCACCAGCGATGAGTCCAAAACCCCGTTATTGCTAATACATCCCATCGGCGTGGGATTATCCCGTCGTTTTTGGGACCGTTTTATCGCTGCCTGGCAAAACGCCCATCAAGATCGTTGGTTGTACAACGCCGATTTGCTAGGATGCGGGGAAAGCGATATGCCGCGCCTTGCCTATACGCCGGATGATTGGGCCGAACAGCTACAGGCATTTATCGACCAAGTTATCCAAAAACCTGTTATTGTTATTATTCAAGGTGCTTTGTTCCCTGTTGGCATAAAAATGGTGCAAAAACAAGCACCCGTGCAAGGCTTGGTTCTCTCAGGACCGCCAGCTTGGGGAATTATGAGCAAACCTACCTCCGAAAATCGCCATCGGCTTCTCTGGAGTGGCTTTTTCGATACGCCTTGGGGAGGTTGGTTCTATCGCTACGCGCGTCGGCAGCAGTTTTTGAAGAATTTTTCAGTTCGCCAGCTATTTGCCAATCCCGACCAAGTGGATAGCCAGTGGTTGCAAATGCTGAAAAATGGATCTCAATCTCTTGCCAGTCGCTACGCTGTGTTTTCATTTTTGGCTGGATTTTGGCGGGAAGACTACTCCCAGGCGATTGCCTCTATCTCCCAACCGACGTTGGTGGTGATGGGAGAGAAAGCTTCTAGCATCAATCGCGATGGCAAAGGGGAAAACCCGCAAAATAAAGTCAAAAATTACCAGTCTGCTTTACCCAACGGTGAAGGAAAAATTATTCCGGGAAGAAATGTGCTTCCTTACGAATCTACCAATGAATTTGTATCGGCTATTCAGCCTTTCATAGAAAAAATTTCTTAAAGCAATAAGGGGGAACTCGTGAACACCATTGTTATTGTTGGAAGGTTGTGTCTGGCAGCGATTTTTGTTTATGGCAGTATTAGTAATATCCTCGATTTTGCCGAAACCCAACAGATGATAGCCAATCGGGGATTGCCGATTCCCATGTTTTTGTTGTTGGGGAATATTGTTTTCCAAATTGTGGGTGCTATCTCTTTAATTACAGGATTGCAAACTCGTTGGGGTTCTTTGATATTGATTGTATTTTTGGTACCAACGACTTTAGTGTTTCACAATTTTTGGGCAAATAAGCCCCAAGAAATCATTCCTTTTTTGAAAAATTTGGGGCTCATTGGTGGATTGCTGATGGTGTATGCTACGGCTATTGATACCAAAGAGTAAATGCTACCCACGGTTGCGTTATAATGCCAATCTAGAAGACCTTTTTCTCTATCTTTCCCGATCGCGATTTGGGATGGTTTATGACAGCAACATCGTTAACGGGTGATACAATAGCAGCGATCGCTACGGCTGTGGTTCCCCAACAAGGTAGTGTGGGAATTGTACGGGTGTCGGGAGATGAAGCGGTTTCGATTGCCAAGAAATTATTTCATGCACCCGGTTCGCAACCTTGGGAAAGCCACCGCATTCTCTACGGTTTTGTCAAACATCCAGAAACTGGCAACACGGTAGACGAGACGTTGTTGCTGTTGATGCTAGCGCCAAAATCTTACACCCGGGAAGATGTGGTGGAATTTCACTGTCACGGGGGCATTATTGCCGTACAGCAGGTTTTGCAGCTTTGTTTGGAAGCCGGTGCTAGACTGGCACAGCAGGGAGAATTTACCCTACGCGCTTTTCTCAACGGTCGGTTGGATTTAACCCAAGCAGAAAGCATTGCTGAGTTGGTGGGTGCGCAATCGCCAGCGGCAGCGCAAAGTGCCTTGGCGGGATTGCAAGGGAAATTAGCCACACCTATCCGCAATTTACGCAGTACTTGCCTAGATATTTTAGCAGAAATTGAGGCGCGTATCGATTTTGAAGAAAATTTGCCTCCTTTGGATATAGAAGGCATTGTCAAGCAAATTCAAGGGGTCAATCGGGAAGTAAGCGATTTGTTGGAAACGGCAGACCGTGGAGAGTTGCTGCGTTCCGGATTGAAAGTGGCGATTGTGGGTCGTCCCAATGTGGGAAAATCAAGTTTGTTGAATGCTTGGAGTCGTAGCGATCGCGCCATTGTCACCGAACTACCGGGAACCACCCGCGATGTTGTAGAATCTCAGTTGGTGGTACAAGGCATTCCCGTGCAGGTGTTGGATACCGCCGGGATTCGCGAAGCCAGCGACCAAGTCGAAAAAATGGGGGTCCAGCGATCGCGCGAAGCTGCCGAAAAAGCCGATTTGATTTTGCTGGCCATAGACGCACAAGTTGGTTGGACCCAAGAAGATGCCAAAATTTACAATAATGTCAACCAAAGACCCGTCATTTTAGTTATTAACAAAGTTGATTTGCTGGATGGTGGCGATAAAAGTCAACTAAAAGAAATAGAAAACGCGATCGCTGGTAATGGGAATTTCATTCAAATTATAAAAACCGCCGCTGCCAAACCAGAAGGCATCGACCAATTAGAAAATGCGATCGCGCAAGCCGTACACACCGGGAACTTGCAAGCCGCCGACACCGACCTAGCCATCAACCAACGACAAGCCGCTGCCTTGACCCGGGCCAAAAATGCCCTCGAACAAGTGCAAAAAGCGATCGCAGATGACCTCCCCCTAGACTTTTGGACCATCGACCTACGGGAAGCCACCCAAGCCTTTGGCGAAGTTACCGGCGACGAAATCACCGAATCGATGCTCGACCGCATTTTCAGCCGTTTTTGCATCGGCAAGTAACCGCACCAACTAAGGCATTTCCACCTTTTGCTGCAGCGATTTCAGATATTCGGTATTTACGCCTGATTCCCGTGCCAAGGCAATCTTACCCGTTCTGGCCATTTCCCGAATACCAAACTTACTCAAAACACGAATAATCGCCACCATCTTACCAGGGTCGCCAACCACTTCCACAATCACGGAATCCTCGGAAACATCCACGACCCGCGCGCGAAAGATTTGCACAATTTCCAGAATTTCGGAACGATTGGCACTAGTGGCATTCACCTTAACCAGCATTAACTCCCGTTCCACACAAGGCTTATCCGTTAAATCCTGAACCTTGAGAACGTTAATCAGCTTATATAGCTGCTTGATAATTTGTTCGATAATGCCTTCGTCTCCCGGAACCACCATCGTAATCCGAGAAATCCCTGGTTTCGCCGTGGGACCAACCGCCAAACTTTCAATATTGAATCCCCGACGTGCAAACAAACCAGCGATGCGAGTGAGAACGCCAGCTTCGTCTTCCACTAAAACAGAAAGTGTATGTTTCATGATTATTTCCAAATATATAAGTAACGAGACTGAACAGGGAGAGAGAAGGAAGAGTGGGAACAGGGGGAGATTATTGTTGCCATGCTCCCATGCTCGGTACGCTCCCACACTTCCACTACTTAGGTCGCAACCATGCCATCATTGAGACTCAGATTGCGACTCCACGGCTTTGGGTTCGGTTTTCAGCAAGAACCGTAAAACTGGCGGTGTGATGAACGTGGTGACAATCACCATCACAATAACGCCAGCTTCCAGCGATTCGGAAAGTGCGCCGCTAGCAGCACCAATGCCAGCAAACACCAAACCGACTTCGCCTCGGGGAACCATCCCTACGCCAACAGCCAAACGGTTGATACCGGGTTGGTTGAAAATCGCAAATCCAGAAACAATCTTGCCTAAAATCGCTACCACAATCAAAAAGGCAGCAATAACCAAACCTTCGCGATTGCTGGGAACCGCTGGATTGAGAACCGCTAAATTGGTTTTGGCACCGACCACCACAAAGAAAATGGGAACGAAGAAATCAGCTACCGGAGCGATTTGCTCTTCCAAATCTTCCTGAATTTCCGTTTCTCCCAAAACCAAACCAGCAGCAAAAGCACCGAGAATGGCTTCTAACTGAATGGCGGCTGCCAGGTAAGCCAATACAAACGCCACCACCAAAGCCGAAATCAGCAGCGGACCTCGGGTTTTCAGTTCTTTAACCAAAGAAACGAAATAGTCACCGAGAAAGCGACCAACGAGAATAACGCCAACTAGAAAAGCAGCAGCTCCCACAATCAAGTAAACTACATTGGCAACTTCGATTTCTCCAGTTTTAACCAAGCTGCTGACCACGGCGAGAACGATAATTCCCAAAACATCATCGAGAACCGCCGCACCAATAATAATTTGTCCTTCTTTGGCATTGAGGCTACCAATTTCCGCCAAAACTTTGGCCGTAATGCCAATACTGGTTGCCGTTAAAGCAGCGCCAGCAAAAACAGCCGGAATGGTGCCAATATCAAAAAGCACCAGCAAGCCGGCAGTTCCCGCAGTAAAAGGAACGACAACCCCAAGAATTGCTACCAAGGCAGCTTGGGGACCGTATTTCAGCAAATCTTTGAGGTCCGATTCCAAACCAATTTCAAATAGCAGGATGATGACCCCAAGTTCGGAAAGAACGGAGATAACCTCGCTTTGGACCTCAAAAGTAGCTTCCGTACTGGCTTCGCTCATGCCGAAGCTGGTTTGCAGCAGGTTCATGATGGTGGAGGCACTGCTATCAAAGCCGGCTTCCGGAAAAACCAAGAGCTTTAAAGCCGAGGTACCAATAATGACCCCACCAACCAGTTCTCCTAAAACTGGCGGTAGATTGATTCTGCTACAGATTTCGCCGCCGATTTTGCTGGCAAAATATACAGCAACCAGGCTTAATAAAACACCGGCGGCAAGAATGGGTTCTTGAACTTCTGCTTCTCCTTCAGCTGCTGCCAGAATTGGCAGGGAAGTTGGATCGGTTGGTAGGAACCAAGCAAACATGGGTTGACTTAATAGCGAACTCAATACGAAATCTCTCATCAATTGCTTAGAACTCGTCCTGTATACTGTACAGGTTTCTCTAAGTGGTTTTCACGTCGTGCGTACAGTTTTCTTTGAGGATATTGATAAAAATATCCAATGGGATTTAAAAAACGCGATGTTGCAAACTCGGCATTTGCCGCCGTACTTGTTCTAAATGCGACGGTTCGATAGTCGCTATGGCAATGCCAGGTTCTTCTCCGGCGTCGCTGAGGACAATTCCCCAAGGGTCAATGATAATAGCATGACCGTGACTTTGGCGCCGGCCGTAGTGTTTGCCAGTTTGTGCTGCCGCCACGACGTAGCAAGTATTTTCGATGGCTCTGGCTTGTAATAAGGCTCGCCAGTGGTCTTTGCCGGTATAAGCGGTAAAGGCTGCCGGTACGAACAGAATTTCGGCTCCCTGTTTGGCTAGGTAGCGGTACAATTCCGGAAATCGTACGTCGTAGCAAATTGAAAGTCCTAAATTACCAAAGGTATCGTGTCGGTAAATAGGTGGCAAGCTGTTGCCAGCAGAGACAGTTGCCGATTCTTGATAGGTATTTCCATCGGGAAGCTTGACATCGAATAAATGCACTTTGTGGTAACGGCATACTTCTTCGCCGTCGGGAGTATAAATGACGGAGGTGTTGTACACTTTCCCGTCATCAGTGGGAACTGGAAAACTACCTCCCAAAAGGGTGATTTGGAATTTTTTGACAATGTGTTGCAGAAATTTTTCGGTTTTTTCGGCAATTTCTTCCGCTTGCTGGACTTTTTCTGTTTCCGGACCCATGAAGGAAAAATTCTCCGGCAGGCTAACTAGGGAAGCTCCTTGATTGGCTGCCAGTTCGATGAGTTCTTCCGCTTGGGTCAGGTTTTTTTGCACATCCGGCAAGCTGTTCATTTGCACGGCGGCAACGGTATAGGTTTTCATGTACTTTGAATTTGTTCAGATGTTATAGACTTGTAGACAAATGTCGAAACCAAGTATGCCGGTAGTAGTTTTGCTAGCTGGCCCGGAGCCAAATGGCTAGGCCAACCTACTTCTAGCGTTCGACCCAGAAAATTTTAACAAAACTATTTATTTCCCGAAGCGATCGCTTTTTACAATATTTCCGTTGCACTGACCAAACGTGGCAAAAAAGCCTGCAACCCCCAACACGATAGTACCTTTCCCCTCACCAAGTATTTATACCATTTCTAAAAAACAACAATCGTATTGAATTTTCCCAATTACCGCAGTAAGGGCGCAACGCGCGATCGCAAATACAAAGACACCCGATCGTGTCTTGCAGAAAATTAAAGAAATGGTATTAATTTCCACCGTCATTGACATTTGTCAGGAAAAAGACTTCCATTACAAAGACATTTGGCCCGAAGACGTCATTTACCGAGGCTACGGTGGCATAGATTGCGTAGAAGCTGGCAGTTCTCCCGCTGGTGCTGGCTGTGGCGGTTATGTCGTTGGCGAAACCGTGAAACTGCTAAAAGAACTCAACGCCTTCGACGAATACGAAGTAATTTTATTTGATGTTCTCAGCGACATAATTTGCGGTGGTTTTGCCGCACCGTTGAACTCTTCCGACTACTGCCTCATCATCACCGACAACGACTTTGACGCTCTATTTGCTGCCACCCTTATGGCCGCTTCCGTACGGAAAAATCGCGCACCCATTCCCTACGGCTAGCAGGATTGATTGGCAACCGTACCTCCAAACGCAACCTCATCGACAAATACATCGAAACGGCTTCCATGCCAGTGCTGCAAATTTTGTCGCTGATAGAAAATATTCGGGTTTCCCGGCTTAAAAGGCAAAACCCTGTTTGAAATGGCTGAAAAAAACCCATCATTAAGCTATGTAGCCGATTACGATCTCGCCATTGCCGACCAACTTTTGGCTCAGCCATAAGTTGTCGTTGAGGAGGACCGAACAGGGAGAAGAGGAAGACAAGAAGTTCTAGGCTGGGGTTATT
>CAYZHY010000102.1:4551-13258 GCA_964477525.1 uncultured Geitlerinema sp. | reverse complement strand
TCGTATAAAATCTTGCAGCCATGCACTATTGACGTTTGATTTGGAAACACTATATGTAGAATAGATTCGCAAGTTGTTTGGTTTTACATCAACCAAGGTTTGTTCGCAATTTCCATGAAAATGCTAGATAGCCATTTCTATGACTTTCATATCGAATGTAAATAAAACGTTCGCCCAACCATGAGAAAACCTGCAAAGGCAAACGAAACTGTATGTATTTTGTACGAACAAATAACTATTTTTGCGCAGCTTAGATGTTTGGGTAAAGACGCCTTAAATTGCCTCCCCTTCTTTATGGCGATTTTTTATCACCCTATGTACCTATTCATGTTACTACAAAATTTCAGATATTGTCAATAATTATAACATATTTCACAAACGCAATTCAAGGCAACAGCGGTTCGTCCCTACTTACAAGTACAAATTATTTGCTGCCAACAACTGTGCGATCGCGGAATTGGCTGCCGGTCGGGAGAATAAATATCCCTGACCGTATTCGCAGCCTAAATTTTGTAGGTGAGTAAGTTGTTCTACAGTTTCGATGCCTTCGGCAATAACTTCCATATTTAAATTACGAGCCAGCAAGACAATAGTATGCATGACAGCTTCGCTTTCAACGTCAATGCCAATACGACGAACAAACGAACGGTCAATTTTCAAAGTATCGAAAGGAAACGAATGTAGGTAGCTCAGCGAAGAATATCCCGTACCGAAATCATCGATACAAATACTAATATTTCGAGTTTTTAACTGTTTTAACGTTATAATAATTTGTTCTGTTTTTTCCATTAAAATACTTTCAGTTATTTCCAATTTTAAATTTCTGGGATTGAGTCCAGTTGTATGCAAAATATAATCAATTTGCTCTATAAAATTGGGTTGTTTGAGTTGAACTGCAGAAATATTAACGCTGACAGTCAAAGGAAACGATTGTTGGTAGGCTTGTTGCCAACTTGTCATTTGCTGGCAAGTTTCTTCTAAACCCCACATCCCCAAATTGGAAATTAAACCAATTTCTTCGGCGAGGGGAATAAACTCTACTGGTGAAATATTTCCTTGCAAAGGATGTTGCCAGCGTAGCAGTGCTTCAAAACCGCTCAAACTGCGATCGCTTAGAGAAACAATTGGCTGGTAGTAAACCATAAGTTCTCGATTTTCTAAAGCATGTCGCAAGTCTACATCGAGCTGAAATTTGCGGCTGGCTTCTGCTTGCATTTGTTCGTCGAATATAACATAATTCACTGTATTCTGAATTTGGGCACGATGCATTGCTGTATCGGCAGCTTGCAACAAAGTTTCGGCATTAATATTGGGTAGCGAACTCAAAACTACACCGATACTTACTGTAGTAAAAATTTCGTGGCCGGATAAATAAAAAGGTTTGGCAAGTTCGTTTTGTAGTTGTCGGCAAAAGTGAATGGCTTCTCGGTTTTCAGAAACCGTCTCTAAAATAACGGCAAATTCATCCGATTCGATTCTTGCCAGCATAGCTGGTGTAGGTGAATACCATTCCAAACGCCTGGCAACGGCTTGAAAAAGCTGTTTGGCAATTTGATGTCCGAGACTGTATTTAATAAATTGAAATCGGTCTAAAGACAGATAAAATAAAGCAAACGTACTTCGCTCTCCATTTTGATATTCCTGCAACATTTGTGCCAAACGTTTGAGAAATAATTCGGTTTTAGGAAGTCTGGTTATCGAATCGTAGAAAGCATATCGCCACAGTCGGTCTTGAATTTGTTGGTGTTCGGTAACATCTTCCACCATGGAAAGGATACCAGCAAAATTCCCATTGGTATCTTTCAATGGGGTATTGTGCCATTTGCAAGTAATTAAGTTTCCAGATTTGGTAATATTTTTATTGATGCTATGGGCCGTAAAATCCCCAGTTTTTAATTTGTCCAAAATTTGATTTACTTCATTTTGTAAAGCAACTGGTACAATAACTTCGTGGGGATGTTTTCCCAATACTTCCGATTTGCTGTATCCAAAAATTTCTGCCGCTGCTGGGTTCCAATCGGTAAATTTGAGGTTGCGATCGTGTAAAATACATCCAATGGGCATGCGATCGATTTGCAGTTGCAGGCGTTCTTGCAGTTTTTTGGTAGTTTCGTATAGCTGTGCGTTTAAAATAGCCATGGCACAGCGTTCGGCTGTAATTTCCAGCAGGTGCATTTCTTGTTCGCTGTATGGATGCAGGGTATGCCATTCTATTTGCAAAACCCCCACGAAATTCCCATTTCTTTTTAGGGGAACTCCCATCCCAGTGCGAGTTTTGTCGCTGGAGGCACGAAATCGTCGATCTTGATGGATATCTTTAATATAAATTGGTTGGTTGTAGGTCGCGATCGCATTCGCCAATCCCCGAACGGAAATTTGACCGTATCTCTCTAATTGATTTTCTGGGATTCCAATCCCACAACGAGGATATAAAGAACCATTTTCATAGAGAAAAATAATGGCTGTATCGGCGTAAATAACTGAAGTAATTCGCTGCAACAGAACCTGCAACAAATCATCCAATTCTAACGTACTAATGGCATTGGCAGTAACCGTACTCAGTGCCTGTAAGGAGTTTGTTTGTTGCTGCAAACTTTCCAATAATTGTTGGCGTTTGGTAATATCGCGAGAGATGCCAATAATTCCCTTAGAACTCCCCTGACGGAAACGCCAAACATATTTGGTTGTTGAAAAAGTGGTTTTTCCTTGAGGTAGTTGAATTGTTTCTTCTATAGTTTGGGGTTGACCGGATTCTAGAATTTTAGCCTCGTTTTCGGCAATTTTTTGCGCTTCTTCTTCACCCAACAAATCGCGATCGCTTTTACCGATCGTTTCTTCTGGCGTTTTGTTGACAATTTTAGCGGCAGCTGTATTGGTAAGGATATAGCGATTTTTTAAATCTTTAACAAAAATGGGATCTGGCGTTCCCTCAATAATATTACGTAGCAAATTATTGCTTTGTTCCAGCGATCGCTGCGATCGACGAATGAGTAAGTAAAGCAATGCAGCAACAATTAAAGTATATCCCCACCCTTTTATTGTTTGCAGTCTGGCACTGATTTCTACCTGGTCAGTTATTTTTAAAATAAGTTGGTCGGAAAATAAAATCCACAAACTGCTAATTAATAAATAAATAAAAGCAATTTGAAACGCCGTAAATTTTTTATGGTTGCGTTTAAAAAACATTGACAATTTTCTAGACTGCTTTCGGACAGAATGCTAACCACCTGACCTCTAGTATGCTACGATATACCCACTTTTGCCAATATATTTGGTGGTTATCGTTAGAAAACCATATAATGGAAAAAGTAGGTAAAAAATACGAAATTCAGGCTAACCGAAAATAAAAAAAGCATCTTACGAATAAAGAAAATAGGAACCATCCAGTAGTATCGCTGTAAAACGATTTATTGCGCTCGTTCGGCAGCCGATGCTACCACAGATAAAGCTACCATAGGTGCTGTAATCGCTCGTAAAATTCTTTTTCCCAAAGAAACTGGCTGAAATTCGTATGTTTGGAACAATTCTATTTCTGAAGAATGCCATCCACCTTCGGGTCCAGTAGCGATCGCAATTTCTCCAGTTACTGGTAAAATACTAGCCAAATGGGGAACATCTTCTCTAGCAACAGCAACATAGCGATTTTGGGGAGAAATCGAACTAGATAAAGTATTTAGATAAGCCTCTAACGAGAGGGGTTCGATAATTTCGGGAATAATTTGACGTTCCGATTGTTCCGCTGCTTCTGCTGCAATCCGCCGCCAGCGTTTAATTTTTTGAGAACTGGGTTTGAGTAAAGTGCGATCGCTGCGAAGGGGAACAATTTGACAAACACCTAATTCGGTGCTGTAGCGTACAATATCCTCAAATCCACTTCCTTTTGGCATGGCAACCACTAATGTAATGGCAACTGGCAGTTCGTTGTTGGCATCGAGAGACTCGACAATTTCAGCTTCCGACTCTCCCGTGAGTTGAGAAATCCACCAGTTGCCACGACCATCCATAGCAATAAAGCGATCGCGAATTTGGCATCGCAAAACCCGATATAAATAATGTTGCTGTTCGGGAGTGAGAGAAATGCGATGGGATTGAATTTGGGAAGGTGCGATCGCAATTCGTTGTAGTTCCATGGTTGCGAAGGAAGAGGGAGAAGAGGGGAAAGATTTCTGGTTTAAGCCATTTCTTTGATAATATCTCCCACGTCATTGAGAGAGGGATAGGGTTTTCCTAGTTGGCGATAGCGTTTGGCTACGGAGGGATACGACCATTCAAACAATACCTTTCGATAGGTTTGTTCGTCGAGACGGCAGTGGTCGTAGTATCCAGCAGCTTGTCGCTGTCGCATGGCTTCAAACATGATAATCGCAGCAGCAACCGATACGTTCAGCGATTGCACCATACCCACCATGGGAATTTGGATATGACGGTCTACCAAGGTCGCCGTTTCGTCGCTAACGCCAAACTTTTCCGTTCCCAAAACAATCGCTGTAGGTTGGGTATAATCAATTTGGCGGTAATCGATTTGATTGTGGGATAAATGAGCTGCATACAGGGTAAAATTGCGTTCTTTCAAACGAGCGATCGCACTTTCAATGTCGGCATGGATGCGCAACGGCACCCACTTTTGACTCCCCTGTGCTACGCGTCTATAAGTAGGAACGCCACCTGTGGGATTGACGGCATGAGCTTCGTAAACCCCGACCGCATCGCAGGTTCGTAAAATAGCAGATAAATTGTGAGGTTTGTGGACGTTCTCAGCTAAAATCGTCAAGTCGGGTTGTCGTTGGTTGAGGATTTGTTGGAGTTTTCGGTATCTTGTAGGATTCACGCTATGCTTTTTCTGACGCTAAGATAAGCTTCTCTACAGTTTCATTGTATAGCAAGCTACGTGACAAACGATCGGCTAGCGACCTTGACCGATAAGACCCCGTACCAACGGCGGAAACAGACGATAGGCTTCTGTCAGCCAGAAAGCTGCACCCACCACCACTTCGCTGCGTTTTTGTTGGTAGGCGTTTCGGCGTCGCTCAACGCAAGCTTGCCAAACGGCTGGTGCGATGTCTTCACTTTGGCTGACCCAAGGCGATCGCAAAACGGCCTTCATTCTTTCTCGTGCGCTATCAGCATTATTCCCATCAGTGGAACGAAATATGGCACGTTCCATAAAATTACTGTTAATAACGCCAGGGTGAACGGAACTCACATGGATGCCTTTGGGTTCCAGCTCTAGATGCAAAGTTTCGGTTAATCCCGTAACGGCATATGCTTCGGCAAGCTCAGCACAAGTTTGCTGGCACAGTAGGCGGTCATGTTGGGAAGTGGCATTTTGCCGCCAAAGGAACCTACGTTGATAATATTGCCCTGACCCTTTTCCAAAAAGTGAGGCAACAAGGCATGAATGGTATGCACGTATCCCCAAAAATTCACATCCATCAAACGATGCCAATCTTCTAGGGAAGTGTTTTCAGTGTTTCCCGTCAGGCAAATGCCAGCGTTGTTGACCAATACGTCGATGCTAGAAAAGGTTTCCAGAGCTTTGTCAACCGCGGTTTGCACTTGGGTGGCATCGCTGACATCGCTGGGAATGGCTAGGGATTGACCGTTGAATCCCTCCAGTTCCACTGCAGCAGCTTGCAAGCGATCGCGCTGGCGGGCAATTAATACCACATTGTACCCTTTTTCGGCAAAAAGTTGGGCGGTGGCACGGCCGCTGCCTTGGGAAGCACCAGTGATGAAAACAGTAGCAGTCATAGATCGTTTTATGTCATCGATTGACAAAATCTGGGGGAGGGGAAAAAGACCTTTCCCCCTATAGTTTTTTCTTCAATTTTAGAAAAACCTTCCTTTTATATTTGAATTGGAACGACTGGAGGCAAAAATATAGAAAGAAAAAATTCTCATTTGCAATTACTAAAAATTTTTGATTTGCAACTAGCAGATTGTATTAGGATTGGAGGGAAGGATCTTCAAATCGCGATCGCCAGGAGGAAAGCAATTCCGTGGTAGCCGACAATCGTTCCCAAGTTCGTCGTGTCTTGCTGGTCACCTTAGCTCTAAATATTTTGGTGATGGCCATCAAAGCAACGGTTGGCTGGCTAACCGGTTCTCTCAGCTTGCTAGCCGATGCTTTACATAGTATCACCGACAGTGCCAACAATGTTTTGGGTTTGGTTGCCAACCATTTTGCCACGCCCACTCCAGATAGGGAACATCCCTACGGTCACCAAAAATTCGATGCTATCGGTGCTTTGGGGGTAGCGGCATTTTTGGGAATGGCTTGTTTTGAAATTCTCAAAGGTGCCATCGATCGCATTTTTACTGGCACTCAGGAAGTTGCCATTACCGCACCCCATTTGTGGTTGTTGTTGGTGGTGTTGGGTGTCAATATTTTTGTAGCATTTTACGAACGAGCTGTGGGGCAACGGATTGGCAGCAGTATCCTGGTTGCCGATGCCAAACACACCATGGGAGACGTTTGGGTAACGATTACCGTTATTGGCGGATTGGTAGGAATTTGGTCGGCAAACAGTCTCGATTTCATGCAACTGCAATGGTTGGATGTGGTGTTGGCGTTTCCCGTGGCTTTGTTGGTTTTCAAAAGCGGTTGGGAAGTGCTGCGGGAAAATTTACCGTGGCTGGTGGATAAAATTGCGATCGCACCGGAAGCCATTTATAACGAGGTGATGCAAGTTCCGGGGGTACGCAACTGCCATGCGATCGCTTCTCGGGGAGTCGTTGGCCGTCAGGTCTTTATCGAAATGCACCTAATTGTCAACGCCGACGATGTAGAAACGGCCCACCAAATCACCGAAGCTGTGGAAGAAAAATTGGAACAACGGTACGCACCGGTGCGAACCATCATCCACGTGGAACCGCCAGATTACATGTCGAAACACATCAGTTACGATTCCGACCCGCAACACCAATAGCATACGAATAAAAAAGGCGACACCCGGATTCGAACCGGGGAATAGAGGTTTTGCAGACCCCTGCCTTACCGCTTGGCTATGTCGCCACTGCGATAAGCATAATAACATATTACCTAGATACGTTGAAGGTTCTAGGAAAAAAATTTTTGAAAATATGAATTCTAATTCTGCCTTCGTTGCGGTTCAAATTACCGATACCCACCTGTTTGCCAGCGAATCTCAACAACTGAAAGGCACGGCCACAGCCAAGTCGCTGCAAGCAGTTCTCGATGGCGTGCAACAGGTTCAGCCGAAACCCGATTTACTGCTGCTAACTGGGGATTTATCCCAAGACGAAACGGCGGAATCTTACCAAAGATTGTACGACATGGTTGCCAAATTGCAAATTCCGGCCTATTGGATTCCGGGAAATCACGATTGTTTTCCGGCCATGCAACCCGTTTTGTCCAAACCTCCCTTTTATCCGCAAAAGTCGCTGCAAATCGGGGGATGGCAATTTCTTCTGTTGCCTTCGCAAGTTCGGGGTTGGGTGGGTGGCCACCTATCTGCCGATACGTTGGCTTGGCTCGATCGCGAACTGCAGCAATGCCGCGATCGTCCTACCCTGATTGCTTTACATCACCCGCCGTTTCTAGTAAATACCAACTGGGTTGATGGCAGTACGTTAGAAAACCCAGAAGAGTTTTGGCAGGTTATTGACAAATATCCGCAAGTACGTTTGGCGATCGCCGGCCATATCCATCAAGAGTTTGCTGCCGAACGCCAAGACGTGCAGTACTTAGCAACGCCTTCTACCTGCATTCAGTTTACCCCCTTCAACGATACCTTCTCGATCGATAGCAAACAACCAGGGTTTCGCGTTTTCCATCTCTATCCAGATGGCACTTGGCATACGCAAGTGCAACGTGTGGCATATGCTGCCGTTGCTTAGAAAGTTCGCCAAACGGCCAAGCCCACCACTAACTCATTCATCAACCAAACCAACTAGAAGGGGCGTGATTGGCATCAACTTCTAAGGGAGAAGCAGGATTAGATTGATACCAGTTGTCTTCTGCTAGCAGCTCCCGCAATTTTTCTCGCACCGCGGATTTAACTTGATGCCTCAATTGGTGGGGAATCAAGTTCCGCGGTGAATTTTCACGGTCGTTTTCGCTAATAACTGCATAGCAAGGTTGCACTTTTTTGAGAACGTAGGTACGCAGTTGTTCCCGGATACTGGAATTTTGGGTAGTTATGCCATTGTTCTGGTAGCGGCGGCTATCCAAAGCGGCATCGATTTCCTCGCTAATAATATGCAGCGTTAAGTTGGTAATTGTTACAGACATTTCCAAACCCTCTAATCTTAAATGTTTGCCCACAAAATATTTCAAATACAGATATAGAAAAAAAAACGAAACGAACGAGAGTTGATAAAATCCACAACGAAACTTGCGCTCTATTTCATAGGGATCGAAGGAAAAAACAATCTCGGTAGTCCGTTTCCTAATTCTCTTTATCTACTTACTCAATATAATTGATATTATTTCGCGATCGCTTCCCATTTGGAAAAATAGCAACATTTTTTCGTTTAATTTTATTTTTCGCAATATTTGGATGTTTTTTTGTTAAAAAAGATGAATGCTACCAACACTATGGGCAATGGTAACACGAAGCCAACGTCCTAGAAAATCCTCGCTTGAAAGATCGGAAAGCAGTTAAGCATAAATACCGATCCAAAGGAATATTTCGCCAGATACAAACTTAACAGTAAGAATCATTTTTCTTCAAAAGGTCAATTT
>CAYZHY010000102.1:0-4451 GCA_964477525.1 uncultured Geitlerinema sp. | reverse complement strand
TTTCGCCAGATACAAACTTAACAGTAAGAATCATTTTTCTTCAAAAGGTCAATTTCTTAGCAATCTAAATGTTTCGTCGAATACATTATAATAACTTATCTCTAGAGATAGCGGCTAAAAAATCATGCCACTGCATGCATTGTTGATAAAATCAATAGGTATAAACTTTAACGGACCCCAATTCTGTCATATTTAATCACCAATTAAACTAGCTGAACAATCTCCTGCGATCGCACTGTCTGCGGTTAATTTTTCCCGCCACTTTCTTACAGCAGTACGCAAATGCAACGGAAGCCAACCATCGTATTGGGGATACACTGGCAAACGCGGTTGCAGCTGCCAACCAGCCGGTTCTAGGAGTTCCTGCAATTGCTGGGGGTGGGGATGCCGATAGTCGGGATTGACTTCATCTGTAGGTCCAATTCCCCCCAAATCCCTAGCTCCTGCCTGCAAGCAATCTAGTAAAATTTGCGGTTGTAAAACCAAATTCGGCGGAATTTGAATCGTAATGCTATCAGGTAAAATTTGACGAGCTTTAGCAATAATCTCTGGAAGTTGCTGGTAAATCGGAAAGGTATTTTCTTGCCAAATTTGACGAGTTCCCTGGGTATGGGGTTGCAAAATGACTTCTTGAATGTGACCCCATTGACTGTGGATGTTGGCAATTGCTTCTAATGTTTGCCACCAATCCTCCTCAGATTCGCCAATTCCAAACAACAATCCCGTGGTAAACGGAATTTGCAATTCCCCAGCCCATTCTAGCTGCTGCAAACGAACTTCCGGAATTTTACTAGGAGCGTAGCGATGCACGGTTTGGAGTAATTTTGGGGTGATTTGTTCCAACATCAACCCCATGGAAACATTGACTTGCTGCAATTGTGCCATTTCTTCTCGATGCAAAGGACCGGCATTGGTATGGGGAAAAAATCCCATTTCCCATGCCAACTCGCACAAATCGTAAATTCTTTGAAACCAAGCCTGTCGTTGCTGGCTGTGGGGATGCACTTCGCCGCTGAGAATAAGAATTTCTAGCGTACCAAGATTTTGTTGCGATCGCAGCAAATCCTTTGCCTGAGAAAGCTGCAACCACTTACTTTCCCCTGGTTCGGTGCGAAAATTGCAGTAGCTACAGCGATTGAAACATTCGTAAGTAGGAACAATGGTATAAGCTCGACTGTAAGTAACGATATTTGACATAATTTAGCCAGAAATAACTGTTTTCCCAATTTCAGCCACCGGAAAATTCCCAAGAACTGGAATTCCTATAATATAAATTCTAGGATAGAATGTGGATATTCTCTTAACTCTTAAGGGGGAAAATACCAAAAGTCAGTCAACTCTGTGGGTACTGGGATGCAAATGGTCATGAAACAAACCAAAAAACGCGGGATACGTTGGTTGTTGGGATCGGCACTATTAGCTGGAATCAGTCTGGGTAGTTGGGGGATTTACGTTTGGCAGGTTCGCCATACCACACAGGCAACTACGGTTAGAGTGTTGGAGTTAGAAAAAGATACCGTCGAAGAGGTGGTTAATGAAAACGGTACCGTAAAATTAGGCGGACAGCAAGCACTCAAAGCTCGAACGGAAGGCGTGGTGAAGCGAGTTTTGGTGTCAGTTGGCGATCGCGTAGCTCAAGAAGAATTATTAGTTGTTTTAGCAGATGTTAACCAGCAAAGCAAACTGGAAAAGCACGAACTACAACGAAAAGAGCATCAAATGACCTTGGAAAGCAAACGCCAGGAAGTTAGCCAAGCACAAGAAAAACTAGAAAACGCTCGCAGAAAGCTACAAGACTTGCAGTTGGGAAATAGCGAAGCACATCGCAACTTGCGCCAAACAAACTTAGAAATTGCCCAGCAGGAAACAGAAATTGCCCAGCAAGAGCAAAATATTCAAGAAGCCCAAGCCGATCTCGAAAACGCACAGAGAAGATTGGAAAACTCGAAAATCTTACTAGATAAAGGATTCATCTCCGAAGACACCTATTACAACGACCAAGTAAAGCGTACGTAGTGCTCGCGCAAACCTTCGCAGCCAACAACTTTCCCTAGAACAAAAAAAGCTAGCTTTACAACAAATGCATTTGCAGTTAGAAGACATCCAGCAAACCATCCAAGAAAAACTCAGAGAAGCTCGTGAAAAGGTACAAGAAGCACAAACGACCTGGCAAAAAGCCCAAGTTGACTTGCGTACTGCCTTATTAAAAGAAGAAGACCTCGCCTGGCAACGCCAAGAAATCTTAGCAGAACAACAAGACTATCGGATTCAAGCACCTTTTGCTGGGGTGGTGTTGGATGTTAAAACTCGTTCGGAAGATGTGGTGTCTCAGGGTGACGAATTGGTGGTTTTGGGAAATCCCAACCAAGAAGTGGTAGAACTGAAGTTGCCTATTTTTACCGCTAGCCAGGTAGCCGCCGACCAGGAAGCTCGTATAAGTAAAATCGGTCCGCAAATGGATACGTTTTCCGGTAAAATCGAGCATATTGCTTTTCTAGCCGACAGCAACAGTGAGGATAGCCAGTCTTCTGGTAGAATTTCCGTAACAATTCAGTTAGATACGCCAACGGGAGAATTAATTCCTGGCTCTCAAGTAAGTGTAGAAATCTTGGTAAAACAACGTCAGGATGTGGTTGCCGTTCCCACAGAAGCTGTTATGGCAATGGGTTCGGAGAAAGCGTTTGTTTGGCTGCAAAATGAAGGGGGAAAAGTACAAAAACAATCGATTGAAATGGGTATGGAAGGACTGACAAAAGTAGAAGTGACGGAGGGGCTGCAAACAGGCGATCGCGTTGTTTTTCCCACACCGGATATGAATTTGGAACCGGGAATGTTGGTACAAGCATCGGCAGGGGAGTAATCATGTCAGTCAAAAAACGGGATTTATTGCGTCTAACTTTACTGTCTTTGCGATCGAATCTTTTGCGTTCGGGATTGACCATGGTGGGTGTATTTATGGGAGTGGCAGCGGTGATGGGTATGCTACAGGTGAGAACCATTAGCCAGCAAATCATTGCCAAGCAACTCGCCGAACGAGAAGCACCGCAAGCCATGTTATATTCTTGGGAAGTTGATTTTCAACCCGAGGATTTGGATTATTTGCGATCGCGTATGAGAAACGAATTGACAGATTTGCAAGCGACTCTGGGAACGACGTTAAAGCATTGGGGGGTGAGTGTAGAAGCCATGGGAATTTCTGAAAATCAAGAAAACGCCGGACAGTAGTCCATAGAATTTAGGCAAAATCCGCATTCATGTTGTTTTGGGGACGCTTTTCGGGACATTCTAGACAAATTCCGGTCGGTATGTGCTATAATTACAACTGTAGCGTGTATTCTTTATTTTGGAAATTGCCTTCAAATTCATAAAGAGGGATTTCACAACTACAAAAAATTTAGTTTTTTGCTAAACTAAGAGAAATGTCGTAACTGGAGTAGGTATTATGCCCTATACAACTGAAGATGGTAATCGTCTAAATAACTTTGCTCGCGAACCAAAAGTATATAAAGCAGAACCGCCCACAGCCCCTCAAAAGCGCAATTACGCCATTATGGGAATTTTGGCGATCGCGCTTGTAGCTGGTTTGGTAGCAGTAGCTGTTAGCATTAGCTAGAGAACGGTTTTTCAGAGCTATTAGACAAATCCCTAATGGGTGGGTAAGTCCCGCCCAATGCTAGAATTTTGTTTCATTGGATCGAGCCATCCTTGATTTTCCCGCCAGTCAAACATGGGAGTTGGGTGGCATCGATTATTTTTCAATGCGATCGTCCCCTTCCATAAGCTGTAATATATAATTTTTCTATCTATCTATATAGTATTGTTCTAAAAATCAAATTTTCGATCGAGTTTAGCGGGAAACCAGTTTGACCTCTACATCTAGCAAACTAGCAACCGGCTGACCTGCCATTTGCGCGGGTTGAAACTGCCATTTTTTCACCAAAGAACGTGCTATCCTCTGGTAAGGATGGTTTGACGATATGGTTTCCCCTTGTTGGGAATGTACGGCAATTACACGAGAACTGCCATCAGCTTCTACCAACACAGTTATAACCATCACCCGACCAAAATCAGCTTCGCTTTCTGACAAGTAAAAGACGGGATTTCGATTGGATGAGTTGGGGTTGGCAAGTCTATCGGGAATATCGCGATTGGGGTCGGCAAGACGGGAAGCTAAAATGTTAGCCGTAACGCCAATTTCACCAACAGTAGCATTTTCCGTGGTGTTTGCACCAGGTTCTGTTGAAGTATTGCTGGGTGAGTTGTCTATATTCGGCGATTTTTCTTCAGAAACGCTTGGCGAACTTGCAATTTCTCGATCTTCGGTAGGATTACTATTTTCCCCAGTTGGCGATGACAATATTTCTGGTTGTGGATTGGTTGCTGGCTTCGTTGTTGTCGTCGGCGTTGGTGTAGCTGGTGAATTTTCTGGATGTTCAGCAGAAGGCGAAGGC
>CAYZHY010000101.1:6970-13509 GCA_964477525.1 uncultured Geitlerinema sp. | reverse complement strand
TGCCGAAAGCCATAGTTCTATATTGCTCGTATTTCCTGCAATACCTGCGATCGCATTGACGATGGCTGATGCAACTGCAGTTGCAAAAAGACTTAACAAAATTAATAGCAACCACCAAATGGTATAATCAATAAACAAGGCTAAGGCACGGCTACCAATTCCTGCTAAAGTATATTCAAATTCTACGCTTTCCGGCGTTTTAATTGTAATGCGATTAAACAGAGACATAGCGCTTTACACTGATACGTTGCCTTCGCAAATATCTATAGCATTAAGGAGCATTAAGGCGATCGTTATAGCATTTTACAGTCTATCGAGGCACAATAAGCTGGCTCCAACTGAGTTTTTAAAATGCTATATAAAAAATGGTTTTTGTAAGAAAAATGCATCAATCTTTTATTTTTTTATTTCTAAATCCAAACCTTCGCGGCGGCTACAGAGATCGTAGTAAATAACAGCTTTGATAGATTGCCAAAGGGGAACAACGAAGATGTTAACAACGCCAAACAGTAAGTAAGTTCCTACAATACTAATTGTGCTGGTAACAAAAAATTGTACGACTTGTGATACGTTCCCAGCCAAAATTCCCCCAAATTCCTGTGAAAAGGCAAACGCCATCGGCGAGAAGGCAAGGAAATAAAGTGGTATGGTCACCAAAATAGTCACAAGGATGATACCTTGAATCCGCAAAACCGATCCTTTGGTTAACTCCCAACTGCGAGATATAGCACGGCTGCTATTTATATTCCCTTCAATTGCCAGGGAAACTTCGGGAATAAACAAACGGGTAAACAACCATAAATTAGCAATAATATAACCTAAAAATACAACCATCCCCCAAACAAACATTAAGATACCTACTGATTGTAAAACAGCGGAAACGATAGCATTTAAAATAGAAATTGCAAGAATTAATCCAATATTAAAAAAAACAAAAATAAAGAAAATTAAAATCGCTACAAACAGGAATCTCCACATGCGAGGAAGAATATTTTTCCGCGCTTCGGAAACCGCCTCTGGCTGGTTGTTAAGATATCCAAATGCTAGCCGAGAAATTAAAGCTGTATTGGCTAGCGATTTCGCTATTCCATAAATGGAGAAAACCAAGCCTATAATAGATACCAGTGCGATAATGCCATTTGTCACTTCGGCAGCAGTAAGCAATGTGGTTACCAAACGCGTAATCCACCCAGGAAGAAACCACCACAGAGTAGCAATGAAAGCAATGCCAAAATATGCACCCAGGCGATCGCGATAGAGTCGAACGCCAGCACTAACAACGTTGCCAATGGTAAAAGGATCGGAAGTGCTTCTAGACATAATGAAAATGCTCTAAGTATGACTCAAATTACCTTTAGCGCTATAGTAAACTAGGTAAAATGGAAATGACAAATTAAGATTTATGAATGTCCGACGGTGGATCGCACGTAGGGAAACAAAATGGCAACGTTTGGAAGTACTGCTGCAACGGGTGGAAAAAAAAGGAATTAAAGTCCTAAAAGCCTCTGAAATTCGGGAACTAGCTAGTTTGTATCGCTCTGTTTCTGCGGATTTGGCACGCGCCCAAACCCAGCAAGTGGGCGAAACTTTGGTCAAAGATTTGCAGCGACTTACTTCTCGTGGTTACGCTCAAATTTATCAAGGAGCACCGCGTCACGAATGGAGCAATATTTGGCAGTTTTACCGTTGGGAATTTCCCGCGATTGTACGTCAAACTTGGGCATATACAACAGTAGCCACGGGAATTTTTTTGCTGTCAGGCTTGGTAGCGTGGTGGTTTGCCTGGCAAGACCCGACGTTTCTATCGTTAGTTGTTCCCGAATCTTTGATCGAACAAGTACGCGATCGCAATCAATTGTGGATGGGTTCTATTATTGGCGTGGAACCCCTAGCTTCCAGTCAAATTGCCATTAACAACATACAAGTATCTTTGGCTGCTGTGGGGGGTGGCATAACGGCTGGGATTTATACAATTTGGATTATGGGAATCAACGGATTGCATATCGGCGCGATCGCGGCTTTGGTAGGACAAAATAATTTAGCCTATCCCTTTTGGGCGTTTGTATTTCCCCACGGTTCTTTGGAATTGCCGGCTATTTTTTTATCAGGTGGTGCTGGTTTGTTAATTGCTCGTGCTTTGTTATTTCCCGGTTGCTATCGTCGTGCCGATGCTTTAAAATTCTATGGCATGAAAGCAGCCAAGCTGTTATTTGGTATTGTACCCATTTTGTTAATTGCCGGGACCATTGAAGGCTTTTTCTCGCCGAATCCTATAGTTCCAGATATATTGAAATATAGTGTTGGTCTTATACTGTTGCTTGCATTGTTTTTTTATTGCAGCGATCGCTTCCCATTCAAAACCAAAACTGAATCCAATCAAACGTAGACGATCGATGGCTATAATTTTGGAAACACTAGCTGCACACTTCAAGATTTACGATCGAGTAGAAAACATGGATTGGTCGCTACTGAAAGAGTAAAAAAATACTGGGAAAATGTGGCTTTTCGTTTCAAAACGTTTTCCAAAAGGGAAACCCATCAGGAAGTTCACCAATCGAATGTTTCTCTCGCTCAATATGGTTCGGATAGGCTATTTGGTTTCATCTCGATCGATGGCATAACCACTTGGTGTGCGGAGAAAGGGAAGCAGAAGCATCCCATGTAATTTTTCCACTTGCAGATTTTCTTGATATTCTGATAAGCCAATGGTCATAGTCTGCTGGCTGGTGGATGGGCGATCGCGATAGGTACCAAACAAATAATCCCACCAGGGAAGATTGAAACCAAAATTGCTATTGGTTTCTCGCGGAATCACCGAATGATGGATTCTGTGCATATCTGGCGTTACCAAAAACAAACGCAAGACGCGATCGAGTTGGGGGGGCAATCCTACATTTCCATGATTGAACATGGCGGTGGCATTGAGCAAAATTTCAAAAACAATGACAGCAACAGGAGGCGTTCCCAACAACAGAACTGCTGCTATTTTGATGCCCATGGAGAGAATAATTTCCAGGGGATGAAATCGCAATCCCGTGGTCACGTCAAAATCGCGATCGGCATGATGCACTTTGTGAAGTTGCCACAGGGTGGGTAGGGCGTGGAACATCACGTGTTGCAGGTAAATAATGCAGTCTAAGGCGATCGCCGATAGTACAATTACCTGCCAGTAGGGGAGGCTAACGACATTAAACAACCCCCAACCGCGTTCTGTTGCTACTGTCGCTACACCAACGGCAGCTAAAGGAAATACCAGCCGCAAGACGACGGTATTGAGAACCACGATGCCGAGATTGCTAAACCATCGCATGGGTTTGGAAACGGATAGCTGGCGGCGAGGGGCGATCGCTTCCCACAACGCCATAGCAACCAAAACTCCCAAAAAAGCTGACAATCGGATAATGGATTCGTTGGGCATAATCGAGATTGAACATATATCGATATTTTTATATATAGCACTTCCCCTCAAATTCCGGCAAACGGTCAAACTAAATGCGATCGCGTGCTTTCAGCTGTAGGTATCGATCCACTGCTGCTTGCGAAATACGATCGGCAGGGGCATCCAGAACCAAAACCCCTTTTTGCTGGAGTTGCGAAAAAGCCAATTGACGTTGTTCGAGTAAGTCAATCGCTACTGACCGGGCATATGCTTGGTTAATATCGGTAGTGGGCGTGTGAGCGATCGCATCCACCTGGGGATCGCGTAAAGTAATACAAAACGGCAAATAACGCGGTGTCAAATGCATCAACGCCGCTAGCAATTCTTCCGAAGCCGTAGCATCGACAATATCAGTAATGACCACCACCAGCGATCGCCGGGTTTGCTGTTGAACCAACTTGGTAATTGCCCCCACGTAATCGGGTTCCAACAAGACCGGCTGCACCGGCGTTAAACCTTCTAACAAACGAGAAAGCTGGTTTTGCCCGCTTTCTGGCGGTATCCACGTGGCAATGTCGCGGTCGAAAACACCTATACCAACGCGATCGCCCCGATGCAAGCCTGCCAACGCCAACGCTAGTGCCGTATTCAATCCCCAATCAAATCGCTGCAATCCCCTCACTTTTGCCGTCATCAACCGACCGCGATCGAGCAACACCATCAGCGTTTGTTCCCGTTGCGGTTCCAAAACTCTTATTTGCAGGGGAATACGCCCAGAATGTCCCAACCGACGCGCCGTCGCTTTCCAGTCAATTAAGCGGGGGTCGTCACCGCGAACGTATTCGCGCAACTCATAAAACTCCGTTCCCATCTCGCTTCGTCGAGATTGGCTCATGCGACCGTTAGATGGCAAAGTGAGACGAATGGAAAGCGATCGCAAAGCCATCAAGTCTGGATATACATAAACAGTCTGGAGCTGGGAAACGTGCCATTGGTACCACGCCAACCCCCATTTTCCCAACTGTCGCAGGTAAATATTGCCCCAATGGAACTCACCGCGGTGGGGAGGGTTGACGGTATAGGTGAGCGTTTGTTGGCTGTTTGGGGCAAGGGAACAAGAAAGCGTTTGTTGGGAAACCGTAAAATCAAGGGGATAGTCGTCGCGAATTCGTACCCAAGCAGCTCGATTGCCGGCAGTCACAGATAGCGTCACTGGATTGTCGCGACCAATGGAGAGTTTGGATAAAGGCGATCGCGATATTTGGACGCCATGCTGGCGGAGGTTCCATGCATCAGCAATTGTTAGCGATACAACGAATACATCAAAACATCCTGTTAAAAAGAAACTGGTTTTTTGGTCAAAAACAACAGCTAAAATGGGGGCGATCGCAATGCCCAATGCCAGTAAAATATAAACGCGCCAAGACGGTTCGATATTACTTACCGCGAACGGACTCACAGAAACAACCTCCAAACCAAAATAAATATCGCCATTTACCGGGGAACAGTTACCCGTTCGAGTAAAGAATTGGCAACTTCGCTAACTGCCAAACCGTCGAGTTGGGCTTGGGGATTGAGAAGCAAGCGATGCCGCAACAAAGGCAATGCCACCGCTTTAATATCATCTGGGGTTACGTAATCTCGACCTTCCAGCCAGGCGTGTGCTTTGCTAGCATGCATCCAAGCGATCGCCGCTCGTGGTGACAAACCGATGTTGACATCTGTATGTTGGCGCGATTGTTGTACCAGTTCTAACAGATAATCAACAACTTTTTCCGTCATTTGTACCGATTGTACCTGCGATCGCGCTTGTAAAATTTGTTTGACAGTGGCAACGGGTTTGATACGTTCTAATTGCCGCCGTTTGGCAGCAAATCCCTGTTGGCTGTCGAGTAACATTTGCTTTTCGGCTTCTAGGTGGGGATAGTCAATGGTTAGCTTGAAGAAAAATCGGTCTAATTGGGCTTCTGGTAGGGGATAGGTACCTTCAAATTCTAGCGGATTTTGCGTAGCCAAAACCCAAAACAAATCGGGTAAAGATAAGCGATCGCCTTCCAACGTGACTTGCCCTTCTTCCATAGCTTCCAAAAGGGCAGATTGGGTTTTGGGAGGCGTACGATTGATTTCGTCAGCTAATAAAATTTCTGTAAAAATCGGTCCTTTTTTTAAGGTAAACTGACGGCTATTGAGATCGAAAATATTGGTTCCCAAAACATCCGACGGTAAAATGTCGGGCGTTAGTTGAATGCGGCGAAAATCAGCTTGAACGAATTTCGCAATCGCTTTGGCAAATAGCGTTTTTCCGGTTCCGGGAACGCCTTCCAAAATGACATGACCGCCACTTAACAGTGCCACGAGTAACTGTCTGGAAACCGTCGCTTGTCCGATGACAATACGATTGAGTGCCTTTTCTAAGTTTTGAATAAAAGATGGTCGCTCGCTCATTGGTTCGATCTCAATTGAGTTTTTATTGAAAATGTTTCAGAGCAATACATAAAAATTTGACTGATGGCATTTTATCAATTTTCTCCACGAAATTCTCTCCACTGTTGCAACCAGTCCTGCAATTGATTTTGGTTCAAACGGCGGGGATGGCGAACGGAATTTAACAAAAAGTGCAATTCTGTACGGGGTTTTCCCGTTTGTTTTTCCCAAGCAGCTAGCACAACTTCCGGTTCTAACAAAACTGACCCCAATCCCAGCGCCTTTTGCAATGCCAGTTGCTCTTGTTTGCCAATGGTTTCTACAACAAAATCGCTACGTTCGGCTTTTTGTAAAATACCAGCTACCGCCCGAATATAGGCTTCGCTGTTATTGGTCTTGGAAGAAGTCAGGGGTTGGGGTTTGCCAAAGCGACGATTTCCTGCCCAAATCGCGATCGCTAGCAGAAGCAAACTCTGCCAGAAGGCAAGCATTAGGGGTGTATTACCAAGATAGTCTAGCCAGTTCTGTTGCTTTTGTTGCTCTTGGGAAGGATGTTGGCTGGGTTGGGGTTGGGGTGTATTTTTTGAAGGTTGTTCGCTGGGTCGCGGTTGGGGTTGGGGTGTATCTTTTGAGGGGGATTTGCTAGGTCGCGGTTGGGGTTGGGATGTATCTTTTGAAGGTTGTTCGCTGGGTTGTTTCGTTTCTTTTCTATATCCGTGGATATATTCGTCTACCC
>CAYZHY010000101.1:5143-6870 GCA_964477525.1 uncultured Geitlerinema sp. | reverse complement strand
TGTTCGCTGGGTTGTTTCGTTTCTTTTCTATATCCGTGGATATATTCGTCTACCCAAATGGGATAACCATCTTGGCTGACCAATTTGGCTAGAAAGGCATAATTTCCTTCTACATCTTGATACGCATTGGCTGCCAAATAGGGTGTTGTGGCGGCAATAATTTTCCCTTGACCTAGCTGATGTTCCCACACAATACTGCCAAAGCGATCGCCCAATCGTTGCTTTTCTCCTTTTTGGAAAGTTTCCGACTTGCGCCGCCGCCGAGTTTCGATTTTGACCGAACCCACATCGGTACTCTGTGAGGTAGAAAACGATGCCGCTGTAACGGGTTGTTTGACACCTAAAACAACCAATGTATTTCCCTGTTTCACCCAATTTTGTAAGCGATCGCGAAATGGATAGGAAGTTAAATCGTTACGAACCCGCAACAATACAATAGGATGGTCTATGGATTTTGATAGTTGGTGAAAAGGCTGTCGCCATCGTTGAATATCGGCATTTTGCCGCTCCATATAAGCATACCAAGCGCCATACCCACCTGGCGATCGCCCGTAGGTAGAACCGCGACTGGCTGTATTTTGTGTTGGTAAGACCAATAACGCTAGCAAGACAACTGCCACCAAAGCAATGGCAGTTCCCAATATCCACCAACGGCGATGGGAGAGTTGGAGCGCCATGAATCACCTACGGAAGACCTTAGACCTTATTTCGCGAAATCTTGTTGAATTTGCCGATAGGCTTGTTGGCAAGCCTGCCAATCTTCTACAGTAGCGTCGCGATTGGCAAAATGATGCTGTTCGTGGATTTGTAACAAGACGGTATAGGGTTGGGGATTGGATAGATCGGAAATAGCCACTCGATATTCGCCATCCGTGATAGCAAGGCTGTCAGGAACGATACCTCTTTCGTGCAGTTGCCGCAACATAGCCATGTAAAGACAGCGACACGCTTGGCGGTAGTTACCTTGCTGTTGAAATTGACGCGATCGCGATCGCCACTGCTGCAAGCTTAACGACAGTTCCGGGTGGTTGGCTGTAGAAGCTGAAGAATCTTTACTGAATTGACGAGATTTCTGGAACCAACCTGGCAGCCTTTTTAAAAGTTGCCACAGCAGCAAAGCAGCCACTAAAGCGATCGCTACCCAACCGAGAATTTGCCCTATCCGAGACCAATCCAGCGACCAAATGCCTTCCGGCACTTCCGTTTCCCCATTCGATGGTTGAAATTCCAGCCACTCGCCAATCCGTTGGCTCAATTTATGCCACTGCCAACCCCAACTATCGCGTTTAAACGAGGTAGAAGCCAAGATTTGTAAAGCCATGGTTTTCCAGTTTCGTAACTGCCACATCCTCCTGGTAATCGGGAATAGAGAAAATAGGGAAAGGAACTGGATATGGGAAAAATAGGAAAAATGTAAATTTTATTTACCTGGAACGATCTAAATGCTCAAACCCTTGATAAAGATGGCTTCCATCTTCTCAACGCCCCATACGACCGAACCACAATGAGCAGTAAAACCGAACAGGATAATATACCAGCAACATTGACACCCCCGCAAAATATTGTTACATTTATTAACAGAAATGAAACAAAAGCTTAACAAACCACCTGAAGGAGGTTGCTATGACGACGATTTTAATTGCACTATTTGCCATCGGCTGGGTTGCTGCTGCCCTACTAGGAACGCAAGCCTATTTCCGCGGCGAACAAACCAAGCCCATTCATCC
>CAYZHY010000101.1:3459-5043 GCA_964477525.1 uncultured Geitlerinema sp. | reverse complement strand
CCCTACTAGGAACGCAAGCCTATTTCCGCGGCGAACAAACCAAGCCCATTCATCCCCGCAACTGGCGTTCTGATTCGTTCGAACAATTAGCCAAATCAGTCACCGGTCAGGATACTGACTACAGCACCCGCACCCCTGCTTATGGGATGGATGCTTACGCTAGCAATACCCTTCCCAACAGCTAAGCTAAGAATTTGACCTAAGAGCGAAACCGAAAACTGCTCGAACGGCAAACATGTCTAGGGAAAACTGTATAACAGCCACTATCCCCCCACCGCCTGCTCTCACTATCCCGAGTAGGCGGTTTTTCCATAATGTGCTGCAAAATTAGATTGTGGCTTGGATTTGTTTGCGAAAAGCACGTAAAGCAGGGCTTCTGCCCATTGTTCGGCTTTGGTTGAGGAGTTCGGCGATGAGGGTAGGAACGGGAAGTTCGGAAAAAGTAGGGCTTGCGGAAGTTGGTTGGTATCGAGCCGCGTGCAAAATATAAATCTTCAACGCGCCACTTTCATAAATCCACAACTCCGGAACCCCCAATCCCAGATAGGCATCGATTTGCGTTTTGGAAGTGACATCGACTTCCAAAGCAAGGTCGGGTGGCGGATCGATCGCTGGATCGAGACGGTCTTTACCCACCACAAGCTGATGGTTGGCAATATAAAAGCACTCATCCGGTTCGATGCCATAGCCTCGTTCGGGATTTTTGAATGTGGTCGAACCAAAACACTCGCAGTCGATTTCCAATTCTTCTAATAAAATTTTGATAGCATCGCTAATGAGAGATTTTTCTCGATCGTGTTTGGGCAGCGGTTTCCTGATTTCTAAGGTTTTTTGATAGTAGGCAATGCGGGCAGCGCGATGTTCGCCCAGTTCGTTTAAAATGGCTTCCAAGGCTTGCCAGTCAATATCTCGCAGCCACAATCTTTGACCGGGGGGAATGTCGAGTTGTTGTAGTTGTAGGATAACCATCGATCGCTTTTTAAAATTACCAACAGAATTTCAATCTTGCCAAACCAGTTGGAAATCCATTTCAAAATAAGATAGTATGGGTTCGCCGGAGAGCTTGTTAGGGCGATCGCATACTTCAACCTTCTTTTGAGGGCGATAAATCCAAACTTGGCGAGATTCGGGTTCGACCAACCAACCCAACTGCGTACCATTATCAATATATTCCTGTAATTTTTGCTGGAGTGTTTCTAACTCATCCATCGGAGAATGTAACTCAATAACAAAATCCGGGCAAATGAGAGCAAATTTGCGCTTTTGTTCTGGTGAAAGGCTTTGCCAGCGTTCTTTTTTTTTACCCAAGCAGCATCGGGGGAACGAATAGCACCGTTGGGAAGCTTAAAACCAGTGGAAGAATCGAAAGCCACACCGAAATCCGTTCGCTGGTTCCAAACCCAAAGCTGGGCACTCAATCCCAAACTTTGACGACCGCTTTCGCTGCCTGTGGGAGGCATGGCAATTAATTCTCCTTGGGCACTGCGTTCCAACCGTAAGTTCGGATTCCGGCGGCAGATTTGCTCGAATATTTCATCGGTGAGTTTTAATTGGGGGTCGAGGTTGATGGCAATCATAGGTCAT
>CAYZHY010000101.1:0-3359 GCA_964477525.1 uncultured Geitlerinema sp. | reverse complement strand
CGGTAGCCATGCACGAACAATCGCGTCACCAAATAGCGTACCTTTTCCCCCGCGATCGCATTTTGGTGGTATTTCGGCAACACCATTAGCTTCATCTGTGTAGGTTCCCCTCCCGACAAACCGGGAACAAAATATCTCACCCCCGCCAGTTCCACCGCCCCCAAACGCCGGTAAAATTGAATGCGTCGCTGGCGTTGCTGGCGTTCTGTAGGCGATAGGGGAGATTTCAACACGTCATCGCCTGCATCCGGTGCCTCCACTTCCAACAGCAAATACCGCCGAGATTGCTGGTGTATGGTTTCCACAATTTGGCGCAAAAATTGACTGCCAATTCCCCGACCGCGAAAATCTTGATGGGTTGCCAAATATCCCAGCAGCACAAACTCCGTTCCCGACAAAGGCGATGTGAGCGCCATAAATACCACTTTTTCGTCGAAATATCCCACAAACAGACGGTCTTGGCGGCGTTCTACCCGTTTTCTCATCCGTTCGCTACTGAAACGTTCGTTTGCCGGAAAGGCGGTTTCGTAGATTTGCAACACGGCTTCCCAACTGGGATGGGAGGTATCGGTGAGTTCTTGTAGTTCCAACATAGAGGAAATCAATTGTCAGGAAAACAAAAGAAAAAATTGTAAATTTGTCAACCGTTTGGTGTAAATTTTTGTGAAACTTGCTTGAATCTCCAGTAAGGTGGAGACTTTACGCTAGAACCAATTCAGATATTCATCGTTAGCAGGAGAGGTTCTAGCATGGTCAAAGCCAGAACCAAAACAAAAAACCAGACCCAAATCCAAAACCAACAATTTCAGCTATCGGGCATGAGTTGCGCTGCCTGTGCTAACCGCGTTGAAAAAGCCATCAGCGGTGTTGAGGGCGTGCAGTCGTGTAATGTCAATTTTGCCCTTTCGCAAGCGACAGTAGAATACGACAGTTCCCAAGCCGACAACGAAAAAATTCAAGCTGCGGTGAAAGAAGCTGGATACGGTGCCGAACCCATTTCCCTAGAGTCGGAAACGGAAGACGAAAGCCAAAATCGTGCCGAAAAACGCCAGCAACGCCTTCTCCAGAAAAAAGTCATTGTCGGCGGAGTTATCAGTTTTATCTTGGTGGTGGGTTCCCTACCAGCCATGACCGGGATCGATATACCTTTTATTGCCCCTTGGTGGCACAATGCTTGGTTGCAATTGCTACTAACAACGCCAGTGGTGTTTTGGTGTGGCAGCGGTTTTTATATCGGTGCCTGGAAAGCTGCCAAACATGCTACCGCAGATATGAATACGCTGGTGGCTTTGGGCACGGGAGCGGCGTATTTGTATTCCCTATTTCCCACGTTCTTTCGCGATTTTTTCCAGTCGCGGTCTCTATCTACCCAAGTGTACTACGAAGCGGCAGCGGTGGTGATTACCTTGGTGTTATTGGGTAGGTGGTTGGAACATCGTGCCAGGGGGCAAACTTCTGAGGCGATTCGCACGTTAATGGGTTTGCAAGCTAAGACGGCGAGGGTAATTCGCGATGGTCGGGAACAGGATATTCCCATTTCTCAGGTGCAAGTGGGAGATGTATTCTTGGTGCGACCTGGGGAGAAAATTCCGGTGGATGGGGAAGTAACCCAAGGTTCTTCGACGGTAGACGAATCCATGGTGACGGGAGAACCCATTCCCGCAACCAAAAAAGCTGGCGATGAAGTGATTGGCGCAACCATTAACAAAACCGGTAGCTTTCAAGCCAAAGCATCGCGGGTGGGAAAAGATACGGTTTTATCCCAAATCGTACAATTGGTGCGAGAAGCTCAGGGCAGCAAAGCTCCCATTCAAAAGCTGGTCGATCGCGTGACGGCTTGGTTTGTGCCTACAGTTATGGCGATCGCTTTGCTAACATTTTTGGTTTGGTGGTTCGTTCGGGGAGATTTGACCTTTGCCCTGATGGCGACGGTGAGCGTTTTAATTATTGCTTGCCCCTGTTCGCTGGGTCTGGCAACGCCAACTTCGGTAATGGTGGGAACCGGCAAAGGCGCGGAAAACGGTATTTTGATTAAAGGGGCAGATAGTCTGGAAATTGCCCACCATTTGCAAACCATTGTGCTGGATAAAACCGGCACCTTGACAGCAGGCAAACCTTCGGTGACAGATTACGTAACCGTTGACGGGGCAAGCGGCGACGAACTGAAGATTTTGCAGTGGGCGGCAACTTTGGAGAAAAGTTCGGAACATCCCATTGCAGAAGCGATCGTGGAATATGCCAAATCCCAACAAGTGAGCTTGTCAGGTTCTGTGGAAAGTGGTTTTGAAGCGATCGCGGGTAGCGGCGTGCAAGGCACAGTAGACGGTCGTTGGGTGCAAATTGGCACGGCAGCGTGGATGCGAGAGTTGCAAATCGATACCCAACCGTTGGCGGAATATGCGGAAAAAGCAGAAGAAGATGCCAAAACTACGGTTTGGATTGCCATTGATGGTCGTTTGGAAGGGTTCATTGCGATCGCGGATGCGGTGAAACCCACGGCAAAAAGCGTTGTGGGAGCATTGCAGCGGATGGGATTGGAAGTTGCCATGCTGACAGGAGACAACCAACATACAGCCCGTGCGATCGCCCGTGAAGTGGGCATCGATCGCGTATTTGCCGAAGTTCGCCCCGACCAAAAAGCCGAAATCGTGCGATCGCTGCAAGCGGAAGTTCCCAAAAACAAACGCAACCACCGCCGCAAGTTAGTAGCCATGGTTGGCGATGGCATCAACGATGCACCGGCATTGGCACAAGCCGACATTGGTCTTGCCATTGGCACCGGCACCGACATTGCCATTTCCACCAGCGACATCACCCTCATCTCCGACGACCTGCACGGCATCGTTACCGCGATTCAACTCAGCCGCGCTACCATGAAAAATATTCGCCAAAATCTCTTTTTCGCTTTCGTTTACAATACGGCCAGCATTCCCATTGCCGCTGGATTGTTCTATCCTATTTTCGGATGGTTGCTCAATCCCATGATTGCTGGCGGTGCCATGGCGTTCAGTTCGGTTTCCGTGGTTACCAACGCCCTCCGTTTGCGCAAATTTGAACCGCAACGATAGGAAGGTATTTCCCATGCCCACCATCAACAAAGCCCGCCTGCGACGTCTCCACGCCACTCTAGCCCCGATTATGATGTTGCCCCTGCTGCTGACGCTAATTACGGGGTCTGCCTACCAGTGGGCGATTCTCAATGACAAAAGCAGCGACTGGATTTGGCTGCTGGATTTGCATCGCGGCAAATTCGGCAGTATCGATCTGACCAGTATTTATCCGTTTCTGAATGCGTTGGGATTGCTAACGTTGGTTATAACGGGGATTATTATGTGGTGGCAGCTTCCCAAGCGCAAACG
>CAYZHY010000100.1:5419-13676 GCA_964477525.1 uncultured Geitlerinema sp. | reverse complement strand
AATATCTATTGTATAGAAAACGATAAACAAACGATAAAAAAAACAGCAAAATTTATCGGAGTAAGTCAATGAAAGGCAACTTTTTAACTGCGTTGCTTCCTGGTGCTTTAGCAGTGGCAATGTTGGCTTATCCAGTGGTAGCAGCCAATTGGATTGATATGGGTCGTTCTTCTAGCGGAGAATCTATACTTGTAGATAGCGATAGCATTCGCAGCCAGCCAGAAGGAATCGATTTTCGCTACCGAATTGGCAACGAAACCATTGATGCTACGGCCAACTGTCGCGCCAATGAATGGTATGCTGACGGATATGGCTGGTACTCGCCACAAAGCCAAGCAACGCAAAGTATGATAAATTACGTATGCGATGCTCCCAGTCATTCTTCGAGAAAGACTTGGCTGAATATGGGGCGTTCTGCCACAGGAGAAAGCATTTTGGTCAACTGGCAGAGTATTATTATGACTGACCGAGGTGTTGATTTCCGCTACCGACTTGGCAGCGAAACTATTGATGCTACGGCTGATTGTTCGCGCGATCGCTGGTATGCTGAAGGATATGGTTGGTATTCACCGCAAAGTCAAGCTACCCAAGGGATGGTCGATCTGGTTTGTCACGCTCATTTAAATTCGGGAAGCGATACGGCGGTGGTTTTCGATCCGCCATCCAATGTCAGAGCTTATCCCAATGGCGATGTTATCTGTTCGGTTAGCCAACGCAGTACGATCGATTTATACGGTCGAGAAGGGGAATGGTATTATACCGATGCTTGCGGTTCGGTAGGGGTTATTCACCAAAGCCAAATCCGCTAGATGTCTAGAAGCGATCGCTTGATTTGATACGCCACCACACACTGGGGAATGCCAAAATTCTGTCTGTTTGTGGGGAATTGGCAGAAAACCGATCCCCAAAACAACCCGAACTGGTTATGACGGCGAATGCTAATAAATCGGAGATGGGCACTTTTGTTGGTACAATGTCTTAGCAAATACCCGAAAAGGCAGTGCGATCGCAACCTCTTTTACCTCAGTTACCATACCCTTAGAAGCATTGCCAAGAGTCTTTATGGGCGAACAAACGCAAAACCAATCCTCTGGCGTACGTGTTTTCATGACAGTTCCCGAACATCGGGAATGGTATTGCGAAGGAGGTCGTCGCATTAAAGATATTTTAGAAGAATTGCAACTGAACCCAGAAGCCGTTATCGCCATTTGCGGCGACACCTTGCTAACGCCCGACGAAGTGGTGCGTGATGGTACGGAATTAGAAATTCGTTCGGCGATTTCAGGAGGGAGTGGCTTATGAAATGCAAGAAGTGCCAACAAAAAGCAGTGATTGAGCTAAAACGCCACAACAGCGCCTTCTGCCGCGAACATTTCTTGGAATATTTCCAAAATCAGGTCCAGCGTGCTATTAAAAAATTTAGCATGTTTCGCCCCAGCGATCGCGTTTTGGTCGCCATTTCGGGGGGCAAAGATAGCCTTGCTTTGTGGGATGTGCTTTTACAGTTGGGCTACCAAGCCGATGGTTTGTATATCGATTTAGGCATTGGCGATTACTCGCAAACATCGGGCGACAAATCCAAAAAATTCGCCGAGCAACGCAACGCCAACTTGCGATACGTTTGCTTAGAGGAAAAATACGGCTTTGACGTTCCCGACGCTACCCAGTATACCAACCGACCTGCCTGTTCTGCTTGTGGATTGAGCAAGCGATATATTTTCAATCGGGAAGCCGTTGATGGTGGTTACAACGCGATCGCGACTGGGCATAATTTAGACGACGAAGCTGCCACCCTGTTGGGCAACGTTTTGGGTTGGAAAACAGAAGCCTTAGCCCGGCAATATCCAGTTCTGGAAGGCAACGAAAAAGGATTTGCGCGCAAAACCAAGCCTTTAATTCGCCTATCGGAACGAGAAACGGCAGCTTACTGCGTTTTGACAGGCATTGATTATATCGTAGAAGAATGTCCCAATGCCGTGGGCGCTCGTTCTCATTTCTACAAAGAACTTCTCAACAATCTAGAAAAAGAATCCCCCGGCATGAAACAAAAATTCCTCATGGAGTTTTTGGAACGCGGCAGCGAACACTTTACCCGCAGCGAATCGGGAGAACTCAACACTTGTCAAAGTTGTGGGCATCCTACCAGCGGCGACATTTGTGCTTTCTGCCGCATGACCGAACAGCTTCTATCGAAAAAATCACCAGCAGAGGCATTGGTTTCTTAACGATTTCCACATCGGCATCCATCCCCACCATTCAAAAGCCTGAGGGGAGATGGCTACCAACCACACCCAAAAATAGTCTCCTTTTCTATGACAAGCTGTCTTTTGACATTTCCTAAAAATCTCCCCTAGGGTTTTCCCTATCTTAGGGAAGAAAAATTTTTTTATGGATTCTTGCAAAAAAGAAGGTAGCAAGCGGCAATTGGTCTCTGTTGGCATTGGCGCTCATGGGATTATTGCTATTGGCATTGGTGCCCACGGAATTATTGCTATTGGTGTATCTGCCCACGGTTTAATTGCGATCGCGGTTATTCCTATGGGAGTTATTTCTATTGGCGTTGTTTCCATGGGCGTTTTTAGTGTCGGTGCTATTTCCATGGGCGTTATTACTTTATCTTCGTTGGGAATGGGTTTTTACCAGTTTCCTCAAAAGCAAGAATCCCACCAGATGGAAATGGGCAATCAAACGCTACCAAAATTTCCCATTTCTTCCGATTCTTCTTTGTTAACGACGGCGGAAAATCCCGAAACAAGCAGTTTGGTTGCTACGCCAACCCCCTTTGCTAGCTCGGTTTTTCAGCAAAAAGACAATCAAACCAACCATAGTTGTACGGTTGCCCAACTAGAAGCATTTTCTATACAAAATACAGCCGTTTCTTTCTTTCCTTCTCCAGTTTTGGGAATATGTTCTCTAATTCTTTCTTTGCTGGGTTGGAAGTTGTTTCAACGTCGATAGCGGATGCTTATAGCATAAAAATATTTATTTGTCAAGTAACGGGGAATAGGGGGCAAAAAAATTTCTGCGAAGAGCGGCTGGATTTGGGAAAAGCGATCGCGCGATCGTTAACGTGATTATGGGGATTTTAGGCTCAAAACCCCACGTTTTAGGTAATTTAGAATATAATAACCCACTATATCAGATCGAAATTCTTTTAAGATTGTAGCCAATTCTCTGAAAAGTCGCAATTCCGTTTTTTATTGAAACTTATTATCAATTATTTTGATACAAATTTGGGGATAGCGATTGAAATAGCAAAATGTTATTCCAAATAGCAATTAGCTTTCCTTAAGAAAATCCGCCCAGCCTCTCTTGTTTGTCAAGCCAAACAACAACAAAGGGGCGAAAATCTTCGCCCCTAGAATAAGGTTCCAGTTTAAGATGTAATGGTTCCCGTTAGCGGGGAACTGGCGCTGGCACGATCGGCAACAGGAATGCGTCCGGCCGAACAAGCCAACCGTCCTGCTTCTACCGCCATAGCCATTGCTCTTGCCATCACGGGGGGATTTTGGGCTTGCGCGATCGCAGTATTAATCAAAACCGCATCCGACCCCATTTCCATAGCCTGTGCTGCTTCCGATGGCGTACCAATGCCAGCATCCACCACCACCGGCACTTGGGCATTTTCAATAATAATCCGGATATTGGCAGCCGTTTGAATCCCTTGACCGGAACCAATGGGAGAACCCAAAGGCATGACCGTAGCACAACCAGCTTCTTCCAGGCGTTTGGCAAGAACGGGGTCGGCATTGATGTAGGGCAATACCGTAAATCCTTCTTGAATTAATTTTTCCGCCGCTTCCAGGGTACCCACCGGGTCGGGAAGTAAGTACGTGGGGTCGGGAATAACTTCTAACTTGATAAAATTATTATCTTCCTGTCCCAACATTTTCGCCATTTCCCGGCCCAAACGAGCCACGCGGATGGCTTCGTCCACCGTTTTGCATCCCGCCGTATTGGGAAGCATCCAAATTTGATTCCAGTCGATGGCTTCCGCCAACCCTTGGTGACCGGGAGCATTGTTTTGCACGCGTCGAATCGCCACCGTGACCATCTCGCAGCCACTGGCCGTCAGGCTGCGTTGCATTTCTCCTATACTGCGATATTTTCCAGTTCCGGTAATCAAACGGGAGTGAAAACTGCGATCGCCAATTTCCAAGCGATCGTTGTCACCGTCCAACGCTGGTGTATTGCTATCGAAATTGTTTGTGGGCGTAGCTAATTGCATAGTCTTGTAATTCTGTGGCCAGGTATGGGAAATCGAAGAATCGCGATCGCCATTGCCACCATTTCCTTGGTTAGCAGGCTGCTGGGAAGGTTGGAACCGACGCCAGTGAAAATGAGATAGTAACGGATCGGCTTTTCCATCCAAAATCCAATCCGCTAGAAGTTGCGCCGTCACAGGAGCCAGTAAAATACCATTGCGATGGTGTCCCGTAGCCAAGGTTAAATTTTCACAAGGACCGCTACCCAAAATCGGCAACTCATCGGGTGCCGTCGGTCGGAATCCCCACCATACCTTTTCCAAAGGATACTCTTGCAGCAAGGGAAACAGACGTATTGCCCTGCCCAGCAAAGTATGGATTCCCGCCGGCGTATTGTACGGTGTCAACCCAGCATCTTCCACAGTTGCCCCCACCACAATCGTGCCATCTCGCCGGGGAACGATGTAGGTATAGGGTCCAAATAAAACCCGATGCAAGGGCAAATCGGCAAAGTGACTGGCTGTATTTCCGTTGCCCCCATGAGTAGCAGGAACCCGCACCGAGAACATTTGTCCTTTTTTGGGAAATACGGGAATCGGTAGCAACTGTTGCGACCAAGCGCCCGTAGCCAGAACGTAACTGTCGGCAGTAAAATCACCGGCCGTGGTTTGCAGTTTGGCCACGCGACCTTTTTCTTGCACGATCGCTTCTACAGTGACTCCTTCGCGCAATTCTACCCCGATTTCGGTCATTGCCGAGCGTAGAGCTTTGCCCAGCATCCAAGTGTTGACCTGAGCGTCTTCGGGATACCACCAGCCACCAGCGACTTCCGAACCCAAGTTAGGCTGATAGGTGCGAATTTGTTCTCGGTCTAGCCAATAAGAAGGGGCTAGGTCGTGTTGCGGCGGCGAAGCATCCTTTTCTTCACCAGCAAAAAATGGAGCCAGAAAGCCACAAGCCCAGTATCCAGGGTCAATGCCGCTAATTTCCTGTAGTTGGCGCGTCCATTCCGGGTACACCGAACGACTGCGCAAACACAGATCGAGCATGGGACCTGGTGGAACGGCTTCTGATTGGGGAGCAAGCATACCAGCTGCGGTATACAAAGCCGCTTCTTGATAGTCGCGACTGAGAACCGTTACCCGCTTGCCACTGCGTTGCTTTAACTCCAGGGCTACACTCAAACCAATGATGCCGCCACCAATAACGATAATTTCGCGGTGGGTCATTTTTACTTCGTCATTACAGTTTTAATTGCTGATAGATTGGGAAATAGTATGTCGATTCGCTATTTTGTGGACGATCCTTGAGGGGTCCACCTTACGCGATCGCCTTGTCCCCAAAATCCGTCGTATTTGGTAACTTGGACATCTCCCAAAACTTTGGTTTGACAAGACAAACGGCGATTTTGGTTGGGGGAGTGAGGCGGCAAATTGAGGCGGCTTTTCTCTCGCCAGCTAGCTGGGGAAACCTCTCCTTCCACTTCTACGGTACAAGTGCCACAGGTGCCAATACCATGGCAGTTAATTGTAGAAGCCAAGTCATTGTACAGGTCTACGCCATTTTCCAACAGCACTTTGCGTAGATTGGCGCCTTGAGGACATTCAAAGGTTTTTCCTTGAGCGGTTACTTTTGGCATAAGCGCTCCAGCCATTACAATAGGTAAGATAAACAGGAATTTTCCGGCAAAAACTCAAAACGAATTTGCAGGTATGCAACCAAACTGAGTTTTACTAGCCAGCGATGGTCCGAAGGACCGGTACCTTTAGCACCATCGTCGTTTTATCCGAAAATATATGGTTGTTTCCATCTTGCCAAAAATATAGTAGTATCCCAATTCTTCTAGCTTTATTGCTATGACCCATACAAACAATGCCACCTCTAATCAAGTTTGGATTTACGACACGACGCTTCGCGATGGCTCCCAACGAGAAGGTATATCGCTCTCGGTAGAAGATAAAATTCGAATTGCCCGCAAGCTAGATGTATTGGGCGTTCATTTTATCGAAGGGGGATGGCCGGGAGCCAATCCGAAAGACGTGCAATTTTTCTGGCAGCTGCAGGAACAACCCTTAGACCATGCGGAATTGGTTGCCTTTTGTTCCACCTGCCATCCTAAGAAAGCGCCTTCCGAAGATCCCAAAATGCAGGCTATTTTGTCGGCAGGAACGCGCTGGGTTACCATTTTTGGCAAATCTTGGGATTTGCACGTTACTGAAGGGCTGCAAACCAGTTTGGATGAGAACCTGCGCATGATTGGCGATACCATTGAGTATTTGCGATCGCAAGGTCGGCGGGTCATTTACGATGCGGAACACTGGTTTGACGGCTACCAGCAAAACCCCGAATATGCCTTAAAAACGCTCCAAGCCGCGATGGCAGCGGGTGCGGAATGGCTGGTTTTCTGCGATACCAACGGCGGCAAACTTCCCCACGAAATCCGTCAAATTCTAACAGAAGTTTACAATGCGATCGGCACAGAAGCTGCCAACGCTGGTGTTCGCTACGGCATACACACCCACAACGACTCCGAAACCGCCGTTGCCAATGCCATAGAATCCGTTCGCGGCGGCGTTACCATGGTCCAAGGTACCATCAATGGTTACGGAGAACGTTGCGGCAATGCCAATCTTTGCGCTCTGGTGCCCAACCTACAGTTAAAACTAGGATACGACTGTTTGGGCGAACAGCAGCTATCCCATTTAACCGAAACCAGCCGCTACGTCAGCGAGGTAGCCAATTTAGCTCCCAACGAACACGCAGCTTTTGTCGGTCGTTCCGCATTTGCTCACAAAGGCGGCATCCACGTTTCCGCCGTTCAAAAAAATCCCCTCACCTACGAACACATTCAGCCAGAGTTGGTAGGCAACCAACGCCGAATTGTGGTTTCCGATCAATCTGGCACAAGCAATATTTTATCAAAAGCTAAAAGCTTTGGCATCGATTTACAAAGCAACACCACTGCTTCTCGGGAACTGCTCGACCAGCTGAAAAAACTGGAAAACGAGGGGTATCAGTTTGAAGCCGCAGAAGCCAGTTTCGAGCTGTTGATGCGGGGATATCTGGGAGAGCGTCCCCAATTCTTCGAACTGAAAGAATTTTACGTCCACAACCACAAACTCGACGAAAATACCACGTCATTAGCCACCATCAAAGTAGCGGTTGGCGGTCAAGATATTATCGAAGCTGCCGAAGGCAATGGTCCTGTATCTGCTTTGGATGCCGCTTTGCGGAAAGCTTTGATTAATGTTTATCCAGGAATTTCCGAATACCACCTTACCGACTACAAAGTTCGGATTTTAGACAGTACGTCGGGAACTTCAGCCACCACCCGCGTTTTGGTAGAATCCAGCAACGGCGAAACCCGTTGGACCACCGTTGGCGTTTCTGGCAATATTATCGATGCTTCCTATCAAGCCGTGGTGGAAGGGTTGGAATACGGTTTGATGTTGCAGAAAACCCCCCAACCTGTTACTCAATCCGAATTTTAATTGACTGTTTGGTCTTTAAACAAACAAAACCCACCCAGATGGCAAACATTGGGTGGGCTATTTTTTGGTTCTAAATTTTTTAGCTGCGAACGCTGGGAGCATTCAAAGCCACTGGCTGTACCTCGCTAGCTGCCAAATCTAAGGGATAGTTGTGAGCGTTACGTTCGTGAATCACTTCAATTCCCAAGTTGGCTCGGTTGATAATGTCAGCCCAGGTATAAATAACGTGTCCTTGACTATCGAGAACCGAATGATTGAAGTTAAACCCATTTAAGTTAAACGCCATGGTACTAATTCCCAAGGCAGCAAACCAAATGCCAATTACAGGCCAGGCACCGAGAACGAAGTGCAAGGCACGGCTGTTGGTAAAGGAAGCATGTTGGAAGAAAACGCGACCTAAATAGCCATGGGCGGCAGCTAGGTTGTAGGTTTCTTCTTCCTGTCCAAAGCGATAGCCTTTGTTGGCGGATTCAAATTCGGTGGTTTCCCGAATAATGCTGGATGTAACCATGGAACCGTGCATGGCTGAGAATAGGGCACCGCCGAAAACGCCGACCACGC
>CAYZHY010000100.1:0-5319 GCA_964477525.1 uncultured Geitlerinema sp. | reverse complement strand
AAAGATTTCAGAATATATGTACGGTCGTTCAACTATGGGAAACCTTTTCCCGATTGGCCTGGCGATCGCTTGTTTTAACTTCTAAAAAAAATTATCAATGACATACCTCCAACCATCCGGGAGATATGAATTCTTGTTTAAATATAAAAAAAGAAACGTTACCATCGAACCTGAGAAAAGCGATCGCTGTTTTCCCTAGAAACGGACATTTTAGCGATCGCCCATCGTTGCTCTAAACCCCTGACCCGCTTTCTTTACCAACAATAATTCTTTATCATTTGTATGGATTTTCATAGATTTTTGTAGGTTTGTGAAGCTGGCAATGGGAGAAGGAAAACAAGGACAAGATCTAGTTAAGTTCAATTTACTCCCATACCCCGATGCTTCCATGCTCCCACTTGCGGTGAGCCCTTCGTTGTGACCCCCAAACTCAAAACTCAACAAGACCCGCAAAATTTGCCAAAATAGAGAAGAAACAGTATGTAAGAGGTAGTTGAGAGGTGAAAAGACGCTCATGACGTTAAATAGCAATTTTCGACAAGCCTACCGCGAGGCTCAAACCCAAGACGTTATTGGTCCCAATGTCATCCCCAAGGCATTGCCCTTCGTCGGCGGTGGATTAATCCTCACCGCTTTGGGCGTATACGGTGGTTTGGGCGTTATCTCCAACTATCCCGACGCCTTTATGCCTACTTTTTGGGTAGCTTTAATCGCAGAGATTGCCCTCTTTTTCGTCGCTCGGAACGTTGCGGAAAAAGGCAACAATGCCACCGCTACCCCCATTTTGGCTACCTATAGCCTGCTCTCTGGCTATACCCTCAGCGCCATTATTATGGTAGCTCTGAGTACATCCGGAGTAGGCTTGCCAGGCATCGGGATTGCCGCTGGTGGTTGCGGCATTACGTTCATTGCCGCCAGACAAATCGGTTCCAATCTCTCCGATCGCGATGGCATGGCCCTGACCACTACGGTACAATTGGGGTTAATTGCCCTGGTTGTGGTTGTCGTTGGTCAGCTCCTGTTTAGTCTGTTTGGTGTTTACACCCCTGGGTGGTTGGAATTTGCCATTTCGGGCATCGGTGTGGTTATCTTTGCCGGCATGGCCGTGGTAGATTTCTACATCATGCCTCGGACTTATAAGGACGAGCAATATCTATCTGCCGCCCTGGGCATGTATTTGACCTACATTAACCTATTTATCTTCATTTTGCGTTTGCTGATAGCTATTAATGGCGGTGGTCGCGACTAATCCATCGCTGCGGACATTTTGTAGCTAGATTTTACATTAAGCGATCGCAATACGACCGGGTAAGGTACGGTTTCTACGAATTAGCACTCCAGCCAAGGGAGTGCTAAATTTTTTATTTGAAGAGTTCTAAAAGCACCAAGCAAGTATGGCTAAGCAGGTAGAATTTCGCGAAGAATCGCGGCGATCGCTAGAAGCCGGCATTAATGCCCTCGTCAATGCCGTGCGCATTACCATGGGACCCAAAGGTCGCAACGTGGTCCTAGAAAAACAGTACGGTACCCCAGAAATCGTTAACGACGGCATTACCATTGCCCAAGATATCGAGCTAGAAGATCCCTTAGAAAATACTGGCGCGCAACTAATTCGAGAAGTTGCTTCTAAGACCAAAGAACTAGCCGGAGACGGCACCACGACCGCTACAGTCCTCGCTCAGGAAATGATTAGCGAAGGATTGAAAGTGGTAGCCGCAGGAGCCAATTCCGTAGCTGTGCGGCGTGGTATCGAGAAAACTGTTAAACATCTGGTCAAAGAAATTGCCTCGGTAGCCAAACCGGTAGAAGGGGAAGCCATCGAACAGGTAGCCACCATTTCCGCTGGCGGTGACGAAGAAATCGGAAAAATGATTTCCGATGCCATGGGCCGAGTAACCAAAGATGGTGTAATTACCGTAGAAGAATCCAAATCCCTCGCTACCGAACTCGATGTGGTAGAAGGGATGCAAATCGATCGAGGATATCTTTCCTCCTATTTTGTCACCGACCAAGAGCGGATGGTCGTTGAACTAGAAAATCCCTATATCCTGATTACCGATAAGAAAATCAGTGCCGTTCAGGATTTGGTTTCCAACCTAGAACAAGTAGCTCGTTCCGGTCGTCCCCTGTTAATTATCGCTGAAGATATCGAAGGGGAAGCCCTGGCTACTTTGGTGGTGAACAAGTCTCGCGGCGTTTTGAATGTGGCGGCTATTAAAGCTCCCGCATTCGGCGATCGCCGTAAAGCTATGCTGCAAGACATCGCCATCCTCACTGGTGGTTCCTTGATTTCCGAAGATATTGGCTTGACCTTGGACAACGTTTCCATGGACCAACTGGGAACTGCCAACAAGGTCACCATTACCAAAGACGATACCACCATCGTTGCCAACACTGACAGTAAGAACCAACAATCCGTTCAAAAACGCATCAACCAACTGCGCCAAGAACTGGAAAGCAGCGATTCTGAATACGACCAAGAAAAATTACAAGAACGCATTGCCAAATTAGCAGGTGGTGTCGCAGTCATTAAAGTCGGTGCTGCTACCGAAACCGAACTCAAAGACCGCAAACTACGTATTGAAGACGCTCTCAACGCCACCAAAGCTGCTGTGGAAGAAGGGATTGTTCCCGGCGGCGGTACCACGCTCATCCACCTGGCAAGCAAAGTGGCAGAGCTGCGAAATAACCTCGATGAAGAGGAACGAATCGGTGCCGATATTATTGCCAAATCGCTACAAGCGCCCGTACGTCAAATTGCCCACAATTCCGGTGCCGAAGGATCGGTTGTTGTGGAAAATGTACGGAATACCGAATTTAATATTGGCTACAACGCCGTTACCGGTCAGTATGAAGACATGATTGCGGCCGGTATCATCGATCCGGCAAAAGTCGTGCGTGCGGCTCTGCAAAATGCCGCTTCTGTGGCTGGTATGGTCCTAACCACCGAAGCCCTTGTCGTCGAAGATCCCGAATCCGAATCTGCCGACGGTGGTGGCGATCCCACTGGCGGCATGGGTGCCATGGGCGGCATGGGCGGTATGGGTGGTATGGGGGGCATGGGCATGATGTAAGTGCCCGGCTACCTCAACCCATACTCGCATAGCCGTTTGTTTTTCCCTGAAGGCGCTGTTTCCCAGCAGCGCCTTTGGTTTTTGTAGCATGGGAGTTTTCGCAGAAACGACAACTTGCTGTACTTCTGTTCCTCCATTTTTTAACTCTTGAACAGCACAAGTCACTCACTTAACAATGTAGAATTCACTGTCACCCGATCGCCTCCTTCGCTTTGAGATTGGTGTAAGGCAAAATCCGTGGCTAGCAAAATGGCTGTGGCATCGCTACATTCACTATTGGCGATCGCGCTGGCAACGCCCAAACTAACAGTCAGCAAGTTCTGGTCTTTTCGATCGGTCTCAGATCCTGGAACAGGAATTTGAATTTGTAAGTCTTTGACACTTTGGCGAATCCTTTCGGCTACTTTGGTAGCTATTTGGGAATCGGCCTGTGGCAAAATAATAGCAAATTCCTTACTTCCATATCTAGCCGCTAAGTCAGTCTGCCTTCGTATACAAGCTTGAATAACATTTCTAACTTGCTGAAAACAGTTTTCGGTTGTAGTATATCCGTCCATGTTGCCGAGCAAGGATAACGTTTCTCTCTCCCATGGAAGGGAAGCTTCGCATAGAATAAGTGATATTGGCGTGCGATCGCTGGCTGATTGCTGCCACTTTTCTTGTAAGTAGCGGTAAAAGTAATTTCGATTGGCAATTTGAGTGGTTTCGTCTAAATTTCCTCCTAGAAGTGATAAGGACTGGCTATCGTCACTCGTTTTCTTAGTTTCTATTTGGTCCACTGATGGCGCATCCGAAAGTTCTGTCAAGGAAAGTTTTAGTTCGGGTAACTGTGCGTTCAAATAACGGCGATATAGCTCGCAACTTACAGTAACGCGACAATTCTCTAATTTAACCAACCCCAAACTTTCTAGTTTGTACGCAATTACCGGATCCAATGTTATTCCATTTGGAGAATCAATCACTTTCTTCATGGCTTTGGCTAATTGCGGCTGGTTTTGCAAAATAACCATCATCCTTTGTAAATGATTCTGGTAAATCCCCTTTGGGGTATAGGCTGTATGTAAAATTTGTTCGAGAGGCACTTCGTAGCGACACGTATGGTACAAAGCCTGGGATATTAAATAGGGATGTCCTCCCACCAGATCGACCAATTTTTTCAATATTGTGGCGGTCACATCCTGACAACCATACCGATACGCTAGTTCTTGTGCTTGCTCTAAAGTAAATGGCGGTAGTTCGATAGGCAATCCTACATTAAAAGGAGATTCGTGGATTTCTAGGGGAACGTAAATCTCCGTTGAATATACCAAGATCGAACGCAATTTTTGCCAAATGGGTTCTTGTTTGCTTTGTTCGTACCATCCTCGCAATAAAGATAAAAAATCTTTGGTAATTTCTGGATACTCAAATACTTGATTTACTTCATTGAGCGCCAAGATTATGGGTTGGTCTGTATTCGCTAATAAATATCCCTGGAAATATAAAGTGCAGCTAACTTTGGTACCAAGATCGGTATCCCAATAATCATCTAAATTGGCATCTAATTGTAGTTGGCGGGCTACATTTGCACTAAACCAACGTAGGAATCTGTTTAAACTGGAAAATACATCTCGTTCGGCTTGCTGGAAATCAATTTCGATCCCATGCAATCCCTCTTGTTTGCCTTTTTCCAAAATTCGTAACATCAACGAGCTTTTGCCCATTTTCCTGGGGGCTTTGATGCGAATGACACTGCCTGGCAAACAAATTTCTTCGTAGGCTAGTTCTTCGATAGGATAGCGTGGAATGTAAAACGGCGAGTCTAAAGGAATGGGACCACCGGGAAAAAATAATGGTTCTTGAGAATTTCGATCGTAGCAATATTTCTTTATAAGTTGCTGTTGGGATCTCGTCAGACGGTATCCTTCCATTTTTTGTCGCAAGTTGGCTTTGGAAATGGGTTCTCCCCAAAGTTCGCTTAACGCCGACCACAAACTAGAAGCCGTTTTGCGTAAATATTCAGGACCGTAATGGATTTCTTGGGCCATGTAAGCATAAGTTTTGCCCTCCCAGGTCTGACGCAATAAAAATTCTTGCAAAGGCGTCAGCGGTGTTGATAAGCTGGCATTGACAAATTGTATAAGTTCTTCAATAGTCATTTCTACAAAGATTTTTCTCCTTGTACGCCACAATTGTTTCTTGAAAAAACTTCTATATAGTGTTTCCAAATCAAACGTCAATAGTGCATGGCTGAAAGATTTTATAC
>CAYZHY010000099.1:0-13914 GCA_964477525.1 uncultured Geitlerinema sp. | reverse complement strand
GCCTGGGAAAATAGCTCGGTGCCAGGAGTCTTCTTTTTTTATTTCTTCTTTTTTTTACTATAATTTGACCCCAACAGCGCTCGCATACATCGCTGTTTTTTGCTATGAAAATAATATTTTTATTGAGAAGCCATACGAGTAGCGGCGGCTAGGGGAGCTTGCTTTTGTGCTAATTCTTGGAATAAAGCATACATATCATTAGCAAACTGTTTTGGATTCCAAATGGAAGCTAGAGACTCTGGTTGTTTGGCAAGTTCTAATTGTTGAGATATAGCGTTTCTAGCTTTGCTGTCTTTACCCAACCAAATTGCTTTTTGAATGTACTCTTCCCAATTCCAGGCAATTCCAGCTTGCAATCCTACATTGTGTAGTAAAGAATATCCCATGCGTGCAAACGATTGCTGACCAACGTGGGTAATGACAGGTAAATGCAACCACAGAGCTTCTAGGGTATGAGTAGCACCATTATAGGGATAAGAATCTAGCAAAATATCAGCTATTTGATAGAGTAGGCGATGTTCTTCTTCAGTGCGAGTACGCGGCATAAATTTAATGCGGTTAAAACTAACCCCATACTTTTCACAAGTGCGCCAATATATATGCTGCATCATCTTGGTGTCGCCAACGCGAGCTTTATATAGAAGAATGCTGTTAGGAACTGCTTGTAGAATTTGGATATGAGCTTCTATCATTTCAATGCTAAGTTTGAAACTAGGAGCAGCACATAAGTAGGCGACTTGGTCGGTTCCCAAACGCATTCCCCGACGAATAGTTTCCCGGTTACCAGTGGCACATTTCAGCCCACCTATAGCCGTAAAAGAATTGGGCATTCTAACAATTTTTTCTACGTAGTGAGGTTCTACACCAGGGGGATGGGTAAAGCGATCGCTAAGATAGTAGTTACGATCGCAAATATAGGGAGCATCGTATCCCAACCAAGTGATACATACAGGTGCTGGTCGCGCTCGTAAAATGGCCGTATGGCAAAGGACGGTAATAGAATCCAAATCTACCAATACATCAATACCATCGCTCGATACTTGTTCGATAATTTCTTTGGCATCGCCATTTCCCTTAGAACGCTGGTTGTGGTAAAACTTCGTTGCCGCCTTTTCAAATAAAGCCGTGCGGTCGTCAGGCTGCATTTCCCCAGTAACGTAGAGATAAATTTCTGTATTTAAATGGGAAAGCTCTTGAATAATATCGGCACTACACCATCCCACAGAATGCCGACGGAAGTGGCGCGAGAGAAAACCAATTCGCAACGGTCTGTGTTGGTTCAACGTGGGATGCACCCGAACAGAATTACCCACAGCCGCTTGAATTTGTTGGTCGAGATGCGCTGCATAATAATGGCCTACATACCGCGATAGCTGGCCATTCTCAATAACGCTATCCCGCAAGTGGTGCATATCAAATAGCACGTTGAGGTAAACTTTGGTCAACTCGTGAGTCTGTAACTGGCTGCATTGCTGGTAAATCAGTGGCTCTAAAGTTTGAAACTGAGCCGCAGCAACTTGACTCAATCCCGATTTGAGATGAGTTTTGATAAAAATGGCTTTCGCTAAAATTTTTCCCGTACCAGTGCATTCTTGGCAGGCACGTTCGGCAGCTTCTCTTGCTTCAGTTAAGTCCGCTTTGGTTCCCAACAGTTCGCACAAATCCCAATGGGGAGTTGCCACATCCGGTTGCTTGTCGATCGCTTTTTTAAAATAAGCAATCCCCTCTTCTTTCTTACCCACTCCCACCAAACGCGATGCTAGATGGTAGTAAAATGGACCATCAAAATATTGAGGATTGCTATCAATGGCACGTTTGAAAGCTGGAATCGCCTTATTTAATTTGCCTTGACGTTCCCAAACTTTGCCTAAGTTCCAATAAATCCCTTGCAGCTCTGGATTCAACTTGAGGGCTTTTTCATAATAGGCGATCGCGCGTTCCCAACGATTGTGCTTGTACAGCAAATTCCCAATATTGGTAAAAGCCTCAGCAAGGTCCGGTTGGATTTGAGCTGCTTTGACATAAGCACGATAAGCAGGACCATCTTTGTCACAAGCAAGCAAACAATTCCCCAATAATTTATACGCAGAAGCCAAATTTGGCTGGCTCTGGATCGCACGATAGCAAAAACCGATCGCACTTTGGAAATTTTTCTGTTGCAAGTACAACGCCGCCAAACGCTCGCAAACTTGTGCGTTCTCTGGTTGGAGTTCTATAGCACGGTAGTAGCAACGTTCGGCCACTACATATTCTTCTAGCTCCTGCCACAAATCACCGGCATCGCTCGCCATTTGCGCCGATTCTGAGAGATTTCCCAGCCAGAAATGCAACTGCTCCATTTCTTCATAGTAGGTCAGTAGCCGCTCGGCACTGCGCTGGCAATTATTCTGAATTTCCTTACGTTCTGCTGGTTGAACAGCATCCAAAGCCAGCGCTTTTTGAAAATACTGCACTGCCTCAAAAAGAGAACCACGCGCGTGAAGGGCTAATCCCATATTGTTATAATAAATTGCCTTGTCCGGCGCTAACTTAATAGATTGTTCCAAAAACGGGATAGCCACATTTAGCTGACTACGTTGGTAAGCAACTACCCCCAGCCAGTGCTGTGCTTCCGCATTGTAAGGTTCGTATTGGAGTACGTGTTTGTAGATTTTTTCTGCTGTCGATAACTTGCCAGAACGGAGATATCGCAGGGCATTTTTAAGAGCTACTGAACTTACCATGTTCGATTTGGAGCGTTATAAATTACCTAAATAACAGAAAATATTCATTTAAGAAGGAACCAGTTGTTTGCGATCGCCCGTAGACAATTGCGGACTAGTTACCGTCGGCGTATTACCACTAGCCACTTCCTGAATCAATTGTAAGTGCTTGGGCAACAACATAGCATGGGAATACTGTTCGACAATCGTTTGTCGAGCTTTCTGGCGAAGTTCTTGCATGCGATTGGGATGGTCCAACACCTCACAAACCCGGTCGGCAATTTGCTTGGGAGAGAAAAAATCCACCAACAAGCCATTTTCACCATCGCGAATAACCTCTCGTACAGGCGCGGTATCGGAACCCACCACCAAACATCCACAAGACATGGCTTCCATCATCGACCACGATAAAACAAACGGTCGCGTCAAATAAACATGCACGTCCGAAGCCTGTAAAACTTGCTTGTACAATCCATAAGGAAGCGTTCCCACAAAATGAACCCGAGACATATCAAGAGGAATCTTCTCCAGCATGTGTTGCTTGTAACTTTTATTATTGGGAAGTGCTTTCCCGTAGCATACCCGTTCTGCCGCTACAATGACGACGTGGCAGTTGGGACGTTTTTCTTGTAAATAAGCAATTGATTCAATAAATTCCGGAAACCCGCGATAGGGTTCCATTCCCCGCGATACGTAAGTTACAATCTCATCAGCACCGGATAAATCCAAATCCGGCAAAACCAATTTTGCATCTTCGTTGGGTTGGAAATACTCCGTATCCACCCCATCGTGAAGCACCGTAATCCGATCTTGAAACTCCTTAGGAAACTGGGACTTTTGCCAGTAGGTCGGCGACAGTCCCCAATCGCTACTGTACAAATCCAGCAACATGGGAGCATTTTTCGTCCGAATGCGGCAAAAATCGTCTGGTTTCAACGGGTCAGCCGGGTCAAAATCCGCATCTGCTCCCCGCGCGCGATAAAACCATTCAAAATAGCACATCAAAGGCGTATCGGGGAAAGCATCTTTCATATACAGGGTTGGACCCCATCCCGAATGTCCGTAGACCAAATCGGGAACAAAACCTTTCGCCTTCAGTTGTTCAGCTATCCGATAGACCGCCTGTCCGTAGAGAACCCCACTTTCCAAAGGACGTACGTAGTGGTGGGTACTGGGATGGGGATTGCGACTGGGTTTGAATAGTGCCTTGGTAACCCCGGGAATTTTCCATTCCGGACGTTCGTTTTTGGTTCCAAAAACCACCTGATTGTTGGGGTCCTTGCCTAAAGCTGCTGCCACATGGCGGAATTGTGCGGGAAAATTAGGATGGAGAAATAAAACTCGCATGGTCACTCGATCGATTTTGTGCGTCGTGGGAAAATCGTCTGTCAAAAGTTTGGACAACTTGAGGTACTCCCCCCGTCGTTTAGAAAGCGGGAGCTTCTGGGGTCAACCAGCAAAAGCAGGTTAAACCTGACTAACATTACCTAACCCACAGAGTAAAGCCAAAATGATTGGTTTCTACCGATTTTTTCTTTCAACCAATGGATTCAATCAGCTACAGGTGCTCGACACACCCAAATGCAGTCTCTAGGAACCAACGTTGTATTCTTAACAAGTATCTCATATTGAAGGTGGGTTAAAAATTTTTCCATAATAGCATCGGTCATGACGGAAAACGCCGTTCCTTGCCGTTTGCCGAGCAGGTTGTTTTGCCATTCGCTTAAGAATTTTCGCCATCCCAATTCGCTCAAAACGTTGGTATGGTGGAAAACACACAATCGCCTGCCGCGCACAACGCGGGGAATGAGAGTCAAATAGTTAAAAATATCTCGCGGTTCTAAATGCACCATGGTGTCGTAGCAAAAACAAACATCCACCGAGTGGGAATCAATACCTTCTAACGTCAAGCCATCGAGTTTGATATAGCGAACTCGGTTGTTTCCCAAGCGCCGCTGGGTGGCTTGCAGCATTTCTGCCGAAACATCGGCACAAAGAAGTTGCTGGCAAAATTTAAGCAGCAAAGCCGCCGTTTTGCCACCACCAACGCCAATTTCCAGAACCACATCTTCTGGTTGGATATAGGGTTGAATTAAATTCCGCTCGATGAGTGTATTGTATGCTTCAATGGAATCGGCGGCACCAGCACCTTTGCCTTGCCATTCATCGCCGATATATTGTAGGTCTGGATGCAATTGCTGCCAAGATTCAGCATAGCGATTCCAAGCACCTTCGTAATCAATCCCTTCACCCATAACAACATCCTCAACGGCTGGCGGTTCCGACTTGGAATTGGATATTTTGGTTCCCCACTTATATGGAATTTTCGATTGCATTTATCCCCACGAAAATTTTTGCTGTAAAAACTCTTCTAGCTGCTGGTTGGGTTGGGCAAAATAACGTTTTAATTTGGCCCGGATCGTCCAACGAGCTAGAATTTGGCGTAAATTGTGGGGATATTCGCCGCGATTGTGTCGCGCATCTGTTTTTATTTTACAGGTAGGAAGCTGCAAAAAGGCAAACACGCGATCGAGGGTAGCTTGGGGATTTTCAAAAAACGTTTCGCTTTCTAGGATACAAAATTGCGATCGCGGAAAATAGGCCATCCATCGCTGTATTTGCTGTAAATAAAGACCGCGGGAAACATAACTGTAATGTTGGTGGTTGTAACTGGGATAGTATTTATAGGATATAATTTTTTCTAGTTCTCCTTCCAGGCGTTTTGACTCTTGCGCGATCGCAGCTGGTAAAGATAATTTTTCAAATCCCAAACGCACTTCGTGATAGTATTGAGAAATGGCACGTTCCACTGGATTGCGAAGCAAAACAATGAGCTTGCTTTGCGGATAAGTTTGAAAAACCCGTTCGGGAACCAAAGGATGAAATAAATAGTAAGGCGTTGCTTCTCCCATCAGATAGTTGGCAGCAGAATGTTTTTCCGGAAAAAAGGATTCGTACCAATCAACCCCGAAATGAAAAGCCAGATCGAAAAAATGAATTTCCTTTTCTTTGGCAGGGAGAATGTGGGAGTGTTGAAGTAAATATCGATATAAAGAAGTTGTACCACACTTTTGACCGCCAAGAATTAAAAAATCGGGCATAGTTTACCAGATTTCCCAAGTTTGCCTTTTATACCATGCCACGTCCCTAAAAGGCAAGCCCATATTGATAAATATTTGCGATCGCTTTCAAAAAGCAAAAGTAAAATTATGGTATGGAGAGCATACTTGCAGCGACGTAGGATAGCCAAAAACGTCAACCACTTTCCTGGTGCATAATGTTTTGCCAGGTAGGTATGGTTGCGACAAATATAATAGTGTCGCAAAGGAGGATATTTTTGCAAAAATATATCGCGGTTTGCCAGTTTTCGATGAATGGGATTGCCGAAACAGTGGGTTAAAATAGCTTGGGGAACGATTAAATTGCGATAGCCTGCCTGTACCAACCGCCATCCATAATCCATATCAATGCCATCAATAAACAAATCGGCATTTGGTGGCGAAATCCTAGATGCCGCTTCTAAATTTAGCAAACTACCGGAAGTAATGGGTGCATCGCAAGGATAAGGCAAGCTAGAATTAGGAGGATGGCGAGGTAAAAAGCGATCGCGATCGAAATAAGCACCTTCAATAATGGTATTGTTTCTGGGATCGATCGCTGTAGGCGCGACAATTCCTAGAGAATAGAACCGTCTGTATTCTTGATAAACCTGCCATAATTTTTCCAGACAATCCGCCGCCGGAACGCTATCTTGATCGAACATCCATAATAAATCGTACCCTTTCGCGATCGCCCATTGCAAACCCAAACACAAACCACCGCCAACACCTAAATTTTCCGGACGATGAAAAACCGACACTTTTGAATAGCGGTTCCCATCAATAACTGGTGTTTGGGAATTATCCACCACCAAAACATGTTCCACCACCAACGACTGTTTTAAAATACCAGTGACGCAAGCTTCAATAGCCGGACCATCTTCGTAAGCTGTAATATAAGCAACAATACGCATATCTAAAATCGTTAACCAGCCAAATGGCTGTCGGCAGTTGTCAATTTTTGACCTAAAACACGAATTCCCGATACCCCATCCTCGCGACAGGTATATTGCTTGTCGGCAATATCAAATAGAAACAACTGAATAATGTGCACCAACGCTTTTTCCATATTATCTTTATTCATACATGATATCCAAGAATTGATATTATTTTCCAGAGGTGCGTAGAACATATTGGTTGCCTGCAAAACGCGAAATCCATTTTCAGCAAACATTCTATGTAAATCCTTAAAAGAAAAACCAGGAAGATAATGTTGAAAATTTTCCCATTCTCTACGGCATAAATCGGAATCTTGCTGCTCTTGTTTTGAAGCAAAAGGAACGGAGATATATAAATATTTGCCTGGTTTAACTTTAGACGCTATTTGTTGAAAAGCTCGTTCGTAATTTTGGATATGTTCCAAGCATTCAATTGACATTACAAAATCGTATTCTGGCGTAGAATCGGCTTGTAAAATATCTAATTCGGAAAAATGAATATTCGAGAAAGAATATTGCTGGCTTGGTGACACCGCCAAAGAAACATCGGTAGCATCCACCCGAATATGGGGAAATCTTCCCGCTAAAAACGATTCTTGGTACGCTTCGCCACAACCAACCGATAAAACTTTCTCTACCCCTTCGGTTTTTCCAAAACTATCAGCCAAATGTGCCAATCTCAAAAAATAATGCTCTTGCCGACCAATGCATTCTACAAGAAGACGATATAATTTGTTTTCTGTTCCAGGGTCCAGTAGGGAAGCTTGATTTTCTACACGCTGTTTATAATTGGCACTTGAAAATAACAAACAATCGAGTTGGTAAGCCAAAGCTACCTGGTAGCAACAGGAAAAACAAATACCAACAGGCATAGGCTTTTGATTTTGCCAACAAATACCAGAAAAATTGCTGTTGGTCCATAACGTTATTGCATTTCCAGGACAACCGTCGCTGGTGATATCAAACCAGTAAATTTGACCTTGACTTTCCCGAATTGGTTCAAAATAAAAAGATTGCCAGCTATTATCGGCAAAAGAACTAGTGTTTTGGGAAAATTCGCGCAATTTTTGGGTGCGATCGCGATTCCAGAGAGTTATGGTAATATTGACATTAATTTTTCTACAATAAGTACCTACAAATAGAGAAAGAGCATTGAGGCGATTTTTAGCCGCTTGAAACTTTTGTGACAAAATTACTTGGGAAGTAATTTCCCCCACATGAGTATGGGAAGAATTTAAAATTTGCGAAACTAACTGGCTAGTTTTCGACATAATTATTCTCCGGAATCGAGCGTTTTTTAATAATATTTTGAATGGCATCGCGCCACTGCCAGGCAGTATGCTGGAGAGTACGGTGGGAAAATACATATTCTGTGGCTTTTTGAGCCATGGATTGGCGTTGGGAAGCATTCGCCATCATAAAATCCAAAGCCTCCACCCAAGTATCTGGATGGTTTTCAGCGAGATAGCCAGTTTCTAAATGACGTACTGTATTTTGGTATGCTGGAACGCAACTGTAAATCCCAGGAATTCCCAAAAAACTGTAATCCAAAAATTTAATATCCGACTTACAATTGGTAAAAGAATTCATTTCCAAAGGCGCGATCGCTAAATCCCAATGAAGATTTTGCTGCATCCAACGAATAAAATTGGGATATTTATCAAATTTGCCTACCTCCAAAATTTGGTAAGGAATGCCAGACAAAGCTTCCAGAACCGATTCTTCGGAAATCCCGCCAACCAACTGTAACTCCCACGTATCTCGATATTTGTGCAAAACTTGCCGCAAAGCTTGCAATACCATCATCATATCGGCATCGTGGGTGTAGGTTCCCATATAGCCAACAACTCGCTTGCCATTTCCAGGGTTTTTCTGCGTCGCTTTTCCCAAATTTTTTTCTAGCAATTGTTCGTCAATGGCATTGGGAATCACAAAAATATTGCTATTCATGCATAGCAAACGTTGTTTGAGATTCTCCGTAGAAACCAACACCCCATCGGCTTCGCGAACCAGATACCGAATGACCATTTTTTGTTCTGGAGTTAATCCCGTTTGCGAAGGCTTGTGCTGAGCTTCGCCGAAGCATCGGTGGCTGGGTAAATCGAGAAGATTGTCATCGAGACTGTAAATCAAACAAGCATTGTCTTGACGAATTTCTGTAACCAACGCTTCAATTTTTGCCAAAGATATCGTCTGAGGTTGCCAAAGCCGTTCGACAATTACCACATCTGCCGAACGATATTGAGTATTGTAGCTAAGCTGAAACGAGTTGGCGATGCTGGGATGTTGCAGGGGTTGTAACAACCGAATATGGGAAGTACCGTGGGGGTCGTTGGGAATGGTATGTTCGTAAATAACGTGAACTTTCATGGAACTTTCTAATAATAATATTTGCGATCGCTCGGGTTTTAGAAAAATTTTTAATTGCCAATCTGGTTATATTTTTAGCGTATTTTTATTGAAATCGAAAAAATTCTACCCCAGAAATAAATTCCAAAGCAAAATAAAGTTTCAATCCTGCCATACTCCAGAAAAAAGGCCATGTCGCATCCTACCCCCTACCCAAAAATTTTTCTGGCTTTATTTATGGACCGAACAATTACAAAACTGAAATATATTCAGATAATTCGATCGTCCGTTGGTAAGCGCAAAAATCTTTTGACATCGAACCAAACGTTGCGCAGCCGCCAAAATTTACTGCTTTGCATGGCAGCAACCACCGCTTGTTGGTGTTGCAATTCCACCTGCAACTTGGTAACGGCATTTTGCAACTGTTTGACTTCCATTTGAGCGGAAGTCAGGTCCAGTTTGGTCTTTTTTTTGGTCCAACCAATCCTACCATTGTGAGTAATAGAAAAATCTGTGAAATCAGGATGTTGTTTGGCCATCAACTCGTATACCATACCAACTTGGGGGGTATCCAGTTCGCGATCGCTTAGATGTCCAAAATCTTTTTCCCAGTTAGGACGACAACCGCGCAAAATAAAATTAATATCATCAAAAATTATCCAACCTCCAGGTTTTATTAACTTAGCCACCAACGAAAAAGCCAAGGCATCGGGTTCCCATTCATGAGCGCCATCAAGCAAACAAAAATCAAAAATAGGATGGCAAACATTATCTTCGGTATTGGCAGCTATTAAATCGGCTAAATACCAGTTGTATCCCAACGGATCGATAACCACCTCCAAAGTATCCCCAACTTGGGTATGTTCTTGGATAACTTTGGGATTCACCGGATGGTGTAAAACGCGATCGATAGCGACCACTTTTCCACCACCACTAGCTTGAACTGCTGCTGCCATAACACAACTGGTAGCTCCAAAAGCAGCTCCTAATTCCAATCCCGAATGCAATTGATGTTTAACAATAAAATCGTAAAGGTCGGCAATGACATCTTCCGGAAGTAAAAAAATCGACTCTGGAAAAGTGCCGGAAATTTCATAACTTTGTAGCCGCTGCCAAATGGTTGAAAAATCCATAGAAATTGATGAAAAATACCTCTGCAAACAACCATCAAAATATAGAGGTTGACCGCCAGAGAAAAGGCTGATTCAGTGCTAAGAATTAGACCACTTGCATGGCTGGCGATCGCCTATTTGGCAAAAGCCTAGGTTTTGTCGCCAAACAAAGCATCTAACATATTATACGCTGCTTTTTCTGGATAGTACTGACAAGCATCCGTCATTGCCTGGTGGGTAATGCGATCGCGCAAATGTCGGTCGGCAATCAAACGGCTAACTGCCTCCACGCAATCTTCGTAGGAACTACTATCCACCACCAAACCATTTTCGCCATCGCGGGTAAAGGTCACCGCGCCGCCGTTGCTGGGAACCACCACAGCCGTACCACAAAGCATAGCTTCTAAAGCCGTTGCTCCCAACGCCTGAAACTTGGAAAAATCTACAAAAATATCCACCTCGTTCATCAAAGAAGCCATTTGACGGCGTTTTAACATACCAGCATGGCACCAGCTAAAGTTTTGGGGAAGTTCCTGAAAGCGCGGATCTTCTAAAACGCAGCCAAATAAAATAATATCCACTTCGCTACCAAAACGGCGGTCTATCTCTTGCAAAACCTCCATGGTAAATCGGGGATTGCGTCGCGGCGTATTAGGACGAATCATTGCTGCAATGCGTACCGGGGTTTCCTGTCCTAGAGAAGGCGCAGCAGCATTGTAGCGAAATTTTTTGGGTCGAGGTCGGTATAGATCCACATTGGTACTGGGACCAACCAAAGCACAGTCCACACCAATATGTTTTTTCACCTCATCGCGAATCCACTGAGTGGTGGTAAAGCGTACCAAATCCCGATATCGAGTGTAAGAATTCCAGGCGCGTTTGTATTCGGTAGAACCAGCAGAAAAGAAATAGGGTTCAAAATCTTGAATGTAATAGCCTTTCACCGTTTGATTGGGAACGCGATCGAGAACATCCATAAACTCCACGGAAGCATACAAAGTAGCCACCACAGCATCGTAATCGGGTAAAATTTCCGCCAACTCATCGGAACCATCGGCGTAAACCACCGGTACTGGCAAATCCGGATATCCCCGTTCAAACCCCGATTGCATGTGCTTCCAATTGGCAATTCTGGCATCCACCCCCATTTCTTGCATCGCCTGTGCCGCTTGCAAAACAAAATTGCCACCGCCACTGGGAACCGGATCGGAAATTGGCAGCAAAAAGAGAACCCGCTTGCCTTCCCACTTGGCAGTACCGGTTTGTACCAGCGATCGCTGCTCCCACAAATAGCGTACGCGCGCTCGCATTCCTTCTAACACTCGATTTTCTCGGCATTGGTTGACCCCCACCACAACGATTTCTTGACCGTGTTTGTCGATCAAAGCGCGATCGGCATCTTCGCAGAGGCGGCGGCGGCGATCGTTGGTATAGCTACGACCTTGATGGTGGTAAATGTAGGTATCGTCAGCAACCGCTAGCTGCCATCCAGCTTGGCGCGTTCGCAAGCAGTAATCGTTTTCTTCTCCGTAGCCAGTGGCAAAAGTTTCTTCGTCGAAAAGACCAATATTTTCCACAAGCTGTCGTCGAATTAACAGGCAAAAACCGTTGAGAAAAGGAATTCGCGGGTACAGGCGCGCCGACAGCTGCGCGATCGCGTTGCCAACCTCAGCCACCTCCACTCCTTCCGGAATCGGATTATCGGCCCAATCTCCGCGATCGCTAGCAATTTCAGGAACGGATTGCCAAGAAGCCGTATTGGAAAGCGGACCCACCAAACCAATCCTGGAGTCGGATTCGGCACACTGAACCATGCGATCGAGCCAGTTGGGTGTCACAATGGTGTCGCTGTTCAGCAGCAAAGCATAATCGCTGTTAAATTGCCGCAATCCCCGATTGGCAGCCAGGGTATAACCTTGCGCCGTTTCGTTGCGAAGTAAGGTCGCATTGTTGGCGGTGGCAAAGCTTTCTAAATAGGTTTTGGTTTCCTCTTTACTGCCGTCATCGACCAAGATTAAATTGTATGGCGTGGACGTGTAACGAATGACAGACGCCAAACACTGTTTGACATCGTCCAAGGCATTGTGAACGCAAATAATAATATCGACCGTAGCTTTATGGGGTTGCAGCGGCGGTGGATAGGGAACCTCGTCAAAGTAAACTTGCGACACCGAAACCGGCGCGTCATTTGTCGCCGTTGTTTCTACCGTTGGCGGCAGGGGTGGCATTCCCACTTCGACGGTGGGTGCTTTGAGATAGTCGGAATTTCTGGTTAGCAAGTATTTGAGGCGGTTTTTGAAGCGAAACCAGCTATTGCGCAATAGCCAAAATTTGCTGCTCTCCATCGCCGTGACGGTCAAATTGGCGCGTTCGAGATACCATTGGGTTCTTGATAGTTCTTGTTGGGTTTTTTGTAGCTGAGACTGCCACTGGGATTCGGAACGCGCTTGGTCTGCTTGTTGTTGCTGTAGTTTTTGTTCGTATTCTTGTTGCTTTTGCTGGAGTTGTTGTTGGAATTCTTGCTGCTTTTGCTGCAGTTGTTGCTGCCACTGACGCTTTTGTTCTTGTAATTGTGCTTGCAGTTGCGCTACTTGAGCTTGTAGGGGTTCGACTTCCGATTGAAGTTGCTGCAACTGTTTTTGCGATCGCTGTAGCTGGCGGGATAAATCTTCTTGTTTTTCTAGCGATCGCTCTAATTTTTTCTCAATTTGTAGGCGTTTTTCCTGTTCCGATAAATAGCGACATTCCGCTTCGGCAAACACATCCACAAAATGCGCTTTGTACAAACGCAAATGTTTGTTGCTAATATATTTAACCAGCTTGCGTCGGTTTTCCGGCAGGTTGCAAGCGCTTACCATGGAGTCGTGGCGAAAACGATACTCAAACAAAACTTCCGGAATGCGATAAAACTGCCACTGTTTTTCCAAAGCCGACAGCCAAAAATCCCAATCTTCATATCCCAATTGTTCGGGAATATTTGGGTCGTATCCCCCGCAATCTTCCCAAACTTGTTTGCGAATAACCGCACAAGCATCGATTTGATTGCCAGCCAGAATTTGACTTAAATTTACCTGGGGAAATTCCCAAATCCCGTTTTTTTCTCCAAACAGTTCGGCATAACCGTGAACGATACCAACTTCGGGATATTTATCGAGAATTTTTACGCTTTTGGTAATATATTCGCTGCGAATTCTATTGTCAGCATCTAACGGTAAAAAATACCGTCCATTTGCTGCTTGAACTCCTTTATTTCTGGAAGCTGCCAAACCAGAGTTTTCTTGGTTTTCTATAACTTTATAGTCTTGTTCTTTTAAATAGGTAATGGTTTGTTGGGTTAGTTCGTCTGTAGAAGCATCGTCAATAATAATAATTTCGTAAATTGGTTTTTGACAGGTTTCCACACTGGCAATGGCATCCAGAATAAATTCACCGTGATTGTAACAGGGAATCAGAACCGAAACGGCAATATTTGTTTTCTCAGTGCGATCGCTCTTTTCGTCCGTTTCTGTTTGTATGCTTTGGCTGTTTGAGGTTTGGGATACCATTGACTGATTCATGGCGGCTTCTCCTATAGATTCTTCCCTATCTTACCGGAAAAAACAACGCAAACAACTTTTATCGGAAGACGATTGGCTCATGTCCTGGTTTTGTCAAAATCACCAAATTGCCTACCGGAAAAAGTTTACAGGGATTGTTCCATCAAGCTGTTAGAAAG
>CAYZHY010000098.1:0-13952 GCA_964477525.1 uncultured Geitlerinema sp. | reverse complement strand
CAGCGATCGCGATCGGCAATGCGCTACATTGGGAATGATAGCTAATGGGATCGTAAGATAAAGGTAAAATCGTGACTCTGTCCTTTCAGATAGAACGCGGACTGTTTGCTTGTGACGTTACCGACCATCATGCCATCCTGGGAATTCCGATGGATGCGTCGATGGCCGATGTACGCAAGCGATATATTAAACTGGCGCGACTGCTGCATCCGGATAGCTGCAAAGCCGCAACGCCGGAAAAAAAACAATTGGCTATGCAGTTGTTTTCCAAACTGGTCAATCCGGCATACAATACCCTGGTCAGCGATAGCAATTACGCCGAACACAAAATCTTGTTGCGTACCGTTTCCGAACGAACCCAACAAGACCCACAACAAATTCATTGGCAGTGGGAACCTGCTCAAAAATTGCTATCTGCCACCAACTGGGAAAAAGACTACAAACAAGCTGTTAGCGACTTGGCTAGCGAACAATATCAAGACGTAGATGAGGCTGTCGATACCATTGGTAAACTAAGCGAGCTCAACTTGGTTTATCTCATACGTCAAGCTCAAACAACAACCAACTACACCTACCAGCACCAACCTGCCAAGGCACCATCGCCAACACCTGCTGCCGAAACCAGCCACCATTCCGAACAAACAACCACTACCTCCGAATCTGGCTCTTATGCCGATCGCTACTGTGCCAGAGCTGAAGAGCTTATCGGTAATAATAGCCTAGACATGGCCAAAAAGGAACTACAAGATGCCATCAAACTAGATCCCAATCATAGCTACAGCCATGCCTTGCTAGGCAGCGTTTATATGCAACAAAACCAGCTCACCGTTGCCAAAGTACATATCAACAAAGCTTTGCAACTGGATCCCCAACAGAGCAAAGCCTTAGAAGCGAAGAAAAAATTAGACCGCCTGCAAGGCAAATCTAGTAGCAAGCAAGCAAAAGGCAAAAAAGGCAAATCCAACGGGGGATTGTTTGGCGGTCTTTTCGGTGGTAAGAAAAAGTAGGTAACCACCGAACCCAAGACAACTCTTTTTCCAGCGTGGTAGCATAGAAGCCGCCGTTATAGGGAGCGGGGGTTTCTTCTACCCGATTTCACATGGAGAAGTTGAATTTTTACGATTTTCAACCAAAATTAGCCAATTTCCACGATGAGGTGATTCGCGGTTTGTCGCAGCCGCAAAAAGGAATCGCCCCAAAATTTTTTTATGATAAGCGTGGGTCGGAACTGTTCGATCGCATTTGCGAAGTAGAAGAATACTATCCCACACGCACAGAGGTCAGCCTGCTGCAGCAATACAGCAGCGATATTGCACAGTTGGTCGGGGAAAATGCTCTTTTAATTGAATATGGTAGTGGTAACAGTTCCAAAGTACGGATTTTGCTCGATGCTTTTACCAAACCAGCGGCGTATATGCCGATTGATATTTCTAAAGAACACATGATACAGGCAACGGAAGATTTGGCTCAAAGCTATCCAAATTTGGATATTGTCGCTGTTTGTGCTGATTACACGCAAGATTTTTCTTTGCCTGCCACGCAAGCTAGAAAACGATTTATTTTCTTTCCTGGCAGTACTATTGGCAATTTAGAACCTGCGTCAGCCGTTAATCTGTTGCAAAAGGCTTGTCAAAAACTAACATCGGGAGATGCGATGTTGGTAGGAGCGGATTTAAAGAAAGATCCCAAACGTCTGGAAGCTGCTTATAACGATTCTGAAGGGGTAACAGCAGCTTTTAATTTAAATTTGTTGGAGAGAATCAATCGAGAACTGCAAGGAAATTTCGATTTGAATTCTTTCAAGCATTATGCATTTTACAACCCGGAATTCGGTAGAATTGAAATGCATTTGAAAAGTTTGAAAGACCAGAAAGTGCAAATTGGCGATCGCGAGTTTTCTTTTGCTGAAGGGGAAACCATTCACACGGAAAGCTCTTATAAATACAGTCAGGAAGAATTTCAAGAACTAGCCCAAAAAGCTGGTTTTCTTCCTACCCAAGTTTGGATGGATTCGGAACAATTATTTAGTTTGTACTATTTAAGTGTTCCTTAGTTTTCTGGTTTTGTGCGGTTGAAAACCAGCATCTGGGTTGGCATCTTCAAAGATAGACAAATGCAAACAGCCCAGATGCCAGCTCTTTTGATGGCAGCAATTTATGGAAGCGATCGCTTGTGCTAAGATGGTCTTAGTAAAAACGCTAAAGCCGCCCTCAAAATGACAACGAAGTCAGTCTAAGCAATTCAAATTGATGTGTTAGCTGGATAAGGAACAACCATCTTTCCTACTGGCTGGCTTACCAAAACTTCTCTAGCTACCTGAAAACATTTCGGAAACACAATTTCTCATTGATTTTCCAGTATTTTCTCGATCGGCATTACCTGCGATCGAATAGCCTTGCAGTTTATTTCTTTAAAACCAATAAAAGCCATTGTACGACTGATTCCTATTAAAAAAGACTATGGGCAAAACTGACAAAATTAATATTTCCTGTCCTAGTGGTTTTCCAGAATTTCTCCCCCAAGAGAAACGCCTGGAAATGTATCTAACCGATACCATTCGCCAAGTTTTTGAACGTTATGGATTCACTCCCATTGAAACACCTGCGGTAGAGCGTTTGGATGTCCTGCAAGCTAAAGGGAATCAGGGTGATAATATTATTTATAGCCTGCATCCCGTATTGCCGCCAGCACGTCAAGTGGAAAAAGAACAAGCTGGAGACGATAGCGATCGTTCTTCCGAAGCGAGGGGATTGAAATTCGACCAAACGGTGCCGCTAGCTGCTTATATTGCTCGCCATCTTAACGAACTGAGCTTTCCTTTTGCACGCTATCAAATGGATACTGTTTTTCGTGGGGAACGTGCAAAAGATGGTAGATACCGCCAGTTTCGCCAGTGCGATATTGATGTGGTAGGTAGGGGAAAATTAAGTCTGCTATACGACGCGCAAGTGCCAGCCATTATTGCCGAAATTTTTAGTGCTATTAATATTGGCGAGTTTAAGATCCACATTAACAATCGCAAAGTTTTAACTGGATTTTTTGCTGCCATTGGTGTTGCTGAAGAAAAAATTACCGAGTGCGTGCGAATTATTGACGCAGCGGAAAAAATTGGCCGAGAAAAAGTGAAAGAAGCGCTGGCAGATTTAGACTTATCTGAAGAACAAATTAATAAAATTATAGATTTTACGGAAATTGATGGTTCTCCGGATGAAGTTTTGCAATCTTTGCAAGACATGCGATCGCAATTAGATAATACAGAAGTTCTAAAAACTGGAATTGAAGAACTACAAACTGTGGTCAAAGGCGTGCGTAGTTTGGGGGTTTCTGAAGAACGTTTTTGTATTGACCTAGCGATCGCGCGGGGATTGGATTATTATACAGGAACCGTTTACGAAACCACTTTAATCGGTCACGAAAATTTAGGCAGCATTTGCTCTGGTGGTCGCTACGATGATTTAGTAGGCATGTTTGTGGGAGAACAAATGCCTGGTGTTGGCATATCCATTGGCTTAACCCGTCTTATCAATCGTTTAATTCGCGCCGATATTTTACATCCTTTATCTCCCACCCCAGCACAAGTCATGGTTTTGAACATGCAGGAAGATTTGATGCCTCTGTATTTAGAAATATCGCAAAAACTGCGTCAAGCTGGGTTAAAAGTCATTACCAACTTCGAACAACGAGCTGTTAAAAAACAATTTCAACAAGCCAACAAATTGCAGGTTCCTTTTTGCGTGGTTATTGGTTCTGAAGAAGCTGCCAATCGCCGATGCGGCTTAAAAGATTTAACCTCTGGCGAACAGGTAGACGTTTCTCTAGACGAGTTGTCGCAAATTGTACTGCAAAAGTTACAAACTTCTTCCTAAAAATTCCTTTCCAAAATAAAAGCGAGAGATGGCCCCATCCCTCGCTTGGATTTTTTGCTTTGCTACGAACCTTCGCTTTTTAGAGCGAAACTTGCCATTAAGCTTGGGAAGTAGCAGCTACTTTGGCTTGCTTGGAAGTCAGCGATTCGTACATAGAACGCATTTGCAGTCCCACCAAAAGTTGGAACAATCCGGTTCCGTTGTTGGATCCGGGATATTCTTGGTGTTGCAGCAACAGGTGGGTTAATTCGCCGTAGTACTTGGTAGAAGTATTGCTTAAGTGTCCTTCAACGTAAATCAGTTCTTCTAGTTTTTCAAACTGACCATCGACCTCGAGAATGGAGACTTCGTGACCGTAGTAGCTATCCGGACCGTAGTACATCCGAATTCCGGGATAGGAACAGGTCAACTTGCGACCGCAGGGAATCCAATGGATGGTGGATCCTTCGTCAAACAGGTAGACGGGATCCAAGTTTTCTTTGCCATACCGTTGGATCATGCGTACCCGCAAAATCTTACGTTCCTTATCGTCGGGAATTAAGTTGGTAGGCAATACCTCGATGGTGACATCGGCATGTTGTTTTTGCGGTTCGATGTATGCCTCAAAATCGGGACGACGAGCTTCAATGGAAGCCAACACGTCATCGTAAGTGTAACCCCTTTCTGCCATATCCCGTTGTAATTTCCAAGCGATTTTGACTTCATCGCTGATATCCAGGTAAACGCTGAAGTCAAGCAAGGAACGAACCCGTTCGTCGTACATGGGGTGCAATCCTTCGATGACTACCACGTGGTTGGGTTCGATCCTCTCCGGTGGGTCAATATTGCCGGTTTCGTGGTTGTAAATGGGTTTATCGATGGCTTGACCGTTTTTCAGAGCTTTGAGTTGCTCGTACATCAAATCAAAGTCGTTCGCTTTCGGGTTAAGCGCGGTCACTTTGGCTTCTTTGCGCTGTTTGCGGTCCATGCTGTGGTAGTCATCCAAGCAGATGACGGTCATGAATTCTTTACCGAACAGGTCGGCTAACCTTTTCAGGAAGGTTGATTTGCCGCATCCAGAATCTCCAGCTACGCCAATTAATACCACGCGATCCGGCTGATTTCTCATAGAGAGACCTCTTACAATAAAGTATGGTTTTTACAAAATTTGGAGCCAGCTAGATCGGTTTCTCCCAGACCGTGTTGCTGGCTCGAACTGGATTTATACGATCGGTAGGAAATGTCGATAACCTCTTTCCCTACTCGAAGTTTGTTCACCAGCTAACAACCAGAAAGTTGACAAATCCTAACTGTAATTTGGGATTTGGGAGATTTTCGCTTTTTGGGGTGTTTTAGATGAGGCAAACCCATCTTGGGAAAACATTGCCCTCGGCGAGTATGGTTTCGTCCTTCGGCTAGTTTATGACACTGCCCAGTCCGGACGTATCGCAAAACCAATTTCAAGGAGATATCTTAGCGATCGCTGCGGTCGGTAGCAAGCGATGGCCGTATTATTAAGTAATTTATACTACCTTGTTTTCAGAAATTTTACCAGAACCCGGTATTTTTCACAAGTTGACTTTGGGATCGCGGTATGGAAGCGTACCGAATATGGGTGTGGAGGTATGGGGGATGGCAAAGATAATATAACGAAATGACTCGATCGATTTTTAAGTTAAAAGTAAACATGGAAAGCTCTGGAAGTTTCTTAGGGAGTTCTATACAGAAAATTTGCATTATATCAACAAAAATACTATATTTTCTTATTTTCCCCATTCTTCCATTAATATTCTAAACTCTTAGCCAAACAGTCATGAGGCATTTCCACGAAATGTTACGCTAAGTAAAAGGATGGCATGGCACGCTTGAAAACAGCAATCAAAGTCAAGGAGCTTCCCACCGAAAAGTTCCTTGGTCGTTGGGTCTGTTTGCGAAAACGAACAAGCGAGTTGGACCGCCATCCGGTTAAAATAACGAAAGTGGTTCCGCTATTGGCGGATATGGGTGGCAACGAAGCGAGGGGTCGGATCTTGTAGGAGGAAATTTCTGAGTAGCTTTCCGGGGAAATCTTGACCGCAGCAAACCTCTTGCGAGTGCTAGTTGGTCAAAACTGCATCTGGAAAGTTACGAAAATTCATACCTTGGTATGGCTTTTGGATTCTATACTTCGACCCCATCGCGTGCAGTTTCGCCGACCCTTTCCCAACGAAGGACTGTTTTTCAGTCTCTCGTCCTATCTTGGGTTCCATTTAACGAAATTGAAAACGCTCGCTATCTTGAAACTCGAGCGCCAAATTGTGCTTGCAATAGCTAAAAAGCATTCATAACAGGAGGTTTTCGACACCGATGTATATGCAAGGTCCAGTAAATGTTACTGGGAACACAGAATACGGTAGTCGCTGTTTTATATACGAAGTCGTAGGGCTGCGCCAAAATCCAGAAACCGATCGAACCAACTATCCCATCCGTCGTAGTGGCAGCACGTTTATTACGGTTCCTTACAACCGAATGAATGAAGAAATGCGCCGGATTACCCGCATGGGAGGTAAAATCGTTAGCATCCAACCCATGGCCAACGGCGTTCAAGGGAACGGAAATTCTCAAGCTGCCAGCCAAGCCCAGTCTTCTCAAGGAAGCCAAGCTCAGTCTTCTCAAGGAAGCCAAGCTCAGTCTTCTCAAGGAGGTCGCAGGCAAAAGAAAACCCAAGCCAAAAAACAGGGTGCCAAAAGTGACGTTCCCACAAATATCTACAAGCCAAAACAACCTCTTCTCGGCAAATGCATTCGTAATGAAGAGCTAGTGAAAGAAGGTGGATCGGGAACGGTACGCCACCTAGTATTTGACATTTCTAATAGCGATCTGAGGTACTTAGAGGGGCAAAGTATCGGTATTATCCCCCCTGGAACTGATGACAAAGGGAAACCCCACAAACTCCGTTTGTATTCCATTGCTTCTACCCGCCACGGCGACACCAAAGATGACAAAACCGTATCTCTTTGCGTACGCCAGTTAGAATACAAACATCCGGAAACCGGCGAAACCGTCTACGGGGTTTGCTCTTCCTACCTGTGCAACCTGGAAACTGGTGCTGATGTCAAAATCACCGGTCCTGTGGGCAAAAATATGCTGCTCCCCGATGACGAACATGCCAACATTATTATGATAGCTACCGGTACCGGGATTGCTCCTTTCCGAGCCTATCTAGAACGGATGTTCAAAGAACATCATGAAAATTACAACTTCAAAGGATTGGCTTGGCTGTTCTTCGGCATTCCCTATACCGAAAATATCCTGTATAAGGAAGAGCTGGAAGAGGTGCAGCAGCAGTATCCCGATAACTTCCGCTTGACCTATGCCATCAGCCGCGAACAGAAAAACAAAGAAGGCGGCAAAATGTACATCCAACACCGCATTATCGAACATGCGCAGGAACTTTGGGAATTGATTCAAAAACCCAATACCCATACCTACATCTGCGGTTTGAAAGGCATGGAAGATGGCATTGATAAAGGCATGTCGGAAGTAACTGCCCAACAAGGAGTCGACTGGGCTGAGTATCAGAAGCAGATGAAAAAAGAAGGTCGCTGGCACGTAGAAACCTACTAAAATACCCAACGCCAGACTCTTTTGGGTTACGCTTGCTGGGGATATAGGGGGTTTGAAGGCCTCCTGTATGCCTTGGCAAGCAACAATGTTTGCTATGAATTATTGGTTGTTAAAATCCGAACCGAACACCTATAGTATTGCCGATTTGCAACAAGAAGGTCGAGCTATTTGGGATGGGGTGCGCAATTACCAGGCACGGAATTTTTTACGGCAAATGCAGCTAGGAGACCGTGCTTTGTTCTACCATTCCAACGTTAAGCCGCCTGGTATTGTCGGGTTGGCAGAAGTGGTGGCAACGGATTTTCCCGATCCTACCCAGTTTGACCCAGAAAGTCCCTACTTTGACCCGAAAGCGACCTCCGAATTGCCTCGCTGGTATACAGTAGAGGTCTCATTTGTCAAGAGCTTCTCTGATATGGTGTCTTTGACAACACTCAAACAAACGTTTTCCCCGGAAGAATTTTTGTTGGTGAAAAAGGGAAATCGTTTATCGGTGATGCCGGTGAACGATCGCATAGCTGAAGAAATATTACAGATGGTGGAATAATCGCTCAAAATTCCAAATTGCGGCGGTTGTGGCAAAAGAATATCCACAAAATCAATGCAATAGCCAAACCACCAGCTGAAAATGCGATCGCGGAAGTATTTAAATTACCAATTGCGATCGCGACCAATGCCCAAACCGTCACCGCCGGATAAACATTATCGTGGCGCCGCCAGCGTAAAATCGCTGAAATGGCAGTACTCGCTACCGCCATCACAATCGTCCAAATTGTGGCTGTCATTCCCTCAGCGTGCCAACCAGCATCATGCAAAGCGATCGCAACATTGACCACTGTCGCCACACTAATCCAACCCATATACAAACTAATCGGTGCCTGCAGCCACCATCTTTCCTGTCGAATCGCCCGTCGAATCCCAATTCCCATACGTAGGTAAGCCGCGATCGTAGCCAGTAAAATAACTACCATCGCCAGCAGAGACCAAGCAAAGTAGCGATAGAGAAAAATATAAACCCAAGCGATTTGCGCCACCATTGCCAGCACCACAAAATATCCTGCCCGGCGCAAATACAAATTTTGTGCCCAAGCCGGTCTGGCTTGATAAATCCCAAAACCAATCAACCCCACATAAATCAATCCCCAAATGGCAAAAGCATAGTTGGCCGGGATAATCAATACATCCTTGAATTTGGTATTGGCAATTTTGCCAATGGTTTCTCCACCAACCGGAACCAAATTAGAAGCCACATTGGTACCAAAGGCAGCCAAAATCGCTACCAACGTCAAAAATTGCCGAAATCGGTCTTGTTGCAAGTATTGCATTGTTTGTTCCAATGTAGCACTGTAGAGGGTGCGTGGGTGCGTGGGAGATCGAAAAGTATGATGTTTTCTCCCATGCCCCAACACCCCGAAACTCCCAATCTCCCACAAGAACTTACATCGTCAAAGCATGGGGGTCTTCTTCAATTTGCTTGGCCAAATCTTGCAGGAACGCTGCAGCATTGGCACCGTAGATAATGCGGTGGTCGCAGGTAATGTTGACGCGCATTTGTTTGCGGATGGCAAATGTCGCCTCATCTGTAGCTACAACTTGAGGTTGAGAAGCACCAATCGCCAAAATAGACCCTTGACCGGGGGGCAAAATAGCATCGAAGCTATCAACGCCATACATGCCCAAGTTGGATATGGTAAAGGTACCGCTGTTGTATTCTTCCGGTTGCAACTGCTTGGTACGAGCGCGTTCTACCAAATCTTTCCAAGTACGGGAAAGGGAATAAATATCCAAGCGATCGGCATTTTGTAGCACTGGCGTAATCAAACCGCCGTCTCCCATCGCTACCGCCACGGCAATATTGATTTGTCCGTTGTAAAGGGTGCCTTTGTCTGTATAGCTGGCATTGAGGAGGGGATGCCTGCTTAAAGCGATCGCAACAGCTTTCGCCAGCAAGGCCGTCATAGTAACACCTTTGGATTTGAGCTGTTTGTAAAGCTCATCCAGCTTATCGGTGGTAATGGTATAGCCAACATGGAACGTAGGAACCCCTACAGCAGCATTCATATTTTGAATGACAGCATTTTGTAGGGTATTAAACGGCATGACCTCTCCTGGCGCTGCTGGCGCTGGTGTTGGAGGAGCCGCAGGTGCTGGTGCAGGTGCAGGTGCTGGTGCTGGAGGCGCTGCAGGTGCTGGTGTAGGTGCTGGTGCTGCTGCTGGCGTGGGGGTAGGCGTGCGTCCGGCAGCCGCTTCTACGTCGGCTGCTACAATCCGTCCGTGGGGACCGCTGCCTTTCAAATTCCCCAAATCGACCTGGAACTGTTCGGCCAGTTTGCGAGCTCTTGGCGAGGCCACCGTACGTCCGTTGCTACTGCTGGAAGCCTCTGCTGTTGGAGTCGTGACGGTTTCTGAGGTAACGGCGGGTTCTACTTGTTTCGGTGTGGAATCTCCACTGATGCTTTCGCCTTTTTCCACTTGAGCAGCTTGTTTCTGAGCCTCTGGAATTTCTTCTTCCGTCTCGGCAAGCAGCGCAATACTTGCTCCCACGGGAGCTGTTTCGCCTTCGGACACAATAATGGTGGCTAAATATCCGTTGTAAAAAGATTCCACATCCATGTCGGCTTTATCCGACTCTACCACCACCACGGTTTCGCCTTTTTCCACCTTGTCTCCGATCGATTTTGCCCAGGAAACAATTTTTCCTTCGGTCATGGTGGAACTGAGTGCGGGCATGAAAACTTCTTGAATCATGGAGGGTTGCTTCCCAAATAATTAATATTTTTCGATTTCAGAATCAGAGGACACTAAACAAATCAGCAAGAAAAAAACAATAGCCAATTGCGAACAAATTATCGGGGCATCGACAACTTTAAACAAAAAAAGTAAAAGATTTTGCGAACGAGCATTCTTCAACTTTTTTTGGTCGTTATGTTTGGGATTGATGTTGCCCGGATTCGTTTTTTACCTGGCTTGCCATTGGCTAGAACAATACTAGAAACTTTCTAGAAAATAAAAAGTTTCCCTGGATTGCCTTGACCAACTAAGAAACTCATTCTAAACTCTCTAACTTTCTCTCCCTCGCAGACAAAACGCCGAAAACGAGCGAATTGTTACCCGCCTATGTGCGCGGCGGCGGCTATCTTGGGAGAGGGCTAGAAAGATAATGTCATTGTATAGGAAAAAGAGATGGTCATTAATCAGAAATTTCGCTAAATTTGCCCGCGAATTTCCTCAACGACACCATCTCTAAGGACAACTTCCACTTGCATTTTCTGGATTAAATTATCTCCTTGTTCCAACTGGAAAAAACTTTCCACTTGACCCTGATTTACTTCTTGTTCCATTTCAAATTGTTGAACTTGCTGTAACTGTTGCAAAATTCGGTTTTTCTGCTCTAGCAATTCCCGCTGCTTTTGATTGACTTCATTTTTAACATTTTCGCTTGGTTGGGGAGATTCACCTTGCTGTGGTTGGGGTGATTGCTGTTGGACTTCGGAGACTGCCCGCTGTCCTTGCATTTCCAACTGCTGCAATTGTTTGTCCAGTTGGTTCATTTGAGATTGCAGTTGGGTTTGAGCGTCTTCTTTCCAACGGGGAGTCACGATTGCTTTAATCGTGACGTTGCGCTTAAGCATCAATTGGGGATTTGAGTCGGAAGCATTCATAGGATTTCTAGGGAAACTCCATCAAAAAAATTCAAGTTTGCGGCTAGGTTTCAGGATGCAAACATGTTGTCAATCGTATCGCGATATCGTTCGGATACGACCTGCCGTTTAATTTTGAGCGTCTGAGTCATCATGCCATTTTCCGGCGAAAAGGGTGTGGAAATCAAGCGAAAAGTACCAATGCGTTCGTCGGGACGATAACCTGGCCGTTCCCGAACGTTACGGTTTAATTCTTGTCGCACTAAATCTTGCACGATCTTGTCGTCGCGGTCAATCTCTTGAGCATCTGAATTGCTGGAAGGGATTTTGGCGTCCTCTACATGTTCGGGAAGTCGCAAGCGATAGTTATTCTCGCTTGCCCACGCGGCGATGGCTTCCCAATTGGGAACTACTAAAGCTCCCAAGGTTTTTTGGTCTTGCCCTACCAACATAATCTGGTCGATGTAGGGACTGCGCAAACAGGCTTCTTCAATGGGTTGGGGTTCGATATTTTCCCCGTTGCTCAGCACAATTGTATCTTTGGCTCGTCCTGTCAACACCAACTCGTTTTTATCGGTCAGCCAACCCAAATCTCCGGTATCAAACCAGCCTTGTTCGTCAATGGCTTTTTGCGTGGCTTCCGGATTTTTATAGTATCCTTTCATGATTTGCGGTCCGCGAGAGAAAACCAATCCTACTTCTCCTTGGGGCAGAGACTGACGTGTTTGGGGGTCCACGACTTTAATTTCCGTAGCTGGTAACGGCAAACCCGCACAACCGCGACGGTTTTGCCAAGAACGCCGGGCGGTTAGAACGGGGGAGGTTTCGGTCAATCCATACCCGACTAAGACTTCAATGCCGATAATTTCGTAAAAGGTATCTACGTGCATGGGTAAGGCCCCACCACCGCTGATAACTGTGCTGAGCTTGCCACCCAGACCCGCTAGGATGGTTTGATAAGCGAGGGGTTTGGCGATCGCGTGGAGGGGCCACAAAACGGCGGCTTGCAACCCCGCCAGCCAGCGAGATGGTCCTTTTGGAGGGGTGCTGCTGAGGGTCATTTGGTCCCAAATCCGCTTTTGTTCTACGTAGCGTTGGGAAGTTCCTAGCAAGAACCATACGAATTTTTGCCGGTTGCGTGGTTGTTCTTGAATTTGCTTGCGAATGCCGTCGTAAATGGACTCCCACAAACGGGGAACGCCAATGGTTATTTGTGGTTGGTAAGCTTGCAAATCTTTACGGAAATACCGCAAATTCGTATAAATTTGGGTACACCCTTGAGAGAACAGAAAGTATTCGCAACTACGTTCGTAGCTATGCCAAGTCGGTAAGATAGAAAGAACGCGCGTATGGGGAGCTGGCGCGACCACCGTTCCGATCGTTGTTACCTGGTGCAATAGATTTCCGTGGGTGAGCATGACCCCTTTGGGTTTGCCGGTGGTTCCCGATGTATACAGTAAAGTGGCTAGGGTGTCGCGTTTGGTCGGTACGGATGCAGGCGATTGCTGTTTTCCTTGTTCGGTAACTTGTGAAAAGTTCCAAACTGGAAATGGAAAATCTTGGTTGCTATCGTTGGGGGATTCGTCGGATAAAAGAAGGCACCAATGGACGGTAGATTCGCTTAAATGGGGTAATAGTTTTTCTAATAAAGCTAGATTGTCTACTGCCAGACCGGTGCTGTCGCTGTGGTTGTAAATGTAGATGAGTTCTTGGACATCGGCATCGGCACCGCGTACAACGTTGGCGGCACCAGCGGCTAGCAAACCTTGGTCTACAATGACCCAGCGAGGGCTGTTGTTGGCGAACAGCGATATCCTTGGAGGCAGGTCGCTGTTTCCTTGGGCAAATTCTGAAGTATGGAGCTGGCACAGGGTTTGCATACCGGCGGCAAATTCCAGAATTTGAGTGACAAACTGGTTGTAGGTAAGTTGAACTTTGGGCTTGCGATGGGGATCGATGATGGCCGTGCGATCGCCAAATTTCTCTCGGGCAATCGGCCAAATTTCTGGCAGCGATTGCAGGTGGGTATAGTCTACTAATTGGGATAAATTGGTCTGTTCTTCTAAGCTAAGCTGGTTGTAGTGAAAATGAGTCATTTTGGTAGGTTCCTGAATAGGGTCTTCTTCAGTTTTATACGAAGTTATAGCAACTTCAAAACCAACGTAAAATTTAGAAATTCCATGGAGGGACAAACGGCCCTTCGACAGGATCGGGGTTAACGGTTCCCCCCCATCAAAAAAACATTCGCGATTTCCATGAAAATGCTATATAAGCTGGTTGGCAATCTTATTTAGCTATTATGAAGGCTAAAAGAAAACAATTTGTAACCAACAGACAAAATTTTAACTGTCCCTACGGTTTTTTGCTTGCTGCTGGCGTTCAAATACGTTTCTAAAGCCAAATAATTTTATAAATAAATAGTTAAATTTAAATATAAAATTACCGTCGCCTGGAGAGCATGTAAATTTTATATTATATAGGGGGTTACAGTTTATTGAGGCACACGAAGCTTGCTCCAACTAGGACTTTTAACCAGGAAAGTGTACCTCACAAGTTTGGCCAACACTAGATCCCAAAAGCGATCGCCCCAAGGTCGAACAAGAAACAGAAATTAAATTGCTGTTTCACGAAAATATAACTGCAGGTATAACTGCGATCGCTCGTCCCCACCGGGGAACAACCAGTTACCAACAAATAGCCATGGGATGGGATGCTATCGAAGTAGTATTTAGGAACAGCTATCCAGAACTTAGTAATTGTTATTGTTAGAGGTTCCTAAAAAAGGGATATTTTGGTAAAGAGAACCCATATAGTATTTTTATATGAGATGTGTACAGATCGCCTTTTATATAGAGGGGGA
>CAYZHY010000097.1:0-14133 GCA_964477525.1 uncultured Geitlerinema sp. | reverse complement strand
TTCCCCTCCCCATATAAAAGGCGATCTGTACACATCTCATATAAAAATACTATATTACTGTTTATCAACCTCCAACATCAAAAATTTCTACCTACCAACCTTCCCAAAACCAACTTAAATTCATATCCCCCACGCTCCCATGCCCCCATACCTCCACGCTCCTACGCTCGCTACATCCCCGAAATTGCCATTTTTCCTTAAAGCAAGTTAAAATTTTTATTGATATCCCCCTAGGGGGGATAATCTTATGATATCTTAAGGAAAATGAAATTAAATAAATAAATCTTAACAATCATTTTGTTTAACCAAACGCTAAGCACCATGCTCAATACCCCCATCTCCCTACTGGAAAAAACAACGCCCAAAACTTCCAATCTAACCAAAAAATTCCCTCAGACCCAGCTAGCATCTAGATGGCAAGCCTTTTTTGGGGCTGTGTTCTTGGTCTGCGTACCGGTGTTCGTACAAGCGCCCCTGGTGCGGGAGTTGCCCCTGGCGAGTCTGGCAATAACTGGCATCTGGGTTTGGCTGGGAATGCGGCTGCTATCTCAACCCAAAATGGTTTTGTGGGGAGATTTGTTGTTAGGGTTTAGCTGGAGCTGGTTAGCTGGTTCGATTTATTGGGGATGGCTGCGTGCGGAACCTTACTTCCATTTACCTGTCGAAGCTATTGGTTTGCCGTTTGCCATTTGGTGTCTGTATCGGGGGCGCTGGCAGATTGGAAATTGGTTTTATTTGGGTTCTTTATTCGGAACCGCTATCACCGATTTGTATTTTTATGCCGTAGGATTGATTCCCTATTGGCGTCGCGTGATGCAGGTAGACCCCGAACAAGCATTGCCGATTTTGCAAGAAGCAGTAGCCTTGGTACAGACTCCTTGGGGAATTAGCTGTGCTGGCTTGCTAGTTGCTATATTGCTAGCTACGGGGTTGTTCCCATTACGAATTCGCCAAGCTCCTTGGTGGGCGTTTAGTGGTGCCGTTTTGAGTACGATTCTGGTAGACTTTTTATTTTGGTTGGGGGCATCTGCTGCCTAAAAGTTCACCAAGGATATTAAATATGGCAGAATTTATCCGGCAATGATTCTCTGGCTATGGTTTTGAGAAGCTATGCTTAGTAATAGATTTGGAAGTTTTGCCAGTGAGGGATGCGGTAACAGTGCCACCCATCCATCCTTATCTCGTTAGGCGCGGCAAGTCCGGCCAAAGCTATTTGCCCTTAGATGAAGGCAATTGCTGGACGGTTGGTCGCAGTCAAGACAACGATTTTGTCATCCCCGACCGTTGGATGTCCAGACACCATGCGATTTTACAATACATGGATAATGGCGAATTATTCTTAATTGACTTGGGAAGTCGCAATGGTTCTTTTGTCAATGGTCGTCGGGTTAGCATTCCGGTTGCCCTACAAAGCGGCGATCGCTTAACCTTTGGTCAAACGGAATTGGAGTTCTACCATCCAGACCAGCCCCAGAACGAAGAACTAGAAGAGCCAGAAATTGAGGATATGACGGCCACGCTACACGTGCGCCGTCTCATTTCCGTCATGGTGATAGATATCCGCGGGTTCACCGTCATGACGCGAAATATGGATGAAAAAGTCCTCTCGGAAATGATTGGGAGTTGGTTTCGCCAGTGCGGCAATATCCTACGACAACACGGCAGTTGGGTAGACAAATACATCGGCGATGCGGTGATGGCAGTTTGGTTTCATACCAGCGAAGGGGTTCGCCAACAAGAAATTTCCCGTATTTTTACTGCTATCGAGGCGCTACACGAAGTCACCCAACAACTCAGCCAAAAATATCCCGTGCCCTTTCCCATGCGCATTGGGGCTGGATTGAATACAGGATACGCCATGGTAGGCAATACAGGAACTGGCGATCGCCCCGATTATACTGCACTGGGGGATACGGTAAACGCCGCTTTTCGTTTGGAGTCGGCCACCAAAGAAATCAAACAAGATGTCGCCATCGGCGAAACTACCTACACATCTTTTCAACAGTGGAATCAGAATTGTTCTCTATTTCAACCCTATACGGTTGAATTAAAAGGTTACGAAACCCCCATCGAGACCTACGCTACTACTTTTGAGCAATTGAAGTCCTTTCTGGAACAGCAACACAGCCAATCCCAGCAATAGGAAACCGAAGCGAACAGAATTTTTTTTACCAACCAACGCTGGTTCTAGATGGCTAGAAAAAATCATCCATCAAAAAAGTTTCGTTCGGTATATTTTCTCAACAGAATTCTTGCGATTGATGGTATCGTATTAAACAAAACCCGTATATAGGTTGAAAACGCCAAGGGAGGAATGGTTTTGATGAACGTAGCGGTGCGCCTGCTTTCAGTCGTACTCCTGGCCATGGGTTGTTTGGGTTGGCTGGGAATGTCAGCTCCAGCACAAGCAGCCAATTTTAGCGAAAGCACATTCTTGCAGCCAGTACTGGGCGTAGAAGTCCAGTATCGCAACCAGGTAAGCGACAAGCTGCAAGAAATGGGATACAAAATTGACCTAAACAATACCAATGTCCGAGCTTTCCGCGAAGTTCCTGGAATGTATCCCACAATTGCTTCTAAGATCGTTAAACATGCTCCTTACGAACAAGTAGAAGATGTTTTGGATATTCCTGGTTTAACGGACAAGCAAAAAGAATTTGTAAAATCCCATATGGACAAGTTCACCGTTACAGAAATGCAAACGGAATTAACCCAAACTGGCGAACGCATTAATAACGGTCATTACTAATTGATGGCAAGTTGTTTTTTAGCAACGATTTGCCGATTTCGCTCCCTTTTGTGAAAAAATGTTAAGATAGGCAGCAAGTCTATTGAAACATGCTTTCGCAAAGGGAGATTTTTTTCGATTTCAAATGTAGAATATTTTCCCAAATCCCCCTCTTCCATTCACCACCATCATCTTAGGTGTTCGTAGTATTTTGATGGAATGGCGAACGGTTTGGGAGGAGGGACAAGCGAAGCGCTATTTTCCCCTTACGTTTTTCCATAATGGGGAAACGCCAAATTTACATTTGATTTTAAACTACTATATATGGAATCTACCATCGAAGCATCGCCACCGTTTGCCGAACAATTTGATGTGATTCTCGTCGGAGCCGGTGCTGCTGGTTTGTATGCAGCCTTGTGCCTGCCCCAAAACCTGCAAGTCGGAATTATCACCAAAGAACACCTGCCCCTATCAGCGAGCGACTGGGCGCAAGGTGGCATTGCAGCTGCAGTCTCCCCCGATGATTCTCCGAAAATTCATTTAGAAGATACCATCCAAGCTGGCGCTGGATTGTGCGATCGCTCGGCAGTAGAATTTCTAGTACAGCAAGCGCCTCAATGCGTGCGAAATTTGGCCGATTTAGGGGTAGCCTTCGACCGCCAAAACAGCAATTTTGCCCTTACCCTAGAAGCCGCTCACTCCCGCCGCCGAGTGCTGCACGCTTCCGACACCACGGGTCGTGCCGTTACCAGCACCCTCGCCCAACAAGTACGCAATCGGGAAAATATTACCATTATCGCACCAGCCTGGGCGCATCGATTGTGGTTGCATCCCCAAAAGCACTGCTGTCGGGGAATTTCAGTCATTTACCAAGACCAATTGCTGTGGCTGTCGGCACCAATTGTGGTTTTGGCAACTGGCGGTGGCGGTCAAGTCTTTGCCAGAACCACCAATCCCTCCGTCAGTACCGGGGATGGCGTGGCCATTGCCTGGCATGCAGGGGCGATTTTACGAGACTTGGAATTCGTTCAGTTTCACCCCACAGCACTTACCAAACCAGGAGCGCCCCATTTTCTCATTAGCGAAGCCGTTCGCGGTGAAGGAGCCCATTTGGTCGATCGCGAAGGGCGTCGTTTTGCCTTTGACTACCATCAAGATGGAGAATTAGCACCGCGCGATGTGGTCAGTCGCGCCATTTTCTGGCACTTCCAACGTTTGGGCGTTGACCCAGCCAGTGCCAATGTCTGGTTGGATATGCGCCCCATTCCTCCAGAACGCATTCGCGATCGCTTTCCCAATATTATCCAAGTTTGCCAGCAGTGGGGCATTGATGTGTTTAACGAACCCATTCCCATAGCACCGGCAGCTCACTACTGGATGGGTGGCATTGCTACCGATCGAAGTGCCCGTACTTCCATTCCAGGATTGTATGCCGTAGGAGAAACTACCAGTACTGGCATTCACGGTGCCAACCGTTTGGCTAGCAATTCTTTGTTAGAATGTATTGTATATGGAGCAGAATTGGCTCGTGTGGAACTGCCACCATCAGACACTATGCCCCCTCTGGAAACCAAAACCGAAAAATGGGTTTCCCAGTTGGAAATTCCACCAGCCCAGTGGGATACTATTACCAAGCTACGCCAAGAAATTCCCCGTTTGGTTTGGCAAAGTGCTGGGCTCTCTCGCGATGGCGGACAGCTCCGAGCTGCCATCGAACAAATAACAACTTGGCAAGAGCAGTTTGCCCAGTTGGTTCCTACTCAATTTTGTCAAAATTTGATTCCCGGTCAAAATATAAAATTTACCCACAGCGATACCACCCAGAAGTTACGTGTTTGGGGAGAAACGCAAAATTTACTGGATATGGCGGTTCTTTTACTTAAAAGCGCTTATTTTCGCAAAGAGAGCCGTGGCGCTCATTACCGACAGGACTTTCCCCAACCTTCAAAACATTGGGAAAAACATACTTTGGTCCAAAATCAAGGTTGGTTTACCTCTGATTCGGAAATTTCCTTCTCCTACCACAACCAAGCCAATTTTTAGTGGGTGCCAGCATCGCCGGTTTCATCAGGACCTCCATTATCTGGAGGTTCGTATTCGGACCCGATCGTGCTTCCTTTCAATTGTTGGTTTGTATGAGGTGCGGAGAGGGAATTGTTGGTTATGGGCGTTGCTGCGGTAGCGGGAGCCACTATCGACAAACCAATAGCGAGTGTATTGGCTAAGACAGCAACCTTTTTCCAAATATTCATAAGGTGCTTCCTCTCCTGTCAAAAAGACCTACAAAAACCAAGGTTGGCTTTCCCTTAATATATCCGTATTTATACGTAAGTGTCCATCATATATATAGATTTGTAAAGAAACCATCTCATTGAGAGGAACATACGCTATATATAGTAGATTTATCTAGAGACCGTTGCCATAGATACCCAATTGAAGGCTAGTTAGCAGTAGCTTTCGCTATTTGATAGCAGTTTTTTCCCTGTTTTTTGGCTAAATACATGCAATCATCTGCTTGTTTGATTAATGTTTCCCGATCGCGGCTGTGTAACGGATAAATGCTAATGCCAATACTGGGGGTTACCTGAATATTGTTCCCTTCGATGGCAAACGTAGCCGATATGGTCGCTTGAATTTTCTGTGCCACTTTCTCGGCATTGGCTGCTTCTCGAATGCCTGGCAAAATGGCTGTAAACTCATCACCTCCCAAACGAGCAACGGTATCGCTGCTACGCAAACAACGTACCAAACGTTTGGCTACTGCTTTTAACAACAAATCCCCAAGATTGTGCCCTTGGTTGTCGTTTACCTCCTTGAACCCATCTAAATCGATATAGAGCAAAGCCACAATTTCATCGCTGGCATCTGCCCATTGGATGGCCTGGTCCAAACGCTCGTGAAACAAGACCCGATTGGGCAACCCGGTCAGATCGTCGTGGTACGCTTGATGGCGCAAGCGACTTTGCGATCGCTGCAATTCTTCGTTGGAACGAGTTAGCTCTGCTGCCGTTCGCTTGAGTTCTTCTTCCATGTTTTTGCGTTCGGTAATATCCCGAATTACACCGACCAAAAACACATTGCCGGCGGCATCCCGATGGAGCGATCGCTTGGTAGCAATAAAACGAACGTTCCCTTGGGCATCGGTAAATTTTTCTTCATTTTCTCGGTCTTGTCCGGATTGAAATACCAACTCATCCTGCTGGCGAAACAGATCTGCCTCCATGGGCAAAAAGAATTCGTATTCCGAACGATCTAACAAATCTTCGGTGGGATAGCCCAAAAATTCGCTGTAGGCTTCGTTTAATACGACCCAACGGTGTTCGGTGTTTTTCACAAAAATCGGGTCGGGGATGGTATTGATGACGCTGTGGAGAAATTCCTTCGATTGTTTCAACTCTTCTTCTAGGTGAGCAATGTATCCCGTCATTACTACCGCAGAAGCGGCTAAAGCGATAGCAGCGGGAACCAAAGGAATCCACCAACCCGGTAAAAACAGCAGGTAACAGCCGAAAAATAAACCACCACCACTAATGAAAACGCCGACCAACGACCACCCCGGCGATCGCAACCGCCAAGCCAAAGCTGCCCCAACCAACGACCAAGCAAAGATCCACAAGTATTCTACGGGATCGGGCCAAACTTTAATTATCGGTCGATTATCGAGAACCGCACTGACAATATGGCTAACAAAATTGGCATGGAGTTCTACCCCGGGAATGGGGTCGGGACTGCTCAACAAACTTTCGCTGTAGGGTGTTTGGAACAAATCTTTGAGGCTGGGGGCAACCGAACCAATGAGAACAATGCGATCGCGGAATTTTTCCGGTGGCACTTTTCCCTGCAACACCTCGTTCATGGAAACCCTGGCAAACGTACCTTCCGGATCGCGAAAATTGACCAAAACTTGATATCCCCCATCATCGGCATTGGTGTAGCCACCGTCGCGGCTTTGGAACATGGGAAATACGCGATCGCCCAATTGGAGATACTGGTTGGATGGCGATGACTTCGGGGTAATCCCCTCCGCCTTGAGGTACATCAGCGCCAGTTTTAAAGCAAAACTGGTATGGCTTTGGCCGTCCACATGCCAGTACAGCAAAGAACGACGTACCTTACCGTCAAAATCGAAAACGACATTGTTGAATCCCACGCGATCGCTATTTTTTAGAATTTCCGGAGGCTTAACCGTTTCTTTGCTACTGTTGCCAATCTTTTCAATTCCTATTAAATTGGGAATTTCGGCAAAAGATTGCAATAATTCGTCATGTCCGGGAGGTCGAGGGCGGCTGCGATAGACATCGAGACCGATAGCTCGTGGATTGCGAGCATGGATTTTCCGCAGTAATTCCGCCATGACCTTGTCTGTCACCGGCCAATTGCCTGCCTGGATTTCCTTTTCGCCAATCCCCACAATTAAAATGCGTTCGTCCTGACCTTGGGAAGGGCGCCAGCGAAAAAATTGGTCTAAAGCGGCCCATTCCCAAGGTTGTAACATGCCGCTCAAACGCAAAAGGGTAACGCCGGCAGCAACACCAACTGCTGCCGTTAAAACGCGATGCTGTTGAAACAACCATTTACGAAACTTTGCTAGCATATGAAGCCCTTTAAGGCACAGCGGAACGCAGTCAACGGCGATTCCTGGTGATTTTTTTACGGCTATGGCTTTTCCTTAGGATGCCAGACCTGTCATCCATGACGAGCGAGCTACAGTTGTCTTAGCCAAGCAGGCTAGGGCATCGGTACCAAATGTTTTCTAAGAGTTCTCGGTATTGTTTTACTGCCTAGTTTTCCTTCTACTTTAGTCAATTCGCCAGTTCCAAATATCCGTATATTTACTGAAATTTGGTAAAAATAATGTACAAACATAGCAGTGGCGGGGGAGATCGGCGGTGGAAAACCGCCAATTCCAAGCTTCCAGTCCGCACTCAGGTGAGGTGGCTTCTGGTTTCCCAGTCCATCTATCTCCCCGCTTAGCCATTTCCTGAATAAGGAAACTCGCGTTGGAAATTTTGAGGACCTTCATATCCCGATAGTTCGGCCAGCTTTTCTAAAGGTTGTACCCCTCGAACCAGTTGACCGTTAATTTCCCAACTGGGAAAGCTACGGATGTCGGCTCGTTCGCAAAGTTGTGGTCGAGCATTAGCCCCTTTGGGATCGCACTCTACGTAATCAATAAGCTTCATGGCATCTTTGCCGAACAACTGTTTTTGTTCGTGACAGTGGGGACACCAGTAGGCACCGTACATCTTGGCATCGATTTTTTGTAAGTGACGGGCCAAGGCCATTTCTGCCGCTCCCGAGGAAGTAGTAATGGCCGGACCTGAGTTGGTGTTAGCAGGTGTATTGCTTGCGGTTCCAGCGGTGGGGGAGTTGATATTAGCGTGAATCCCCACTGCTCCTACTAGAGTAATTAGTCCTACCACAGCTCCGCTAAAAAACAGCTGACCCACATCAGGCCAATCCCGCCCTTTTATGGTAAGTCCAAACATGCTGAAAGAAAATACAGCGGAAGCAAGGCAATAAGGGCACCAATCTTGAAATTCAAACGCCAGCAAGTACATGAGATAGCCGCTGAAAAAGGCCATCGTCGTACTGCCAACAAATAATAACAACCAAGTCCAATCTTCTAACTCGGAACGTAAAGAGGGATTGGTCTTGGAGCGAACGGCGAAAGGACCCAGGGCCAATACGCCCATGCTGAAATAAGCCGCCAACCCAAACAGGGTTAGAGGAATGCCAAAAGCATAGGCATATTCGCTGTTGAGAACTTCATTACAACCGCTGGTGGGGCAAACGCTGGCAACGTTGCCCATTTGTTTGACGGCAGTTAGCCAAGCCGTTTCTACAGCTCCCAAAACCGCGATCGCACCGATAATGGGACGAGACCAGCGATGAATCCAAGGGGTAGGACGTCTGCGCCTCATGGTTCGCTCCAAAAACTACATAGTTGGAAATATCCAATGGTCAGGCTCAAGATGAAAGTTTCACTGAAGAAACCGTGGTTGAAGAAACTTCAGATGACAATCCCTGCCGTGCCGCTTCCACAAATTGGCTGACGCGAATTGGATCGATTGGTTCTTCGCGTTTGCCATGGCGTTTGAGGGAACTAGATACAATGACGCCATTTGCAGCTCCCAACAAGGAAGCAATGTTTTCCCAATTGGCACCGCTACCAATAAAAACTGGCGTTTCGTTTGCTGCCGTACTGGCCAGTTCCAAGTCTTCACGAGTGGGAGGGCTGCCTGTGGCCCACCCTGATAGAATAATTCCGTCTGCCAGTCCCCTCTCGATTGTATCTTGCACGGCGGTGGTTAAATTGGTCGCGCCCAGCGGACGTGCGTGTTTGACCAAAACATCCGCCAAAATTTTGACATCGCTACCGAGTTCCCGACGATAGCGCAATAGGTCGTGCGCGCATCCTTCAATGACCCCTTGGTCGGTGGCCATAGCGCCGGTAAGCACATTGACGCGGATAAACGGTGCTTGGATGCAGGAGGCGATCGCGAGAGCGCCTCTTGCATCGTTGCGCAACACGTTCACCCCAATGGGTAGGGTCACTAAATTTTGCAACCGGTCCACAATCAGACTCATGGCGCTGACCACGGCCGGATCGACGGCATCTTTGGCAAATGGTGCGTCAAAGAAGTTTTCTACAATGATGCCATCGACCCCACCAGAAGCGAGGGCAGCCGCTTCGCGCTCGGCGCGTTCGATGACGGCTCCCAAATTGCCACCCCAACGGGGTGAGGTAGGCAAGGGAAGCAAATGAACCACGCCAATAATTGGGTTTCGGGTTTGAAAAATTGTCTCTAAGTCCACGTTGCTTGCTGTTTCGGACTCCATGTCAAGGTAAGACAAGGAAGGCAATCTTCCCTGCCAGCCCCGGAAACTCAACAAATTAGGTTCCCACCTAGACTAGGATCGGGAACGATCCAAAATGGTTGCCTTCAGAAAAAATTAAGTATCCGAAGTCAAGCCGCTATTTGGATTATACTAGTCTGACGGGCTAGACAATCAGATGGCCCAGATATTTAAACAGCGATCGCTGGGGAAACATTGTCTTTTGGCTTGTTTTTTGGGAGAATATAGCAAACAATTGAATTCCCTCCAAATCCTACTTGGGCGGCACCATAATTTCGTTGGATACCGTAGCTAGGCGAAAAGCTCTTTTCAAAGCGAATCGCTCGCGATACAATGAAAGTGCTGTTGGAGAGGTGGCAGAGTGGTTGATTGCGGCGGACTCGAAATCCGTTATGGCGGCAACGCCATCGTGGGTTCGAATCCCACCCTCTCCGCTCTTTTTGCATGTTTTGTAGGGGGCGTTCGGCGAAAGCAAATCAAATAGGTGAGCAGCGAGCGCACCAAAACTCGTGCTAGCAGAACATATCGAAATGAGCTCCCCCTAGAGAATTTTTATAAAATTTCCTATATTTTCCTATATTTCCATATTTCCATCTCCAACTGTCACTGCCAAAAGTAGCGTCCTATGTCTAGATCCAACTCCTCTGGCTTCAAGCTGACCACCCTGGGTATATTCGGGGGAATATTTTTATTGGGAATCGCTATTGGAATTGCCCTCAGTTCTTCTGCGAACTTAAATTCCGGCAACGTGGCTTCCCGCTCTTATATCGATCGCAGCGCCCCCAATGCGGAAATGTGCGTGCAATACGGAGCCAGTTCCATTGTTATGGAAACGCGGACCTTCCTCACCATGAATCCTTTTACGGTGTACGTATCGCAGCCAAGCATGCAACCAGGTTGCGTGTTGCGCCAGGAAAACTGGGCGGTGTTAGAGAAACGAAACTTGGTTAATTCGGACGATGTACGTGACTGTCGCCGACGTATGAATACCTTTGGCTACACCGGCAAACTGGATGAAGAACCAGATGTAGATTGTATCTATCAAACCGATCGACAGCGCATCTCCTTCCCCGACATCCAAGGAAGTAAATCGCCAAAAGAGACCCAAGACTTCTAACAACTACTGTTGGAAAATGGCCCTCGCAATACCTTTTTCTCCGCATTTTGACAGGCGGAGATTTTTTCTAATGGTTACTTAACAAAAAATAAAGTGCTCTTGGGCATTTTGGGCACTTAGCGATCGACAATATGATGGTAAGCAGTAGCCAAACATACAGCAAAAACTATGTCGGACAGCACCATCGAATCCGTTCTTAGCGAACAACGACTCTTCCAGCCATCCGAGGAATTCTCCCAAAATGCTCATATCAAGAGCATCGAAGAGTACCAACAACTCTACAACCGTGCCCAACAAGACCCAGAAAGTTTTTGGGCAGAACTGGCAGAGCAGGAACTGGATTGGTTTGAAAAATGGAACCAAGTGCTCGATTGGCAGCCTCCTTTTGCCAAATGGTTTGTTGGCGGCAAACTAAACATCTCCTATAACTGCCTCGATCGCCATTTGCATACCTGGCGACGGAATAAAGCCGCCTTAATTTGGGAAGGAGAACCGGGCGATGCCCGCACCTATACCTACGCCCAACTGCACCGGGAAGTTTGCCAAACCGCCAACGTTCTCAAAGAATTGGGCGTACAAAAAGGCGATCGCGTCGGCATTTACATGCCCATGATTCCCGAAGCCGCGATCGCGATGTTGGCTTGTGCCCGAATTGGTGCCGCCCACACCGTCGTTTTTGGTGGCTTTAGCGCCGAAGCCCTCAAAGACCGCCTCAACGACGCTTCTGCCAAATTGGTCATCACCGCCGATGGGGGTTGGCGCAAAGACGCGATCGTTCCCCTGAAAGACCAAGTGGACAAAGCCCTGGGCAACCAAAACGTTCCCAGTGTGGAAAACGTTCTGGTGGTCCAACGCACCGAACAAAAAGTCCACATGGAACCAGGACGCGACCATTGGTGGCACGACCTGAAAGCCGGTGTCTCCGCCCACTGTCCCGCCGAACCCATGGACAGCGAAGACATGCTATTTATCCTCTACACTTCCGGAACCACCGGCAAACCCAAAGGCGTCGTTCACACCACCGGCGGCTACAACTTGTACACCCACGTCACCTTAAAATGGGGATTTGACCTACAGGAAACCGATGTTTACTGGTGTACTGCCGACGTAGGTTGGATTACCGGCCACAGCTACATTGTTTACGGTCCCCTTTCCAACGGGGCCACCACCGTCATGTACGAAGGGGCCCCTCGCCCATCCGCACCGGGTTGTCTGTGGGATATCGTCGAAAAATACGGCGTCACCATTTTCTATACTGCCCCCACCGCCATTCGGGCCTTGATCAAAATGGGCGAACACCATCCCAAAGCCCGAGATTTGTCCTCGCTGCGGATTTTGGGAACGGTCGGCGAACCCATCAACCCCGAAGCTTGGATGTGGTATTACCGGGTTATTGGCAATTCTCGCTGCCCCATTGTCGATACCTGGTGGCAAACGGAAACTGGCGGTTTCATGATTACCCCGCTACCAGGGGCTATTCCCACCAAACCCGGTTCTGCCACCCTGCCTTTCCCCGGTGTTTTAGCGGATGTTGTTGATTTGGACGGCAACCCAGTGGCTACCAACGAAGGTGGCTATTTGGTCGTTAAATATCCCTGGCCTGGCATGATGCGGACTGTTTACGGCGATCCGGACCGCTTCCGCCGCACCTATTGGGAACATATTGCGCCCAAAGACGGCCAGTATTTCTATTTTGCCGGTGACGGTGCCCGCAAAGATGAAGATGGCTATTTCTGGGTCATGGGTCGCGTTGACGATGTCATCAATATTGCCGGACACCGCCTGGGCACCATGGAGGTAGAATCTGCGCTGGTTTCCCATCCGGCTGTGGCAGAAGCTGCCGTTGTCGGTCGCCCCGAGGAAATGAAAGGCGAAGAAATTGTTGCCTTTGTCACTTTGGAAGGGGACTACAACGCCGGTGAAGAACTGGAAAACGAATTAAAACAGCACGTGGCCAACGAAATTGGCGCGATCGCCCGTCCTGGGGTCGTTCGCTTTAGCGACGCTCTGCCCAAGACTCGCTCGGGCAAAATTATGCGCCGCTTGCTGCGCAATCTCGCCTCCGGTCAGGAAATCTCTGGCGATACCTCCACGCTAGAAGACCGCAGCGTCTTGGATAAACTGCGGGAAGGTAGCTAATTCTGTTATGGGCTTTTGGAAAGTTCGCCAATGTAGGCACCCATTGCTTGAGCGGTTTGCACCAAATCTCCTTGGATGTCCACGGGTCTGACCTGCTTGGCAAAAACCTGAGACAGGGGAACGGGAACCACCCTACCGTTTTGCCAGGCCACCATGTGACCGAACAAACCTTGAGCGATGAGGTCTACGGCGGATTTTCCAAAAGCCGTTCCCAACAAGCGATCGAGGGGAGAAGGAACGCCGCCGCGCTGTACGTGTCCCAACACGGTTACCCGGGATTCTACGTGGCTGCACAAGGAAATTTGTTCGGCAATGTGTTCGCCAATGCCGCGCAGGCGGACTTCGCCCAAGGCATCTGTATAAGAGCGGGATTCGCCGCTTTCGGTTTTGGCACCTTCTGCTACCACCACAATGGCAAAGCGCCTTCCCCAGCGATCGCGCAATTCTCGAATTTTTTGACAAATCGAGTCGATGGCATAGGGGATTTCTGGAATTAAAATGACATCAGCGCCACCAGCAATGCCGGCATGAAGGGATAAATGTCCCACTTCGCGTCCCATGACTTCCACCACCATCACCCGGTCGTGGCTGGCTGCTGTAAATACCAAGCGGTCTAAAGCATCGGTAATGGTATTAACCGCCGTGTCAAAACCCACTGACCGTTCGGTAAAGGGAACGTCGTTGTCGATGGTTTTGGGCACCGAAACCATGTTCCAGTTGCCTTGTTCGGCGAGGTCGTGCAAAATAGCCAAACTTCCCTCACCACCCACAGCAACCAAAGCATCCAATTCCAGTGCTTTGTAACCATCAATAATGTCTTGGGTACGCTCTAAGGTATCGCCTTTGTTAATGGAACCGAGAATGGTACCGCCGGTACTCAGCAAAGGATCGATGCCGTGAACGTCCATGCCGTGAACGTTTAGAGAAATGGCTTTTTTTTCTATGAGTCCTTGCGTGGCATAGGGAATTCCCAAAACTTCCCAGTCGTAGCTAAGGGTGGCATGACTAACTACAGAACGAATGACGGCATTTAACCCCGGACAGTCACCGCCACTGGTTAAAATTCCGATGCGCTTTTTGCCCTGTTCCATAAAAAATTTCCCTGAAATCCCGCTTAGCTGTATTTTGCCGATTTTTACACGAGCAGTGCAGTTCCATTTTGACACTCCCACGAATTCTATTCGTGGGATTCTTGGTTCAGCCACACAACTTATCAGGCAAGCTCTCGCCTGCCTGACAGCGGTTGTCGTGTCCCCAAGCGTGAATTCCCCCATGCCCTGAGGTACTC
>CAYZHY010000096.1:0-14386 GCA_964477525.1 uncultured Geitlerinema sp. | reverse complement strand
ATATAAAAGGCGATCTGTACACATCTCATATAAAAATACTATATTCTGGGCGATCGCAACTTTGCTAAAAATTGCTTGTAGTATTTTTGCGAGATGGTGGCGTTTTCATCCATAATCCAGGTAAATACACCAATCAAGGGATATATTAGCTGATTGCTGAGCGAGCAGAAACTGAATTGCAAATTGCATAATCCATTGGGAGCATGGCTAGCTCTAGAAAATGCTAGGGTTAAATCAGATTGCCAATCTTTAAAAAATGTAACAAAACGCTCGAAATTGTCGGCATTGGTTTTCCCAAAGTAAGATCTATAAATATGGTTGCATGCCAAAAACTCTATATAACGTTTTCATTGAAATTACAAACGTTTTGGGAGGAAAAACGGTGTCCCCATGAGCTGTCACGGTTTTGAACCTACCGAATTGTAGAAGGGCTGTTCCTTCCTACAGGGAGTTTCAATGTTTGCGTTTGTTGGGAATGGCAATAGAAACCAAATGCTTGAAAACCATTCTGTAAAGTAAAAAAGAAAAGTAAAAGCAGAAAAATATGTCAACAATTTTATCGCAAAAGTAGTTTGCAGTTGCCTTAAAAAAAAAACAACAAATTTTGTTAAACTAGGGAGGAAATGATGGGTTCTTCGCCGTTTGTAGAAGCGATCGCTAAAGAATTTGAAGAAGATGTCAATGCCATTCGCATTAAAAAACTACTGCATTTTGTTTGCTATGGCATTTGGGAAAATAACCTCAGCAACTTAATTGAAATTCAAATGAGCGATTTAATCGTTCGTTTGATTGACGTTCATCCTGATATAGAAGAACTGCAATCGGCTTTAGATAGTATTGTTTGTCGAATTAATAAAGCTGATGAATACACCGTTATTGCTAACACGATTTTGGCTAAATTAAATCCCCTTTACGAAGCCGATACTAGAGATATCGATGGTCAATCGGAAGAAGCTAAAGACAACACTCAAGTCCCCCCAATTCTTTATGCTTGGGATCCTGAAGATAGTTCCAATCAGGAACGATTCTTTGACATTCGCATGAAAATCATGCAGCAAACCAATCCTTTGCGAGCGAAAATTTTAATTTTCTCTACTTTATACCGTCGATTTTACGGACACGATAAAGATTGGCTCGTCGTTCGGGAAAAATCCCTCGATGAAATGCTGCGCTATCTCTGTTCGGTTTATACGACCCCACAAAAACTTCAGGAAAAACTTTACAATACAGCCAAAAATTTAGAAAATCCGCAAGAAAACATGCAGGCAGCCAAAACCATCATTCAAGCGATGATGCCTTGCTATGAAAACGTTTCTCAACCCCAATCAACACGTATCGACGCAACCCAATCGACTCCGCAAGATGGGGATTTTCACTCGCAGACCGTTTCGGAAGATAAATCAGCCGATGAAGATAGCGAAAGCATGGAAATATCGCATATTGCTACCAAACAGCAAACTGCAGAAACTATAGAGAATTCAGATTCCCAAATAGCTACCAAAACTTCAGAGAATACACCCAAGCAAAACCAGGAACAAGAAGATGAAGACGAGCAAGAAATGTCTGTTTTAGATGAAGCAACAGTAGCTATGCCTATGACAGAAGGAAAACAGTCTACATCTTCGTCAAACGCTTCCCATACAAAAAACAACGAAGAAATCGAAAGTACGCAAGTTCTTCAATCTCCCAAAAAAAGTGGTAGTTTAGTTCATCAAATTACTGATTCTTTACGAGATAAGCTAAATCTGGAAGCCGAACTTCAGGAAAAAGTTGAAGACTACGTTCGCCAAGTTATCAATGATTTAGAAACAAAATTACAAAATTTAGAACAACAATTAGATAGAAAACTAACCAACCAATCAGCGGAAGAAAAATTATTTTGGAAGCATAAAGCATTACAAGAATTTATGGTAAAAATACAAAATAATACCGATCGCTTTCTCGATATTCTCAAAAACATGAAAACCGCCGATAGGGAACGTTTAAACTTACCAGAATTGGAGGAAAAAAAAACCACTCATAACGTAGAAACAAACAAATCTGCTTCTAGCACTACCCAACCATCTCTAGAAAAAACACAAAAACCCTCAAAAGCAAACCGTCAAAAAGTCATTTCGCTGGCACAACAGGGAAATCCAAAAGCGATCGCGGCACTAACCAACAAATTTCTCAGTAACAAAGATATCAACACCCTTGTAGCCATTCGTAGTGGTTGCTTGCACGTTATTTTAGAATCCACCGAAAAATGGCCGCCCAAACAACTTGTTCCAGGTTTGCGCAAATATATTCTAGAATTGAAACTTAACCACATCGAACTTGTGAAGATACACCTGCGGGAACCAGGAGCCAAAACAGCCGTATGGACGAAAGAATTTCCATATAAAACCGCAACCGGTTCTCCAACGAACGTCTCCCAATCGCGCTAAACAAGGCACTTCCAACAAGCGAGTGTTTTTCCGTTCTAAGCCTTGCGATCGCGGCCCGTCATTGAAATCTTTGACTTCTCATGAACGCCACCGAAATTGTCAACCGATATAGCGCTGGCGAAACCAAATTTTCAGGCGCTAGCCTGCGCAGTGCCAAGCTAAACGGTGCCGATCTCATCGGTGTCGATTTAAGCCAAGCAGACCTACAGGCAGTCACCTTTGTATTAGCCTACTTAAGCCGTGCCAACTTCCAACGAGCCAATCTCGCTCAAGCACGGCTTAGCGGAGCCAACCTCAACCAAGCCAATCTCCAAGCCGCCAATCTCAGCGATGCCGATCTCCACGGTGCTACCTTACAAAATGCCGATTTGCGGCAAGCCAACCTCACCCTAGCCAATCTTACCAATGCCAATCTCAGCTACGCCGATTTACGCAATAGCAATTTCAGCGGTGCTTGTTTGGCGGGTGCTTGCTTGCGGGGAGCCAATTTGCGCTACGAACGGCGGGTTTACGACCCAGTGAACTTACAAGGAGCAGATTTGCAGGGAGTCGACCTGTTGGGAGTCAATCTCAACGGTGCCAATTTGAGCAAAGCTGACTTGCGGGGAGCCAATCTAGCCGAATGTAGCTTGCGTCAAGCCGATTTAAGAGGTGCCAAGCTTTGCAGTGCTAATCTCAACGGTGCTATTTTGATCGAAACCAAACTAACCAATGCTAATCTCAGCCATGCTGTGATTCGGGATGGTTTGTTCGATCGCGCTTCTTTAGTGGGTGCCGAACTAACAGGAGCGTATCTGTGCGGTGCGCGTTTTCCAGATGCAAAGCTAGACCGTGCTATCCTGCGAGAAGCCAATTTAAGCCAGGTTAACTTAACCCGTAGCAATCTATCGCGGGTAGATTTAAGCTATGCCAACCTCCAAGGTGCCATGATGGTGGAGGTCTTTTTTGCCAAGACCGATCTCAGCTATGCGGATTTGTCAGAAGCCAATCTTTTTCAAGCGGATTTAAGCATGGCAAATTTAACTGCTACCAAACTTCGCGGTGCTACCATGCCTGACGGTACGTTTCACGATTGAGGCGACCATCCCAAGCGCGTCGGTTGTTGGTAAATGCGGCGCAAGGTATTGATATCCCGTTGGGAAATGGGGGAGGGATTTTGCACTTGGGAAAAATACATGGTATCGGTTTTCACTGGACTGTGACCCCAAATTCCCAGAGCATGTCCCAATTCGTGACGGATGGTAGCGCGTAAGTAGCTGGGTGCTTGATGGGGATTGAGGAAAATATCGAAGCGATGGGAGAGGATGCAGGAATTTTCGGTAGACTTTAGGTAAAGTTTGTATTTCACTTGTCCGGCTCTTGCACGGACCAAATTTCCTCGATCGTCCAATTCTAAAGGCGGACGGCGATTCCATATACGGATATCGGCGCTTTCTGGTTTCTCTACTAAAGTGAGGGGAAAGTAAGGTTGCCACTCTTCAATAGCCGCTTCAACTGCTTGGTACCAACTACTCTGGTTTTGGTGGCGGTTATTCCCATCGGTGGCTTGGGAGGTCGTGGCAGCGATGTGTATTTGCACGGGAAATTGCGACCAAATTAAATATCCGACTTTGGTGGTCTGGATTTCGTCAAAATAATTACTAGCATTGGGATCGGTTTTAGCACTGGCCAATTTTTCAGGGAGAGGATGCGATCGCAGGGGAAATTGAGACAAGCGATCGCTTATAGGATGGTGCGCACTAGAAGTTTGCCACCATGCGATCGCTAGCATAGTAATCAAAATTCCCGCTACAAATCGCTGCCATTTTTTGCGCATATATATATTTGAGCAACGGCCAGTATTCTTATTGCAGCCAGCCGGCACTCAAAATGGTCGTTGTTCCCATAAATATCAGCGTCAACAACCAAGTAATGCGATTCAATGTTTTTTCAGCACTTTTTGAACTGGTAAACAGTTCTGCTTGACCGCCAATCCCGGCGATCCCATCTCCTTTAGGACTGTGCAGCATGACCAAAACGATCAAACCAATGGCTGAAAGGGCCCAGACAATTTTGACCAACTGAAATACAGTCATGAAACCTCCGTTTTTCACTTAGAAACCAACACTGAGAGCCAAGATGCAGCAAGTTTTGAAAACGCTATAGTTAACTTTTCCACTGTATCGCGTCTTGGCTAGAATGTCTTGTACAAACCAACAGCGAATCTCTTACAGCCCCAAACTAACAGGGGTGCGGTTGGTGCGGAGGCTGACTTCTGACGGCGCAATCATGGAACGTCCAGTCATTTCTTGCGGTTGGGGTAATTGCAAGATATCTAGAATGGTAGGTGCAATATCAGCTAGCCTTCCATCCTCTCGTAAGGTGACATTGGCTCCATGTCCGGGGATTTTCGCTCTTTCTCCTTCTATGAAAATAAAAGGAACCAGGTTGGTGGTATGGGCCGTCCAAATATTGCCAGCATCGTCTAACATGCATTCCGCATTTCCGTGATCGGCAGTGACGATCGCGCTGCCGCCAGCTTGGCTGATGCTTTCTAGCAAACGTCCCAAACAAGCGTCAACGGTTTCAATGGCTTGGATCGCTGATTCCATGTTCCCAGTATGTCCCACCATATCTGGGTTGGCATAGTTAATAACCACGAACGAGTAAGTACCTTTTTCAATAGCAGCGATCGCAGTGTCAGTAACTGCTTGGGCAGACATTTGTGGTTCCCGGTCGTACGTAGGAACCATGGGAGATGGGATCAGTTCTCGGTCTTCTCCTGGAAAGGGTTTTTCGTTACCGCCGTTGAAGAAATAGGTCACGTGGGCATATTTTTCGGTTTCTGCAGTGCGAAACTGCTTCAAACCGTGGTTGGCAATGACTTCCCCAAGCAAGTTGGTAAGGTTCTGCGGTGGAAAGGCCACCAAAACCGGTAGGGTGGCATCGTATTGCGTGAAGGTGACAAAGGTCAAGTCGGCCAGGCGATCGCGCTGGAAGCCATCAAAATCGGGAACAACAAAGGCTTGCGTTAGCTGGCGGGCTCGATCGGGACGGAAATTGAAGAAAATCACGCTGTCTCCTGCTTCCACGGCTCCAGGGGCCACCCGTCGGGGAAGTAGAAATTCGTCCGTAATACCTTCTGCATAGGCATCTTGGAGGACTTGTTCTGCAGAGCGACCCTCGCCGTTGCTATCTTCCACCATCACCTTGTAGGCTTTTTCGGTGCGATCCCAGCGGCGATCGCGGTCCATGGCATAGTAGCGACCGCTGACGGTGACAATGCGACCCAGTCCAATCCGCTGCAAGCAATTTTCTATTTGGCGAATGGCTTCTACACCATCAGTGGGATTGGTATCCCGACCATCGGTAATGGCATGGATACAAACTTCTTCCACACCTTGGGCTTTTGCCATTTCCACCAATCCAATGAGGTGCTTGAGGTGGGAGTGAACGCCCCCTTCGGAACACAACCCCACCAGATGCAGTTTTTTATGGTTGGCTTGGGCATTTTGGCAGGCTTGTCCTAAAACCAGATTGTCCTGGATGCTACCGTCTTCTACCGCATCGGAAATCCGTACCAATTCCTGAGGAACTACCCGACCAGCACCTAAATTGAGATGGCCGACTTCGGAGTTCCCCATCTGACCTTCTGGCAGTCCTACGTCTTTACCAGAGGTGCGAATGAGTGTATTGGGATAGCCGGCACACAAACTATCCATAACTGGCGTATGGGCTTGGGCGATTGCGTTTCCTGCTGGCGTTTCTCTATAACCCCATCCGTCTAAAATTACCAAAACTGCTGGAGATATAGATTGCTGGTTCATATATATCTTCCTAATTGCTGAAAAAGTACAATATGGAGCTTTTAGTCAGAAACTGTATTTTCCCTATCTAGGGAAAAATTAAGTAAAAATACCTGGCTATGCAAGTATTTGTTAATGGTATGGTGGTAGATTGGCGCAAGTTGGGGAAGAAAATCCCCGCTCGGAGCATTCATTTGGTTTCTAATGTTACACCACGATGCAAGATCTGAAAAAACATAAAATAATGGCATTTTTTGCCCCCAATTGGGGGAATGTAACGGGACGATACAGCTACAATTGAGCTTGCTCTTTGCATAGATAAGCGCGGTGCGGATGGAAGTTGATAGTATGGCTAGTATGTCATGAATCTTGGATTCCAGGTACTTCTCACTAGGGCAATACACTAGTTGTCCAGCATAGACCTAGATGAAAAGTAGACAAACAAATTGTCCACTTCGTCTCCACAAGAAACTCGGTATGGTTTGCTTTAGGACAATGTAGCTGCCCTTTAGACAACGAGTTACATCGTCAAAGCGTAGGCACCGGAATTGGACTACGAACCTATTTACCGAATATGGGAAAATACTTTAAAGCTTTACTGCGAAAAGCTTGGTTCCAATTTTCATCCAAGCTCTTGATTGGGAGTATAGTAGCAGGTAGCAAAAAACTGGGATTTTACCTAAGTCTTGAACTCAGGCTCCAGACTTCCAATCTGTTGGGAGCGATCGAACCTTCGCAGGATCGAATTTGTAAGAGCCTATACACTCTCTAGTTTATTTTATCGTAAAGTGCAACTTTGTGTTGCACTTTCCGAAAAAATTTATGCTCTGGCTACCACTAAAAATGCTAAATTCCTTCGCTCTCTTTCTCTAAAAAAACTAGAAACCACCAAAACAAAACTGCTACCCAGCACCTACTCGAACGATGGAAATGTTACATTACTTAATATCTTTTATCTCTTGTTGTTGGTTTTAACCTCTATTCGCAACCATGCAAACTGCCTCTAGTTCCCTACCTACAGAAATTCCCGGTACCACTTGGACGTGGCGCGATCGCTCTATCTACTACGTTTGTGCCGGCCAAACCGACCCAACCCACCCTCCTTTGATACTGGTGCATGGATTTGGTGCGTCTACAGACCACTGGCGCAAAAATATCGCTGAATTGCAACGGGATTTTCAGGTTTGGGCAATTGACCTGTTAGGATTTGGACGTTCGGACAAACCAGATTGGCAGTATAGTGGCGATTTGTGGCGCGATTTGCTGCACGACTTTATTCGCGAAAAAATCGGCAGGCCGGTAGTTCTCGTCGGCAATTCTTTAGGGGGATACGTTTCCCTGTGCGTAGCGGCCCAAAAACCAGAATCTGCCGTTGGTGTTATTTTACTCAACAGTGCCGGTCCGTTTTCCGATACATCTGTCCAACCGAAACCTACTGGTCTTCGCCGTCTGTACCGTCAAGCCATGCGATCGCTGCTACTACAAAACTGGGTAAGCTTTTTAATTTTCCAATATACGCGCCGCAAATCTGTTATCCGCAAGACTCTAGAAAAAGTGTACCTGGACAAAACTGCCGTCACCGATCGCTTGGTAGAAGAAATTTATCGTCCTTCTTGCGATCGCGGTGCTGCCAAAGTCTTTGCTTCCGTTTTCAAAACGCCTCGGGGAACACCTGTAGACGAACTGCTAGCGAACCTATCTTGTCCTTTATATACGATTTGGGGAGAAGGCGATTGCTGGATGAACGTACGCGATCGCAGCGCCAAATTTCGCCGTTTTTACCCCCAACTGTGCGAATCTTACCTGCAAGCCGGTCACTGTCCCCACGACGAAAGTCCCCAACAAGTCAACCAACTCATACGTTCTTGGGTCTACAACCAAATTTCCCATGCCGGGAAGACCCCATCTAGCTAAACGGGAAAACGCATATGAATCCTCGGATTCAGTTTTTCCTCAACTTGTTCGCCACCTTGGAGGTGCTGTTCGACAATTTGCTGCACATCTTGGGCACTAACTCGATAGTACCAAACCTCATCTGGGAGGATGCGTACGGTAGGACCAATGCTGCACTGTCCCATACAACCACTAGTTTGTACGGTTATATTTTCCTGCCAACTTGTAGCTTCTTGAAATGCCTTCAGAGTTTCTTTAGAACCATGGCGGCAGCAGTCGTCGTTTTGGCAAACGATAACGCGACGAGATTGCTGTTCGGATGGCTGTGGGGAACCTGTCATAGTGTTCTTCCAATTCCAAAACCTGCAAACTGAAACATGTTTAGTATATTTTCATCGTAGCGTTCGTTTTCTGAGAGCTTCCACATTTTGCCATTTTTTGCAACCTTATGAAGGGCAGCTCGCCAACAGCTTAATTATGGGAAGCGGGTGATTAGCAATAGGCAAAGATTTCCCCGTAACTTATAATTTCCGTTCCTATACGTAGCCATGTTGCTTGATGTGTCGGTCGATTTCGTGATTGCCCAACGGAGGGCCATATATGGCATTATGCCGTTTCCTCGAATCTCGCCCCAGTTTTGGGGGGAAAGCAAACAGCGGTTGTCCCCTACCAGGTGTTGATTTCACCTTTGGTTAAAAATTGCTATAGCGTTTTCATTAAAATTGTGAATGCTTCTAGAGGCGAAGGCAATGTATTTTTCACTTTCATATTTTAACTGTTTGCGTTTGATTTGAAATTGCTATATAAATAGCTTTTTTGAAAGTATACTGAAAAACGGATTTGTTGTAAGTAAAGCTTTCCCAACGCTGCTTGCAGGGGTATCATAATTTCAGGACTTTTTATTTGTTGCCCAAGGGAATCCAACCATGTCCAAAACCGTCGCCGACATTATGACCAGCGACCCGCTGTATATATCACCAGAAGCTCCCCTGCGAGATGCCATCAAACTTTTGGCAGAACATCACATCAGTGGTCTTCCCGTCGTCAACCAAAAAGGGAAATTGGTTGGCGTCATTGCCGATACTGATATTATGTGGCAGGAAACTGGGGTGGTTCTTCCTCCTTATGTGGTCCTGCTCGACAGCGTGATTTACTTACAAAATCCGGCCCACTATCAAGAAGAAATTCACAAAGCTTTGGGACAGACTGTAGAAGAGGTGATGAGCAAACATCCCATTACCACCAAACCAGAGAAAACCCTAAAAGAAGTTGCCAAACTTATGTTGGAAAAAGATATACATCGTTTGCCAGCGATCGACAACGAAGGGAAATTAGTGGGAATTTTGACCAGAGGCGATATTGTCCGCGAAATGGCTTCCAATCTAGATTGATTGTTGACAGTACCTATTTAACCCGTTCCATCCTATGCAAAATATCTTTTGTGAAACGAAAAAGAAAGAAAAGGAGCGACGCCGGTGAGTATCACCCCGGAATCTGTCAAAAAGATGCTCAAATCGGAGGATTTGGGCGATCGCTTGCGTGGCGTTAACCAACTGCGCGAATTAGATGCTGCCGTTGCTTTTGAAGCTATCCAAACCCCTATTTTTGATAGCAATCCCCGAGTACGGTATGCAGCGGTCAGTCAAGTATCTACATTAGGACGTGAAAATCCTGCGAAAGCCTTAGAAATCTTGCGCGATCGCTTGCAACACGACGAAGAAGCTGATGTCAAGGCAGCTGCTGCCGATGCTTTGGGTGCCTTACAGATGACCGAGACGCTGGAAGATTTGCGCACCTTGTACCACAACTCTTCCGATTGGATCGTGCAAATGAGCATCATTGCCGCTTTAGGCGAGATGGGGGATCGACGAGCTTTCGATTTGTTGGCAGAAGCCTTGCGATCGCCAGAACCTCTCATCCAAACCAGTGCAGTGGGTTCGCTAGGAGAACTTGGCGACGAACGCGCCATCGATCTTTTAGCCGAACAAACTCATAACCAAGACTGGCAAGTTCGCTATCGCCTGGTACAAGCACTCGGAAATTTTCATGACGAACGAGTACGCCAAATTTTGGAAACCTTAGCTCAAGATGAAATCGAACAAGTGGCAGCGGAAGCACAAACCCGCCTGGCCACTCTATAAACTATATAAACCACGAACAACGATGCGAACATCTTTGGCGTCTAGATAGCAGGCGTCGCAACTATTAGAAGTATGGAATCTCGCCGTTGCTCTCAAGGACACAATAATCCTTCCTCCAGTCGCTTTTGCCAGTATTGCGGTGAATCCCTGGTTGGTCTCAATATCCAACCCAATACAGTACTTGGCGAACGCTATCAAATTTTAAAACAACTAGGACGTGGTGGTTTTGGACGTACCTATTTAGCTCAAGACTTAAATCGATTTCAAGAACTATGCGTTCTCAAAGAATTTGCTCCCCAAACCCGAGGAACTTACCAACAGCAAAAAGCCAAAGAGCTTTTTGAAAGGGAAGCTAATATTTTGTACCAGTTAAACCATTCCCAAATTCCTCGTTTTCGCGAACTATTTCGCACTACTAAAGAGGAACAGGGGAGTTTGTTTTTAGTACAAGATTACGTAGAAGGGAAGTCTTACCAACAGCTACTGGCGGAACGATTGCAAGCCGGTCACACATTTTCCGAGGCAGAAATACGCCAGCTATTGCTATTGGTTTTGCCAGTTTTGGAATATATTCACAATTGCGGTGTTATTCATCGCGATATTTCACCGGATAATATTATTCAACGGCAAGTTGATGGATTGCCAGTGTTAATCGATTTTGGTGGCGTCAAGCAATTGGCCGCACAGATTGATTCAGAAGTTGCCACCACCGGCAAAACCAGTGTTTGTCAGCCGCCAACACGATTGGGGAAAGTAGGATTTGCACCAGAAGAACAAATTCAAACAGGTTCTGTCTATCCCCACAGTGACTTGTATGCTTTGGCGGTAACGTCGTTAGTGTTGGTAACTGGAAAAGAACCCCAAGAATTGTTGGATAGCCATACTTTGAAGTGGGTTTGGCAAGAAAATGGCAATATTGCTCTTAGCAAAGAATTGGCAGCTATCTTAGAACAAATGCTGGCTATCAAACCTAACGACCGCATAGCTTCGGCGAGAGAAGTTTTGCAGCAACTAACGACAATATCTTCCCATAGCCAGGGAGAAAGTACGATCGTAAATGCTGATACGCTGCTGTCAACTTCGTCAATGCCACAAGAAAGGCAAAATCCAACAAAAAACCAAAACGGTCATAGCAATACCAAAAACCAAAACGGCCATGGGAAAACAGAAAACGCCGTTCCCAATATTTCACCAGCTGTGCCAACAACCAACAATCGAAAACCGCGTCGCTTGTTATGGGGAGGATTGCTAGCTGCAATTATTGTGGTTCCCATATCCGCCAGTTTGGGATGGTGGGTGACTTGGCAATGGCTGCAAAGGCATTCCGAGACAGAAAAACAATCGGGATCTTCTCAACCATCACCATCTCCCTTGTTTTCGCCAAAAGATTTTCAAACGAATCGCGATTCGGAAGCACCACCTTTATCCCTAGAATTATCGGAAGCGGAACGGAAACGGAAAATTGCTTTGCGCGAACGTCGCAGAGAATTGGGGATCGATTATTCATTATTTGCTAATATGGTGGACCAGGCATTTTACGCACGTTTTCCCCAACAACAAGACCGCAGCCTGAGCGACCAACCAGAAGATAAAATCTGGCGCGAACGTTGGGATCGCGAAGCAGAAATACTTCTGGATTTGTTGGAAACGTTAGGTTCTGATTCTATAGAGAGAATTGGTGATTATAAAGCTAGCGATCGCGAACCCTGGAAACGGCGAGTTAACCAACTTCACGTTAGCAGCCGTGCTTGGTTCGATCTAGTCGATGCTCGTTTCTTTCACTATTTTCCCAACCTACGCCAACAAAATTTGCTAGAAACGCCTTTGGGACAGGCTTGGCATGCGATCGCATTTGACACGCTTCAAAAGTTGGAGAGCGGAAAAAATTTAGAAACCATCCAGTTTAAACGCGATACTTTTACTCAAGAGGTTTCTGCTGAGTTGAAACCAGGAGAAGGACAAATTTACGTAGCTTTCCTGCAAGAAGGTCAGGGAATGCGTTTGTATTTAGAATCTAACGGTTTTACCTTACTTTCTATTTATACGCCTTCTGGACGTGGAAATTTACTAGAGGATTCGTCTAACTATAGCTGGTCGGGAACGTTGCCAGAATCGGGATATTACGAAATTGTTGTTGTTTCTAACGATCGCCAATCTTTATCGTACAATTTGCAACTGTCTGTAGATCGGGTTAGCCAAACCTCTGCCAACGAAAAACTTAATTGATTTATTTTATCATAAAAATTTACAACAGTCAAACTATTCAATCTCGAGTTTGATTTGAACTGGTATTTTTTTGCTATTTGCTATTTGCCGTTTGTTTTTTGGCAGGGATAACCTTGAAAAGGAATCCCCAAGCGAAAATAATTTTTTGATTCTTGAGAGCAAACATAGTAATCTCCTAATTGTAAAGTTTTGGGATAAGCTGCTTTTTTTAAACCAGGAGCAATTGCCCATAAATAAATCGAAACATCGTAACTTGATACAAAATTTGTACGAGATAAATTTTGTAGTTTTTGCCAAATTGGTTGGTAGCTATTAGAGCGAGAAAAGAAAGCGAACCGAGGCAGCGGTTCCAATTTGGAAAAATTTTCCTGCATTGCTTTAATAAAGCTCAATCCCAAAGCTATTTCCTGTAAATTTTTATATCCAATTGTTACAATTTCCATTTTGTTATATTGCTCTATTTTTTGAGCAACCTCTTGGGGATAGTAGGGTTTTTGAAAAACCATATCTTGAATCACAAAAATACTGCTCAGCAAACCAAACAATATTGGTAATATCGCAGTCATTTTTGGTTTTATTTTATAAAAATATAATAAATAAGTATTGTTACATTTAGGTTTTCTATATAAATTTTTCGTAACTAGTAGATATCCCAATAATGCGCAAACACTAGGATAGTAAATGAAATGATAGCGGGGAGCAACCGTAATATCTTTCCTTAAAATATAAACAATAAAAGCAAATTCTAACAAAACGATAAGCGTAAAAATAGCTAGAAAATAAAAACGATCGTTTTGTTGATATGAATTATAAATTATTTTATAAGCAGCGATTGCCTGTTTAACCAACCATCCAATAAACAGTAATGTAATCGAACCAAAGGCAATAATAATACCAATTGGTTGGCGTTCTACTGGTAATGCGATTGTCATACTAAACCATGCTAAAAGAGTTTGATAAATAGGAGCAATACTGTCTACCCAAGTTGGATCGAAAGGTTGTAGCCAATTTGTTTCCGAACGGTGAATGTGTTCCCAGATAGTACCAAACCAAGGTAAAAATAAAACAAAAGGCAATAACAAAATACTGCCTACTTGCAAAGGTTCTTGCCAATTTTTTTTAGGAAATTTTTTACGCAGCCCAAAAATCAAAAACGTACCTATTTGAGCAGCGATAACTAATATAACAAAATAGTGAATGTACAGTCCAATTCCATGCAGTATAACCCATCCCATCCAAATCCACCAACGTTTGGATTGGCAAGATTGCAAATCTTGTACCATTTCCAAACTAGCTAGAAGAGTTACAGAAACCAGGAACATGGGAATTGTATAGTGGCGTGCTTCCTGGGATAAATACACAGCAAATGGCGAAACTGCCATTAACGCAGCAGCCATCAGACCGGCATTTTTAGAAAATAGTATACGATTAAGAAAATAAATAGCTGCGATTGCGGCTACACCAAAAAAAGCCGATAGCGATCGCAATTTCCAAGCCAGAGAAAATGTAGATGGTTCCCACAAAACCAACCATTGATGCAAGCCACAAAAAAATAAGGGGGGATGGGTGGAATGGCTCGTAACTTGTTCAGCAATCGTTCTACAACTTACATCGAATTGTAAGGAAAATAAAGATGATAGATCTTCAAATGTAAAAATTGTCTCTAAAGGAATAGTTTGGAATTGTTTGCCCAAAACTAGCAATGCTGTTATAATTTCATCCAACCATAAAGGCTTGCCATCTAAATTTGAAAATCTCAAAACTATGCCAACCGCAATAATACCGATTAATCCGATATAGTGAAACAACTTTTTTCTTCGCTCCATTCTTGCCCTAGCTTACAAATTTTTTTTAGTAGGGTAAACAAAAGTACCCTACTAGATTTTCCAATTTTCCAGTTAACTCAACTCATATA
>CAYZHY010000095.1:0-14420 GCA_964477525.1 uncultured Geitlerinema sp. | reverse complement strand
ATTTGCAACTTATATGGAAATTATTATCCCAGCAACCGAATATATACTGAAAAAGTTTTAAAATCGATCGATATTTTTGAATAACGAGCTAGAAAAATGCGATCGCGCAGCGAACAACTTGGCAAAATCCCGGAAATTTGGGAAACTGCTCCTATCCGTCCGGACAAAGAAACGATACAGTAGGAATCGACCAGACGCCATCCGTAGTATCCCTACCCGCCATTTCGATAAAATATAGAAACTAACGGCTGTTCTATGACATCTCCTGAAAAATCCTCAGAAAAATTGCCAGAAAATCAAAACCAGTTACAGCCATGGTGGTCGCGATTTTGGCAACACAATCGAGAAAACCTGCAAGTTGTGGGGATTGCCTTGATTGTGGCGCTGTTGTTGCGTCTGTTTGTTGCCGAACCCAGATACATTCCCTCTGATTCTATGATGCCCACTCTTCACGTGGGCGATCGCTTGGTGGTAGAAAAAGTTTCCTATTACCTACATCCCCCGCAGAGGGGAGAAATTGTGGTTTTTTCGCCGCCACCGCAACTGCAAAAACAAGGTTTCACCGAAGATCAAGCCTTTATCAAACGGATTGTCGGCCAACCTGGCGACACGGTAGCTGTTCGTCAGGGAACCGTTTATCTCAACCAGCACCCCCTAGTAGAACCTTACATTGCCGCACCACCAAAATACGAAATGCCACCCACCCAGGTTCCCGAAAACCGCTACTTTGTCATGGGAGATAACCGAAATAACAGCAACGACTCCCACGTTTGGGGATTTTTACCCGAAGAGGATATTATTGGACGAGCTTGGTTCCGCTTCTGGCCGCTATCTCGCATCGGCGAAATCAGTGTCGTTTCCCTCAATCTGCCTCTTCGCGTAGAAACATCGCAACCGCCTGGCAAAAACCAAAAAGTGTTGCTTTCCCGAAATTGGTTGAATTGGCTAGCGATCGCTCGCTACATTAAGATGAAAAGAGACTATAAAATCGCCCAGATAGCACCAATCGAAAATCAACTTTTACTTAATAAGTACATCTGAAGTACATACAAGTACTTACCCTAAAATTATAGACATCGTCCGGTGGAGGAAAAAATGGGATTTTTCGACTCGGAAATCGTACAACAAGAAGCCAAACAACTCTTCGAGGACTATCAATCTTTGATGGAACTGGGAGCCAAATACGGCAAATTTGACGTAGAAGGCAAAAAGAAGTACATCGAACAGATGGAAGACCTGATGGAACGCTATCGCGTTTTCATGAAGCGTTTTGAACTATCCGAAGACTTCAGCGCTCAGCTAACGGTACAGCAACTCAAAACCCAACTCAATCAATTTGGCATGACCCCCCAACAAATGTTCGATCAAATGCATGCCACCCTGGAACGCATGAAGAAAGAACTTCCCGACGAATAAATAATCGCCTGTTGGGCGGATTTTTTTCATGTTAAGGGCGGTCAAACTGAGAGGGATTGGGAAACTGTTTCACCGGTTCCCCCGACAACGCTTGTTTCATAAAATCTTGCCAAATTGGTGCGGCATAGGTACCACCCGTAGCGCCGGCGGCGAGGGGGTAGTTGTTGTCGTGTCCCATCCAGACAGCCGTGGCTAGCTGGGGAACGTAGCCCACAAACCACACATCGCGCTCTGAAGACGTTGTACCCGTTTTTCCAGCCGCCGGACGTTCGAGTTTTGCCTTAGTACCCGTTCCATCCTCAATAACATCTTGCAACACATCGGTAAGCGTTGCTGTTGCCCAAGGATCGAGAACCAACTGCGGCTGCGGCGTATTATCCAACAGCACTTGGCCGCTGCTATCGGTTACTTGCACGATCAGCGTTGTTTCGGAATGCCAGCCATTGTTGGCAAAGGTCGCAAACGCACCCGCCATTTCCATAGGCGTAATGCCAGTCGAACCTAGAGGTAGAGAAAACACAGGTTCCATGGGACTTTCAATGCCCAAACGGCGCGTCACTTCAATTACTTCGTTGAGTCCGACATTCTGACCGATGCGTACCGCTGGTATATTCCGCGACAGCTTTAACGCCTTGCGTACGGATATGGTTCCCATAAAAGAGCCACCGTAATTTTTTGGTTTGTATACCTCCGTACCGATTTTGTAGGTCGTGGGCGTATCTTTGACGGGCGTACTGGGGACATACTTACCAGAAGCAAAAGCCGTATAGTACACAAAAGGTTTAAACGAAGAACCTGGTTGCCGTTGGGCTTGTAAAGCACGATTGAACTGGCTTTTATCGTAATCCACACCGCCAACAATAGCTTTAACAAAATGGGTACGCGGGTCAACCGCTACCAAAGCCATTTGTCCTTCGCTGGGGTAGGGATAAACCCCACGCCGCCGCCACCGGTCGTACCACTTCTGTACGGTCCGTTCTGCTAGCGCCTGCATTTGTAGGTCTACCGTCGTTTGAACCCGCATACCTCCTTTAAGAACCAAATCCCGTCCAAAACGTTCTTTGAGTTCCTCCACAACCGCTTCCGTCACATAGGGAACCTGGCTGCTTTGAAAAGAGTCGATGTGTCCCAACTGTAGGTCTTTCTGGAGAGCTGCTTGAGCTTGTTGGGCGGTAATCCAATTCAACTCTTGCATGCGTTGCAGCACCAATTGTTGCCGCTGCTTGGCTGCCTCCATATCTATAAAGGGACTGTATTCTTCTGGGGCAGCAATCAAACCAGCCATCATCGATGCTTCGGCTAAGTTTAACTCCGAGACTGACTTGTCAAAATAACTTTGGGCTGCTGTCTCAGCACCGTAGGCATTGTGCCCCCAGTACACTTGATTGAGATACAACTCCAGAATTTCATCTTTGTTGAGAATTTGTTCCAAGCGGATAGCCAACACCGCTTCTGCAACTTTGCGAGTAAATTCCTGTTCTGGAGATAAAAATAGGTTTTTCACCAACTGCATGGTTAGGGTAGAACCCCCTTCCACAACTTCTCCTTGTTCCAAGTTGCTCAAAAAGGCCCGGGCGACGCTGCTGGGATTGATGCCTTGGTGCTGGTAAAAGTGACTGTCTTCAATGGCCAAAACGGCTCTTTTCAAAGTAGGAGAGATTTTTGATAGCGGTATTACCTCTCGATTGGCCTCGTCGTGCAAGCTAGCAATTTGATTTCCTTTGATACTGTAAATGTAACTGGTTTCAGTAGGAACGTAATGTCGCAGAACCCTGACATCTGGCAAGTTACGAAAACTAATAGCCAGTCCTACCAAACCGCCAGCTACAACGGAACTGGAAACGGTGGTGACGCTCAAAATGGTTCCTGCGGCAATCTTGCCCACATCTTGGAAAAAATTTAGAACCTTGGGAATATATTTATTTTGTATTTGTTGCAGGGTCTTCGTAGCCACTATATTCGAAATCCTCGCTTGGACATTGAACAGCTGCGGTTAGAAGTTACCAAAGGAGTGGGAAAAAAACACGCTTTTTAGCTAGCTTTGTTTAATTGGCTCTGAGAATACTTTACCCGACGATTGGCCATGTTTCCGTAGACTTCTTTGGTTGTGCAATGCTCGTCAAGATTTTTATTGGTTTCAAGGTATGCTTGGGAAAACCATATAGTACACTTGCTTTTTAGAGAAGACAACAGATAGAGACAACGAGTACAAGCAGTGAGTGTATCGAAACCGACTCCAACTTGGCAAAATTCAACAACTGCCGATCGCCCGTTGGTGGGCGACCAATCGGAATGGGCGCGGTTGTTCCGGGGGGTAACGGAAGTTTTTCCCCATCAGGAAGATACCGACGATCCCAATGAAAATATTATCCAACGTTTGCAGCAATGCGATCGCCCTTTGCGTGTAAAATTGGGCATTGACCCCACAGGCTCGGACATTCATTTGGGACATAGCATTCCTTTTCGCAAACTCCGGGCTTTCCAAGATGCTGGTCATACGGCTGTCCTCATTATTGGTGATTTTACTGCTCGTATTGGCGATCCTACCGGAAAATCGGAAGTTCGCCGCCAGCTGACGGCGGATGAGGTCAACCGCCACGCTACCAAATTCCTGGACCAAATTCGTCCGATTTTGGATTTTGATACGCCTGGACGTTTGGAAATTCGCTACAACTCCGAGTGGTTGTCCAATTTGGATTTGGCGAAAATTCTGGAATTGCTGGCGCAGATGACGGTGGGACAAATGCTGGCGAAGGAAGGATTTGCCGAACGCTACGAGAAAGCCACGCCTATCTACCTCCACGAGTTTCTCTATCCTCTCATGCAAGGATACGATTCGGTGGCGGTGCAAGCTGATGTAGAACTTGGTGGCACCGACCAAAAATTTAATTTGGGTGTGGGTCGCGATTTACAGCGCTATTTTGGCTTAATGCCCCAGTTTGGCCTTCTTACCCCTATTTTAATAGGTACCGATGGGGTGCAGAAAATGTCCAAGTCTTTGAACAATTATGTGGGATTGAGTGAAGATGCTTTGAGCATGTATTCCAAATTGGAAAAGGTGCCGGACAATCTGGTGATGGAATATTTTGAATTGCTGACGGAGTTGCCTTTAGACGATTTGCCGGAAAATCCCCGAGAACGCCAAAAATTGCTGGCTTGGGATGTTGCTCGCCAATATCACGGCGAACAGACGGCAACGGAGGCACAAAAAACTGCGATCGCTTTTACCAAGGGCAGTGGCACCCAAACTGAGGCGATTCCGGAATTTTCTCTGGCAGAAGTAAATTTTCCTGCCAAATTATTTTATATTCTTAATGCTAGCAATCTCTGTGCCAGCAGTTCGGAAGCCAGACGGCAAATTAAAGGCGGTGCGGTGAAGCTAAACGGCGAAAAAATTGCGGATGAAAATGTAGCTTTTGATTCTCCTGCAGAACTGAGCGGTAAGGTACTACAGGTTGGTAAGAAAAAATTTGTGCGTTTGGTAGATGGCGAAACATGACGAACAACGGCTGGACCACACCTTCTTTGCCAGAAAAAAAAGAGCATCGGATTATTGTACCTTTGGATGTTTCCACCACCACTGAGGCAATTGCCTTGTTAGATAAACTGCCCCAGGTGGCGTTTTGGAAGGTAGGACTGGAGCTGTTTGTTAGTACTGGCGGTGACATTGTTCGGGAACTCCAAAAGCGGGAAAAACGAATTTTTTTGGATTTAAAATTCCACGATATTCCCAACACCATGGCTGGTGCCTGTCGTGCTGCTGCTAGCTATGGGGTTGACTTTCTCACCGTTCACGCTACGGCCGGTCGTCGTGCTTTACAAACTGCCCACAAGGCGGTGGAAGCTGGTGCTGGTGCGGCAGGCGTTCGCAGGACCAAGCTGTTGGGAGTGACGTTGCTGACCAGTCTCAATTCTCGGGATTTGGCATTTGACCTCAAAATACCTGTGGAACTTTCAGAGTACGTGCTGCAAATGGCGGTTTTGAGTTGGGAATCGGGTTTGGCTGGGGTGGTTTGTTCCCCGCAGGAGGTGGCTCAGTTGCGTCGTGTTTGCGGCGATGATTTTATTTTGCTTTGTCCGGGCATTCGTCCGGGGTGGGCGGAACGTCGCGACCAACAACGGGCAATGACGCCGACGGAGGCGTTTGCGGCTGGGGCTGATTATTTGGTGATTGGACGTCCGATTACAGAGGCAAAAGACCCGGAAGATGCTTGGCAGCGAATTTGTGCGGAAATTCCCTAAAATAGCACGACAGCCTTGGTTGGTTGTTGCTCTGATGGCCGGGCTGACTATGCCGGTGCGGGCTCAACCAGCCCAGGACAGTACTTGTCCCGATCGCGTGGCTCCTTTGTTGGAAAATATATTGACAGATTTGCCAGGATATGCTAATAGAGAAAGCTATCGCGCTCGTTCTGGCGATCGCAGTACCCATTACATGTTGGTAGCGGGCAAACCAGAATTCGAACCCCTACCGTTACCCGGTCCCCAATCCAATTTAGCTGATACCCGCACCCATGGTACGGAAGATGTTCGCCAGGTCTTTTTCACTACCTTGGAACGGCAGTACCAAAACGGGCGATCGCAGCGCTTGCAACAGTACCATTGGGCGTTTTTGGCACCGACTTCTGATGGGTGGCGGTTGATTTTCATGTTTTCCCGCACCGGCGGTCCTTCCCAGGAAACCAGCAATCTCAGTCCCATACGCCATAGCAGCCACAGCGCGATCGCCGAAGCCATACGCCTGTGGTTGCGGGATCATTGCCGTTTTTAACCATCCGAACGCTCGCGTGTAGAATTTTGCAAACTATCTAATTTCGCACGAACTTCTTGAATATCCTGCCACATCAGCCACTTGGGCTTGCCTTTCTCCCGAGAAGGATTGCGCAGCAAGTAAGCAGGGTGAAAAATGGGCATGCACCATCGTCCTTGCCACTGCATCCACTGACCGCGAATTTTGGTAATGCCGCGCTTTTCCCCAGTCAAACCTTTCACCGCTGTAGCTCCCGCAAGCAAGATAATTGTGGGGTCTACCAAGCGCAGTTGTTCCAACAGGTAAGGCTTGCAGGCATTCATTTCGGTGGTGGAAGGGGCCCGATTGTTGGGAGGGCGGCATTTCACCACATTACAAATATAAACATCCTGGTGGCAATCGAGTCCGACGGAAGCTAAAATTTTATCCAACAGCTGTCCGGACTTGCCGACAAAAGGCGCTCCCTGTTCGTCTTCTTGCTGTCCCGGACCTTCCCCCACGATCGCGATGGATGCTTGGGGGTTGCCCCGTTCGATAACCACTTGGGTACGGTGGTTGCCCAACTCGCAGCGGTGGCACTGCCGACAGTGGTCGGTCAATGCCTCTAGATTGACGTAGGTGCCAGCAGGAATGGGAACGTTGGCATCGGTGGGGATGAGTTGGTTGGGAACGGGCGAGGCATCTGGGGAACCTTGGGAAGGAGGGGCGTTAAATAAATTTAGCTGGTCGTCGCTAGACATGAGTCTTGCCAAAGCTTGCAAGGTTTTAGTATAGCAAATTGCGTAGTGAAATTGCTCCTGGAAATGGGGGAATATCGCTATGATTGTATTGTAGGCAAGGCTACTTTCGTTATTTTTCAGTTCGTGGCTCGTGAGGTGATCCACATTATGATTAAACTCATAACTTTTGTGCTAATCGTCGTTTACGCTGGCGGTATTTGGAAGTTTTGGAAAGGATTTCGCCGGACCAACTTTGACACCAATCTCTCCAACCGGATTGTGTTGTCGGCTTTTTGGCCGGTTTTGTTGGTGGCCAATAAGTCGTACCGTCACAACTTTAACAAAGCTCTAAAAGGTTAAGACTCGCGATCGCCGATGCGCGATCGTTGTTCCTTACCGTAGCTGTTGAGCGATCGCCCAATCGATGGTTTCCGGATAGATTGGTTGGGCGATCGCTTTTTTTTGGTAGTTTTATGAGGATTCGTTGCTGGGGGGCTCATACCATTTTCTTAATAGTCTGCAAGAAATAATAGGGACATTTTTTAGGGGGCTTCGCAAAGCGCCCCCTACCAGGGAAATCGGGAAATCCCAAAAAAATCATTATTTTTCAGAAATGGTATCAGGTGGCGAATTGGAAGGAGAAGGGGTCGAAGAGGTACTGGCGTGTTTTTGCAAGTGAAATTGTAAAATCGGACCGCTGCGAGCCAAACGTAGTTTCAAACCATCGAGAACTATAATTTTATCGATGGGTTTTTCGTCAGCATAGGTACCGTTGGCACTTAAATTTACAATTTCCCATTGCACCCCTTTCCGCCGTACCTCTAGATGGTGGCGAGATACCACCGCACTGTACAGCACTACGTGATTTTCCGCTGCCCTGCCTATCGAGATCGCTGGCTGGCGGGAAGTAAACGTCCAGCTTTTAATCGGTACCGAGTGCAAAATGGGATTGACCAAGGTAATGGCAATCTCATTAATTCCGGAACGTTCCAAGTTTACCTCTCCGTTTTTGATGAGTGAGTCTTGAATTTAGGAAAGTTGAAACAGGAAAGTTACCAAATCCCCTTTGCCTAAAGCAATGCGATCGCCGCTACGCAAGCGATGTCGGTTTCCCGGTTGCAGGGGCATATTATTGATATAGGTGCCGTTGGTACTGCCCACATCTTCTACATAAAAGGCATCCCCTTCGGCGCGAATATCAATATGAGAGCGGGAAACCACTTCTGAGTTAGGAACCCCTGACAGATCGATATCCGGCGGTACTCGGTCGTTAGGTTTGCCCACATGAATCACTGGTAAATGGGTAGGCAATTCAATGGTGGTATCGGTTTGTACGTGCAGTAAGGAGGCTTGTTGTGTCTGCAGTTGTGTTGCTTGAGGTTTGGAGGCGGCAGGGGCAGGGGCCGGTGCGGGGGCCGGTGCGGGGGCTGGTGTGGGGGCTTCGGATTCGGAGGCAGCTTCCGCTTCTGGCGGTGCGACGGTTGGGGTGGGCATTTGCGGTGCTGCTTCTTCCTCGGCTGCTTGGACTTCCTCGTTTTCGGTGTTTTGGTTTTGGTTGCCGCTGAGGTCGTAACCGCACTGACCGCAAAAACTGGCATCGCTTTGTACGGTGGTACCGCAGCTAGGGCAGCTGACCATTTGTGGCAAAGAACTCAGACAGGATTCGCATTGGACAGCCCAATCGGGATTTTGATGGTTACAATTCGGACAGACAATCATAAGCGTTTGGCAATTTAAAAACGGCAAGTAAGTAGTAAGAACGGATGTTGGTGGTCTGGTAGCCCAATTGCGATTTAACGCTGCATGGCAGCGCCAGCTTCGGTGTCAAGCAACCACCATAATTCTCCTTGGGGTTGGATCAATTTGGCAGGATAGGTCTGGGGATCGGCGGTTTCGGAAAATACCTGTTTGATGGCCTGTTGCTTGTCGCTACCGGCTACCAAAAAAATGACACAGCGAGATCGATCGATCGCAGGAATGGTAAATGTGATGCGGGGCGATCCGTCTTTGTTGCCCACCGCGATCGCGCGATCGCAAACCTGGAGAGCTTCGGTATGGGGAAATAAAGAGGCTGTATGCCCGTCATCGCCCATTCCTTGCAGCATAATATCCAAAACTGGCATGGTTTGTGGTGATAGTTGAAAAAATTGCTGCAAATGTTGTTCGTACCGTTGGGCATCTTTTTGGGGATCGCCGCTGTCGGTGGGTGTGGAATGAATGTTTTCCGGAGGAATGGGCACCCGGTTCAACCAAGCGTCTCTGGCCATTTTTTCGTTGCTGTCGGGATGGTCGGAGGGCACGTAGCGTTCGTCGCCCCAAAATATATGAATTTTATCCCAGGGCAAGTCTCGTTCGGCGATCGCCTCGTAAAGCGGTCTGGGAGTACTGCCGCCAGAAAGGGCAATGGTACAAATCCCCCTTTCCCGAATCGATTGTTGGATTTTTTCCACCATCAGCTCTAGCGATCGCTGAATAAGAGCCGTTTTATCTGCGAGAATTTCTACTTTTGCCTGCATAACTTATTGACAAATATTAAAAAATATGCTACACATAAGAACATTTTACCAAGGATTATTGTGGGCGATTAGCTTCGATCGGCCCAAGCCGCGTTATAAATCTTTTCATTGGCTTGTGCCGACTGCATTAAATCTACCACTGGATAGGGATAATCAATTCCCAAACGCAGGCCAAAACGTTTTTGTTCGTTTGAGGAAAGCTGCCAAGGTTGGTGAATTTCCGTCGTTGGCACTGCGTTTAGTTCCGGCAACCAGTGTTTTACATAGCGACCTTGGGGATCGTATTTCGACGCTTGTTTGAGAACATGGAAAAACCGAAATCCCCTGGCATCGTTGCCAACACCGGCAGCATAGTTCCAATTTCCCCAATTACTGCAAACGTCATAATCGATAAGCAGAGATTCAAACCATTCTGCTCCCATTCTCCAATCAATCCCCAAATTTTTGGTTAAGAAACTGGCAACAATTTGGCGACCGCGATTGGACATATACCCAGTGGCAGCAATTTCTCGCATGTTAGCATCCACCAGGGGAAATCCCGTCTTGCCTGCTTGCCAAAGAGCAAATTTTTCCCAATCTGGTTTCCACGGCAGCGACAAACCACGCAAACCGGAAGGATAGAAAACGCGATTTCCGTGCTTGAGGCAAATAAATCGAAAATAATCCCGCCACAGCAACTCAAAAACCAACCAATAGATAGAATCGTTTTTCACCCTACTTGCTTCGTATTCGCTGACTTGTTGGCAAACGTAGCGACTTGACAAACATCCCAATGCCAACCAGGGAGAAAATTTAGAAGAATAATTCGCTCCCAGCATCCCATTGCGGGTTTGTTTGTAGCATCGCAAACAATCTTGCTGCCAAATATAGTCTTTGACTCTGGCTATGGCGGTGGTTTCCCCACCAATAAAATTCAAAACGCCGCGATTGTCTGTTTCTGGTGGCTGCAATCCTAAATTTTCTAGAGTTGGCAGGGGGGAAGATTCCAAATTTTCTGGCAGTGGCGGCAGGGTGGCAGGCGTGTCGAAAGGCGGTTTGATGCTGGCTTGGGCTTCTACTTGCTTGCGAAATTGGGTAAATACTTCTGGGAGGTCTTCTATGGCAAAAGGCAAGTCATCCCAATGGTAAAGCGTATGACCCCAAAAAGAACGACAAGTTACGTTGATTGGGGCTAACGCTTTTTGCAAGGCTTGTTCTACTTGCACTTGTTCGTAAGTAACTTCTTGGTGAAAATAGACAGCCGTGGCTTGGATTTGCTTGGCGAGTGGGGGAATGGCGATTTCGGGGTGGTCGTGGAAAATTAGCAAATTGCTGCCCCGTTGTTGTAGCGATCGCTGCAAATCGGCTACACTTTCTAACAAAAATTTTCCGCGAAAAGCCCCGGTTTTGGGAAAACCAAAGGCAGTAGTGCCAAACTGACGCGGATCGAAACAATAAACAGGAATTATGGGGGATTGCGTTGGCAAGGCAGCTTGCAAAGCTCGATGGTCGTGCAATCGCAGGTCGTTGCGATACCATAAGATAATTGGTGTGGCGGTCATAGAAAGACTCAGTTCCATACTTTTTTATTGTAAATTTTTGTGAAACGATGGCAGCCAGAAAAGAATCGACATGTAGGGATGGCTGCAATTGTTGTTGAGAACCATTACAATCTTAAAAAAACTGGATTGAATCGCAAATTCGTACTTGTTCGCTAGGAGTTAAAAATATGCTAGCTTCTACCAAAGAACTATTAGAAACCGCCCAACGCCACGGTTATGCCATTGGTGCTTTTAACATGTACAATTTTGAAGGTGTGGAAGCTGTGGTACGAGCGGCGGAAGCGTTGCAAAGTCCCGCCATGCTGCAAATGCATCCTAAGGTTTTGGCTTATGGCAAAAAACCCTTGGTGGCTTTGTTTTTAGAAGCAGCTCGTTGTGCTAGCGTTCCCATTGCCGTACATTTAGATCACAGCAGCGATCGCAATGACATTCGCATGGCTGTGGAAGCGGGAATAAACTCGGTTTTGGCAGATGGTTCCCACCATCCCTACCAGGAAAATTTGGCTTTCACGCGAGAAATGACGCAACTGGCACACAGCTACAATGCGGCAGTAGAAGCGGAAATCGGTCGCATTAGCGGTACGGAAGATGGGCTAACGGTATCGGAAAAAGAAGCGAAAATGACCGATCCGCAACAAGCCGGCGAGTTTGTTCGCGAAACGCAGGTGGATTGCTTGGCTGTTACCATTGGCAACGTCCATGGGAAATATCGTAGCGAACCCCGTTTGGATTTCGATCGCTTGCAAAAAATTCGCGATGCGGTATCCTTACCTTTGGTCTTGCACGGTGCCAGCGGTTTACCAGAAGATATGATTCGCCGTTCCATCGAACTGGGGGTCTGTAAGTTTAATGTGAATACGGAAGTACGGCAGGCGTATATGGATGTACTGCGATCGCTTCGGCAAAAACCAGAGGCAGATTTAACAGATACCATGGAAGATGCCATTGCGGCGATGCAAGAAACGATCGCAGCCAAAATGCGATTGTTTGGTAGCGATGGGAAAGCCCAGTTCCACGCACAGGCAACTGCCGAAGTTGCAACCACATAGTTGTTTCCAACTCTCAAGTGCTGTTTTTATGCCAAGGCAGATAATATCTGTTGTTGGGGGCTTCTAAACGAATCCATCCCCGGCGAATTCCCCAGTGAATGCGTCGGATGGCTCGTCGTTCTTCTTCGCTCAGTTGCAAATGAGAAACCGAGCGTAGGAGTTCGTAGTAGAGGGGAAGGGGAAGTTTGCCGGTGTGGATGGTATGGGAGTAGACGGCACTGATGGAGTTGGGAAGAAAGGCAAATAAAGTATTTTGCATTTTGGTTCTCTTGAACCCGATAATATTTATTGTGGCAGGTATTGTTGCTGGTTTCGGCGATCGCTATAACAGCAAACAGCGATCGTTAACATGGGGTTAAGAGATCTCGATCGTTGTTTAAATATTCTATAAAAGGTATAATAGCCAGGTTGACAAAATACCGGTAATTGGTATAAAAAATGTCAATCTCTAGGGAGTATATTTTTGGCTAGAGGCTCGTTTTTGGGCTGCTTGTTGAAAAGCTAGCACGTATTGCTGGTGACCGTTCGGGAAGACAACATTAAGTTGTAAAGGATCGCTAACATCGCGGCGATCGCCTGGACCTTCTACCACGTACCAGTTTTGCTTGTTATCCTGTTCGAGTTTCAAGGGTTTGCGATTTTTGACTTCGCCACCGCTGCTGTCTACGTAAACAATAATATTGCCTTTTTGGCTTTGTTTGCCAATGTCTTGAACGAGTTGCAAAAAATTGCGATCGCTACCGCCACGACGCCGAACCCAGCCATCGTTTTCCCATTCCACTTTGCTGGTCACGGTATCTCCCACCCCTACCATCAAAGGCATGAGATTGGCATCAAAATTCTCTTTGACTGTTTGCAACAGTTCTGCATGGGTTTTGGGTGCCGTGCGAGCGTTAAAATCTTTTCCTAAAGGATAGCGACCAGTACGCAAAAAGTAATAGTAATTTAAAATAACCAAGACACCAGCTTCTTTAATGGCACCACGCAGCATAAACTGAAAATCAGTGGTTCCCGATTCGCCATCGCTAGCCAACTGCATCCGTTCGTTTCCCTGGGAATCTTTCCCTAAATTGGGTGCGTAGTGAACGAAAAAGGAATCATCCAGACCGCGACGGGAAGCATCTTGCAACAGTTCTGCCATCAACGCTTGCATTTCTTGTTGCAATGCTGCGTAGATATCGGGATATGCATGTAATTTATCGAAAGCGGTATTGAGATTGGCAGTTGGCGAAGCAATATTATCCAACACGCAAGCATCTACGCATTCTTCAATATCTGCGGTAGATAAAATTCCCTGCTGTCTTTGCAAAAACTGTCGCAAACAAGTTGCCATCTGTTGGGGAACTGCTTGCAAAAAATCCCATTCGGCTTCGCTGACGCCAGGATGGGAAAGATTGCCAAACCGATCTTGCCACTGCACGCCGCCTGCTGCCAATCCTGGTAAATACAAACCTTGTTGTTTGACTTCGCTGGCATCGCCAAAGGCTTTTTCGACGATACCATTTACGCCTCGTTTGCCCACGTGTTCGCCGTTGGTAAGTACAAAAAAATGATTGTCGAAGGTGGTGGTGGCTTTGATGTATTCGCGGTCGATGGTTCTTTGTAAAGGATCGCGAACCAATCCCATACAAACGCCATCTAAATCTTGGATAACGAGTAGATTTTCTGTGTTTGCTAGCAGGTCAACAAGTTCTGTATGTCTCAGGGAAAGGGAATCTTGGTGCAGGGGAAGGGGTGGGAAAGCAGTCATAGCAAAATCTGAATGGCAAAATCTTGATTCTATGGTTACCAAGAGCATAAAAACGGGTTATAGCGTTTTCCCAACTAGGAAACGACAGTTTCTCGGTGCATCCAAGCTGACAATTGGCATCGGTGAATCTGGCGAGGAATCCCGCTAATCCCCTTTAACAAGGGTAGCAGATGCCGAAAAGCCCCATATGATTCTGCTGAAGATATTTAGATAGACTGTCAAACGCTATCACGAGCGATCGAATCTTTCGCCTCGGTAACAAAATGATTGTATAGCATGTTTCCAAAAACTGTAAATTTTGGGGATTGTACATCTAGAAACATCTAGAAATGGCATGGGAGCCAGGTCCGCCTCGTTTCTCTTTTTCAGGAAAACTGACCTATAAAATTTCAAAACAAATATAAACAGAATATTTTTGAGAAAATTGCCAACTCTGTAGGGGGGTTTCGCGAACTACTCCTACCAATTGCTCGTATACGCTCCAAAATGAATGTTCAAACTAAATACTTCAATATATCACCATTTTGCGTCGAGTTGATAGTTGTGAAAAATCTGTTTGTACAACCAACAAATATTCGCAACATTGAAATATTTTTATATATTTGTTTTGTAATTAAAAATTATATGTATAGTGTTTCCAAATCAAACGTCAATAGTGCATGGCTGCAAGATTTTATAC
>CAYZHY010000094.1:0-15026 GCA_964477525.1 uncultured Geitlerinema sp. | reverse complement strand
CAACAAAAATCTCCATCATCCTCTTCTCAAAAAGATGATGCTGAAGACGAAGCCAATTTGGAACAGTTCAAACAACAATACCAACAGCAAAAGAAAAAATCTTCACCATCTTTTTCTCAGGCAGATGCTTTAAAAAGCCAGGTAGGTCTGGAACAGTTCAAACAGCAATACCAACAGCAAAAACAGACGGAATGGCAAAAGCATCAAGTAGAAATTCGAGAGACAGAAGCAGAACGGCAGAAAAAAGAAAAACAACGCAAACAGAAAGCACAAAAGTGGTTGGATAATTTAGATTCGTATTCGCAAGAAGGACTGTGGTTTGAAGATTTTGCCAGATCCTATTCATCAAGACTGGAAGCTGCCATGGATTACTTGCAAGCCTTGGAACAATTGTAACCTTAAGCTTCAAATCAAACTACGTTAAAGAAATAAAAAATACCCCCAGAACCATTAAAAAGGCTGCTGTCATACGAGTTTTAAATCCCGGTTCTTGAAAAAATAAATGACCCCATAGAACGCCCCATAAAACGCTGGTTCGTTTAATAGAAATGACATTTACCACCGTTGTTAAATTGATTGCGGTCATTTGACAAGTTACCGTCAACGCATTGAACAAACCGACAGCTAGCAAGAAAAATTTTTGCGGCCAGATTTGCTGCCAGGAAAATTGGGATTTATACCAAACAATAGGAATCAAAGCAACAGCAATATATCCATAAGAAGCGATCGCCCAAAAAATTGGCGATGAATTCTGCACGCCCATCTTGTCAAAATTAGCCGTTAAACTCCACAAAAAAGCAACCCCCAGCATAAAACGCGGTCCCGATTCTCGTAGCAAAGCCTGAAAAGGAACCAACAATCCCTCTTTCCTAACTTGAAAATTAAGAGTATAAGTTCCAACAACCAAAAAACAAACACCAATTAAATCAAAAACGTTTGGATATTCCCCAACAATCAGCGGCGAAGTTACCAACAAAAACAGCGGTGTTAGTGTTATCATAGGCAGAGATAGAGACATGTCCGACCGTTGTAGAGCGTGCAGGTACAGCAAAGTTGCCAAAACATTCAAACTGCCGCTAGCCAGCAAAGCCAACCCAAATTGTTGGCCCAGTTGGGGAATGGGAACGACCAAAAGCCAAGGCAACAGTAGCAAAAACGTACAAGCTGCAAAGACCCAGGAAACCAAATAGCCATCAAAAGTCCGTAAGTTTTTCTTGCTAAAAACGTCCTTCAGAGATTCAGAAAAAGCCGTACAATTTGCTAGCAAAAACCAAATCATAATTTCATTTCCCGTTTTGGTAAAGTTTCCTACATAGATAAGGGAGTTTATCCTTTATACGGGAAAATGACCATCAATGAAAAGATATTCCGGTCGAAATTTTTTCCAACCTTGTTCAAGAATTCTCGCAACAATGATTCTTAATTCGGAAAGCAAAGTTTTAATTCAGGGGATTGCCGAACCTCAGGCAACGACCCACGCAGCCCTTATGAAAGCCTATGGCACCAACGTTGTAGCTGGGGTTCATCCGGGAAAAGGGGGGCAAACCTTACACGAAATTCCCGTATTTGACATGGTAGAACAAGCGATCGCGCAAGTAGGGGAACTGCACACCAGCATTATTTTTGTATCGCCATTTGAAGCGGTAGACGCCGCCTTAGAAGCCATCGCCGCCGGAATTCGTCAATTGGTCTTGGTCACCGAAGGCATTCCCCCTTTAGATATGGTTCGCCTCATCCGGCAAGCAGAAGTCACCGAAACCTCTATTGTCGGACCCAGTTCCCCCGGTATCATCATTCCCGGTAACATATTACTGGGAACCCATCCGGCAGAATTTTACACCCCTGGCAACATCGGTATCATATCCCGCAGCGACACGCTAACCTACGAAATCGCCGGAGAACTAAGCCGGCAAAAAATGGGTCAATCCATTGGCATCGGCATCGGCAGCGACACCATCGTCGGTTCATCCTTCCACCAATGGTTGCAAATTTTAGACGAAGACGATCGCACCGAAGCCATTATTTTAATCGGTGAAATCGGCGGAACCAGCGAAGAATCAGCAGCACAATACATTCGCGATACCATTGACAAACCCGTTGTGGCTTATATAGCAGGTCGATACGCACCCCAAGGGAAAAGCATCGGTCATGCCGGTGCTGCCATCGCCGCACAAGCCACCAGTTCCGACCCCTACGTCAATTTCTTCCCAGATTCTAACAGCGGCACCGCCGATACCAAACTAGCCGCCTTCCAACAGGCACAAATTCCCGTAGCCGAACGTCCTTCGCAAATTCCGAATTTGGTCAAAAAAGTCCGTAAAAAAAGCGGTCGTCGCCAGAAATAAACCAAAATGAAGTTGATGGAGAGACTAGTCAAAGCAAGAACTTCGTGTTATTATACATGTGCTGGCTCGGTTTGGCTTGGCAACCGATGGTGAGGGCATGTAGCTCAGCGGATAGAGCACCAGATTCCGGTTCTGGGTGTCGGGGGTTCAAGTCCTCCCATGCCCGTTTTTTTTATTAGTTCTTACTTGCGACAAGGGCAAAATTTCAAGCGATCGCAACTTGTACCGTTTTCTGCGATCGCACTTTCCTCTATAGTAGAAAAACAAATACCGAAATTCCCAATCGAAATCGTGGAACTCGGTAGACCGTTCTTGCCATACAAACCAACTCGGCTACTGGAGACAAAAACGCCAAGATGGAAGCAACCAACTTTAAACCTGGTTTAGAAGGTATCCCCGCAGCCCAATCCGAAATTTGCTACGTAGACGGCGAACAAGGCGTTCTAGAATATCGCGGCCTTCCCATCGAAGCACTTGCCGAACACAGCAGTTTCCTAGAAACCACCTACCTCCTGATTTGGGGAGACCTGCCCAACCAAAAAGAACTGGCTGACTTCGAGTACCAGATTTACCACCACCGGCGGGTCAAATCCAAAATCCGCGACATGATGAAATGGTTTCCCGAAGCTGGCCATCCTATGGATGCCTTGCAAGCCGCCGCCGCCTCCTTGGGATTGTTTCACTCCCGCCGCGTCTTAGACGACCCGGAATACATCCGCAAAGCCGTGGTTCGCCTCGTTGCCAAGATTCCCACCATGGTAGCGGCCTTCAAACTCATGCGTAAAGGCAACGACCCCATCACCCCCAGAGACGACCTCAATTACGCATCCAACTTCCTCTACATGCTTACCGAACAAGAACCCGATCCCCTCGCTGCTAGGGTTTTTGACGTTTGTTTGATTCTCCATGCCGAACATGGCATGAACGCCTCTACCTTCTCTTCTCGGGTCACCGCCTCTACGTTAACCGACCCCTACTCCGTAATTGCCTCTGCAGTGGGAACCTTAGCCGGTCCTTTGCATGGCGGGGCTAGCGAAGAAGTAGTAGATATGTTAGAAGAAATTGGTTCTTGCGAAAATGTAGAATCCTACATCGAACATCGCATTGCCAACGGTGAAAAGATCGTGGGATTTGGCCATCGCGTCTATCGCGTGAAAGACCCCCGCGCCACCATTTTACAGAACTTAGCCGACCAACTGTTTCATAAATTTGGTCCCGACCCAGTGTACGATATCGCCTTGGAAGTAGAACGGGTTACTACCGAAAAATTGGGGAACAAAGGCATTTATCCCAACGTAGAATTTTACTCCGGCATGGTCTTTCGACAGTTGGGCATTCCCCGGGATATGTTTAGTACAATATTTGCGATCGCACGAGTAGCCGGTTGGCTGGCCCACTGGAAAGAACAGCTAGGTGTCAATCGCATTTACCGTCCCAAACAAGTATACACCGGCGGCCACCATCATCCCTACGTTCCCCTCGACCAACGATAAACTTTTATGGCTTGGAAACCGCAACCCCTAGCCAACCTGCTAGATAGCGACAGGCAAGCCGCAGCGATTTTCCTGTTTCCGGCGTTTTTGTTATTGGGAATATTTGTCTTTTTTCCCATTGTTTATCTGTTCTATCTCAGCTTTACCACCGATAACTTCACCGTTACCGGAACTCGCTGGGTAGGGTTGCAAAATTACTGGCGGTTGCTGGTGACTCCAGAATTTGCCAAAGTCGTTGCCAATACGGTCTACTTTACCGTGGCTACAGTAATTCCCAGTTTGGTCATTCCTTTGGGATTGGCAGTATTGCTCGATCGCAGCATAGCATGGCGGGGATTGCTGCGTACCGCTTATTTTATTCCCTCCATTACCTCCATGGTAGCTGTAGGTTTGGGATGGCGGTGGTTGTTTCAAAACGAAGGACCGGTGAATGCCCTGTTAGAATGGATGGGACTGCCATCTGTTTCCTGGTTGGGAAGTACGGTGTGGGCTATGCCCGTTATTATTTTATTAAGCACCTGGAAGCAGCTGGGATTTAATATGGTGGTATTCCTGGCTGGCTTGCAAGTGATTCCCCAACAACGCTACGAAGCCGCCGAACTCGATGGCGCTGGGGAATGGCAAAAGTTCTGGCATATCACATTACCGGGGTTGCGACCGACGCTGGTGTTTGCCACCATTACCACCGCTATTTTTACTTTACGCAGTTTTGAACAAATTTATATTGTCACCGGCGGCGGTCCTTTAAATTCTACGAATATCTTGGTGTACTATGTTTACGAACAGGCATTTGCCCAATTTGATTTTGGATATGCCGGGGCAGCTGCTACGGTATTATTGGTCATTACCCTGATCTTGGTTTACATCCAACTGCGCGCTTGGCGAGAGTAGAACCTTTATGGTTGCTTTTTTACTGGTAACGGATTTAGACAATACCTTAGTTGGTGACCGAGAGGCGATGAACGATTTAAACCAAATTTTACAGCAACATCGCCAAATCCACGGCAGTAAGTTGGTTTATGCCAGCGGTCGTTCCCGCCATCTTTTCCGCAAGCTACAACAAGAACAGTCTTTATTGGAACCGGATATATTTGTAGGTTCGGTGGGAACGGATATGTACTATCCTAGCAGCGATCGAAGCGAACCCGAATGGCAGGAAAAATTACGCAGTCGCTGGCGTCGAGATCGAGTTTTATCCATAGCCGCGCATTTTGCGGATTTAACGCCGCAACCCGACAGCGAACAGGGAGAGTTCAAGGTTAGCTACTACCTTCCCCAACCGGCAGCGCAGGAAGTGCTTCCCCGTTTGGAAAAAATGTTGCAAGAAGCAGATTTGGACGTACGATTGGTTTACAGTAGCGATCGCGATTTGGATATATTACCACGGGAAGGAAATAAAGGCACGGCGATGGCGTTCGTGCGTCGGAAGTTGGGATTTTCCCCAGAAAATACAATCGTTTGCGGCGATTCGGGGAACGATATTGGTTTGTTTGAATCGGGAATCGAACGGGGGATTATTGTCGGCAATGCGCGGGGGGAATTGTTGCAGTGGCATGAAGAACATCCCAATCCCAATCGCTATTTAGCCAAGGCGGCTTGCGCTGGGGGAATTTTGGAAGGATTGCGCTATTTTGGATTTGTCTAAACGACGGCGATGATTGGTTCTTTACGGGGATATGCAACCCACATTAGCAAAAGCCAGCAGCGGGTGACGGTGTTGTTGGATGTAGGTGGCGTAGGATATGAGGTGCAAGTTCCTTCCCATTTGGTCGAGGAACTGCCGTCGGAGAATACAGAGGTACAGATTTTTACCCATTTACAGGTTAGCGACGATCGCTTGATTTTGTATGGGTTTGGTTCGCTTTCCGAGAGGGAATTGTTTCGCCAGTTGGTGAAGGTGAATGGCATTGGCGCACAATTAGCGATCGCTTTGCTGGATACGTTGGGATTTTCCCAGTTATTGCAAGCCATTGTAACGGAAAATACGCGCTTGTTGGTACAAACGCCAGGCGTTGGCAAGAAAACCGCCGAACGGATTGCCTTAGAATTAAAAAGCAAACTGGCGCAGTGGCGGGAAGAGTCGGGGGTCAGCATTTCTCCGACGGCGGGATTGTCGCCGCAGTTGCAGGAAGAAGTGGAAATGACTTTGCTGGCATTGGGATATACTGCCAACGAAGTAATGGATGCTTTTCAACATTTAAGTCAAAATGAAGAAGTAGCAGATAGCAGCGATGTGGAAGCTTGGATTCGTGCTGCGATCGCCTATTTAAGCTAAACCTTCCCAGCAAAATTTCCCGAATTTTCGCCCGCAAGCTACCCCCTCTTGTCCGGGGAAATATGCTATGATAGCCAATTGCTGCATTCAAAGACCAACGTTCTATGACCCTAACCAAAGAGCGCAAACAAGAGATTATTTCCGAGTTCCAGGTTCACGAAACCGACACCGGTTCCTCCGATTTGCAAGTGGCGGTTTTAACGGCGAGAATCGAACGTCTCAGCCAACACATGCAACAACACAAAAAAGACTACGCTTCCCGCAGAGGGTTGATGAAATTAATCGGTCAGCGCAAGCGTTTGCTAAAATACATTCGCCGCAAAGACCCCCAACACTACCAACAACTCATCCAACGCCTGGGCATCCGTGGCTAAAAGACCATGTAGCTTTTTACTCCTTTCCCTATTTGACTCCATTTCGTTTCAGCGAGCGACCTATGGCTTCCGAATCCAAACGCAATCCCCTTCCTTTCGAACCTCAACGGAGGTCCAAGAAAAAGCAAAAGAGCCAACAACCGGCTACTAGCGATCGCCAAACCACCACAAACAACCAACCCCAAAAGGATAGCACAGATAGCGCTTCCACCTCCGAACCTGCAACTTCCAATTCCGAACCTGCAACTTCCCAACAGAAAACTTCAAACCGCCAGGCTGACCGCGCCATTCCCCAAGTAGTTAGCCAGCGCATGGTCAGGCGCGTGGGCATATTTTCTGGCGTTCCCATGTTGGTGGGGATGCTGGTATTGATCTCCAGCTATTTCATCACCACCCAACTGGTGGAATTGCCCCATACCGCTGTCATTTTGGTTAGCATGGGATTTTTAGGGATGAGCGTTTTGGGCGTGTCTTATGGGGTCATTTCTGCTTCCTGGGATGAAAATCTTGTGGGAAGCTTGCTGGGGTGGCGAGAATTTACCACCAACTTCCGGCGATTGCGGCAAGCCTGGCGTTCCAATTCCCAAAATTCCAATCAAAACGATTAGCATACAAATAGAACGCTATTTCCAATCAAAGCACGAGCCAGCTAAGGTAAAATTATTATGATTGTTGTTACGAGAGTCGGAACGCCAGAAGCGGAGATCGATCGCATCAGTGAAGAATTTCGTAGTTGGGGACTCACCCCAGAAAAAATTGTTGGGCGGTATAAAGTTGTTATTGGGTTGGTAGGCGATACCGCCGAGTTAAACCCGGAACGGATGGAAGAAGTCAGTCCGTGGATTGAAAGCGTGGTGCGGGTGGAACAACCTTTCAAACGCGCTAGCCGCGAGTTTCGCCACGGAGAAGCCAGCGAAGTCTGGGTTAGCACTCCCAACGGTGACGTTCCTTTTGGCGAACACCATCCCATTGCCACCGTCGCCGGGCCTTGTTCGGTGGAAGACCAAGATTCCATTATCCAAACGGCGTTGCGGGTCAAAGCAGCAGGAGCGAAATTTTTACGCGGCGGTGCCTACAAACCCCGCACTTCTCCCTATTCGTTTCAAGGACATGGGGAAAGTGCTTTAGAATTGCTGGCAGAAGCTAGAAAAGCCAGTGGTTTGGGAATTATTACCGAGGTCATGGACTCGGAAGATATTGAAAAAGTAGCACAGGTAGCAGATGTGTTGCAGGTGGGAGCGCGAAATATGCAAAATTTCTCCCTCCTGAAGAAAGTCGGCGCTCAATCGAAACCCATTCTGTTGAAGCGGGGCATGTCTGCTACCATTGAAGAATGGTTGATGGCGGCCGAGTATGTTTTATCGGCTGGCAACGACCAAATTATTTTATGCGAACGCGGGATTCGGACCTTCGACCGCAAGTATACTCGCAATACGCTAGACCTGGCGGCTATTCCAGTGTTGCGCAGTTTGACGCACTTACCGATTATGGTGGATCCTAGCCACGGTACTGGCTGGTCTTCCTACGTTCCGGCTATGAGTAAAGCGGCGGTGGCAGCAGGAACGGATGCTTTGATGGTGGAAGTTCATCCCCATCCATCAAAGGCACTTTCCGATGGACCGCAATCGCTAACTTTAGAAGGCTTCGAGCAGCTGATGCAGGAATTGGCAGTTTTGGGAAATGCCTACAACCGCTGGCCAGAGGCAACTCCCGTAACGGTCTAAAGGCGTTTCCCAGAAAGGAATCAAGGGATAGGGAAATCGTTGGTTTCCTATCCCTTTTTGATATGTTGTTCGCGATTGTTATTGTGTTGAGATTTAGAGCGAATTTCCTGCAATTCTTGGATTTGAGTTTTAACATGCATGAGGAGTTGGTCCAAAGCTGGTAAATTTTCCAGGTCGTTGGGACTGAGAGAAGGAATGGAACAAGCTTGGTTGCGAATTTCTGTAACTTTTAACTGTAACTGCCGCGTTAGATCTAAGGCATCTTGACTGAGTCGATCGAGCTTGCGCTGCTTGTGAAACTTCAAAGCAGCTCCCCGTAGAACTTGGAGGGTTGCTTTTTCACCGTGTTCTCCGGGAGCCAAACGTAAGATCAGCAAAATTTGGTTCTGGTTGTACGTACGTTCCATCTCTACCTGCTTGTTTTTATTCACTGGAATTAACGGCAGGCCGTACATCAACTTGAGTTCGTTGACAATGGCTTGAAATCTAGAGGGATCCAAATCTTGCAAAATGGATTTGACGACCCCACTTTCACTCCAGAGGATGCGGCAATTGGTTTCGTTGCGGTCAAAGTACAGCCTACCAATTCCTCCCAACAAAACCCTCGCTAGCAATTCTTGTAACAGCTGTTTGGGTTCGAGGGTTGCCAGCAGTTCGATGGGAGTGGATAGATAGTAAGCTTCGATATCTAGTTTTGGGGGTTGTTTTTCCCGTATGGGTTGAGACATAGGGGATCTCGATGACTGTTGTTGAGAATGGGATGGTTCAGCCGGTTGTTGTTGTTGTTGTTTGCCAGTGACTTTGGCAAGGGAAGCAATGAGCTTTGCTTGTTTGCTAGGCGTTTTCTGTTGATTGCGGAATTTGAGGTAGGCAGATAGGGTTTCTTGGTGAACTTCGGAGGAAATAGGACGAGATACTAGAGAACAATGTAAATATCCTAGCATCTTCCGAATATAGTCCAAAGCACTTCGATCGGAAATATCTACCATCCCCAGGTTTAAACGGCTACCTTCTAATGATAGGGGTAAGACGCGGTGGTACAAACATACTTCAAAAGGAAGCAGGTTATCAATTAATTCAAAAACTTGTTCTTCTTGTTCTTTATTCATGGATATCGAGAAGGATGCCTGAGTAGGAGTTTTCATCGCTGCTCTTTTGTATTGCTAAAGATCGATCGAGAGCATATAAATATGTAGATATCCCCTCTTAATATCTTTTATAGCACCTCAGTTCTTACACTGAGCTATCCCTAGTTTCTTTTCTGCTATTTGTGGAAATCTCGGTTTTCCACTCCCTACACATAGTTACAGCCATGACCGGTAGCTTTCGGGAAAGTTGGTCAATCTATCTCCCTAGGCAACTGCTTTTCCCAAAAAATATGTGGATAACGACCAGACCCTTGCATGGACAAAATTTACCAAATTTAAGTGTTTGAGGATGCTTCAAACTGGCAAAAGCGATCGCCGGGAGAGTAGATGCAATACGAACTAGTTCGATCCGATGGTTTGCCTGGCAATTCTTGTAGATTTCCCCAATGGTTCGCTTCTACCAAAAAAGCTCGTTTGGAAGAGTCGTGCAGCGCCTATCTTCCCTTGAAATTTGCCGATGGCACTTCCACTATACTACCTTATTGTACTAGGTTAACATTTTTTTGAACGTATCAGAAATGGATAGCAACCCTCAATTTGCCGATGCCTTTTGGCAAGTGTTAGCAAAAAAAACTCCAGCTACGTAGCTGGAGACACAAGTTACCTCTAACAAATCATCGAAAAAAACGACAAGAATTGATTATCTGGCCATATACTGAATGATATGATCGAAATAAGGAGCCGTCGCTTCGGCATCTTCTATGCTCAGCAGCTCCAAAGAAGCTTCTTTGAGAGAACGCATGGCTTCTACCATGCCAGGCATGGGAACGTCGAGAGAATTGTACATCTCGCGAACGCCATTCAAGCCAATTTTTTCAATCACGTCGGTATCGCCAGCCAGAACGCCGTAGGTCACCAAACGCAGGTACCAGCGAAAATCGCGCAGGCACTGATTGCGTTCGCGGTTGCCGTAAGCATTACCGCCAGGAGAGATAAAATCAGGACGTTTTTGCCAGAGTCTTTTACTAGCTTCGTCTACGATTTTCTTTTCGCTTTCGGCGAGGGTGGAAGCAATGCGCATCCGTTGTTCGCCGGTTTGCAAAAATTCTCTGATATTATTGAGTTCCCCGCTAGAAGGATAGCGGAGTTCGTCGTCAGCTTTGAGAATTACCTGTTGAACTACACTAGACATAGGAGTAGCCACTCTGCCTAAAAATAACACTCTGTAGTTTATCGAGTTTGTGGTACAGAAAGAAAGGGAGTTGGTGTTTGTCTACAAATTTCTCAATGAAATCTCCAACACGCGATCGCTATAGCCAACCCTGGCAGCCAGGTCAAGAAGTAGAAATACTTATTACCGATGTGGCTGACAGTGGCGATGGTGTGGGAAGGGTCAACCAGCAAGTAGTATTCGTTCCCCAAACTGTTACTGGCGATCGCGTATGGGTCCGCTTGGTCCAAATCAAACGCCAGTATATGCGGGGCAAACTACTAAAAATTCTATCACATTCTCCCCATCGCGTGCGTCCTAGTTGCATTGTGGCGGATAAATGCGGCGGCTGCCAGTGGCAACATATTGCCTATTCCCACCAACTAGAAATCAAGCAACACCAAGTCGTTCAAGCCTTGCAACGCATCGGCCAATTTACCGATCCACCGGTTGACCCCATTCTCCCCACCGAACCATCCCTGCACTATCGCAACAAAGCCACCTATCCCTTAGAACTTTCGCCAAACGGACAAATCAAAGCCGGCTACTACCGTCAAGGCAGCCACAAAGTGGTCAACATCAACCAATGTCCCATTCAAGACCAAGGATTAGACCCATTTTTGGCTGAAATTAAAAAAGATATTCAAAAGTTGGGATGGCCAATATACAACGAAAAACAGCATACAGGGACCATTCGCTACTTATCCGTGCGCGTAGGCATCCGTACGGGAGAAATCTTATTAACCCTGGTTGCCACCCATTCCGCTCTCAAAAATTTAGAAGAACAAGCAAAAATATGGATTCAACAATATCCCCATCTGGTAGGCGTGTGCGTAAATGTCAACAAAAAACGCACCAATACCATCTTTGGCAAACATACATATACAATGGCCGGGCGTTCCTACTTACAAGAAATCTTTGCCGGCTACCGCTACAACTTGCGAACCGATACCTTTTTCCAAGTCAACACCGCCACCGCCGAAGCCTTGCTGGGAGAAATTGAAAACAGCATGCCAGCCTCTGCTAATTTGCTGGTGGATGCCTACTGCGGCGTGGGAACCTTTACCCTTCCCCTGTCGCAACGGGTCCAACGCGCGATCGCGATCGAAATCCAACCAGAAGCCATCGAACTCGCCAAACAAAACGCCGCCCAGAACCACTTGACAAATATCGAATTTTATGATTCAAAGGTAGAAAGTTTGCTACCGCAACTCCAGCAAACCCCAGATATTGTTTTGCTAGACCCGCCGCGCAAAGGGTGCGATCGCACGGTCATCGACACGCTACGGCAAATTCAACCCACCAGCATCGTCTACGTCAGTTGCAAAGCTGCCACCCTAGCGCGAGATTTGCAGCTTTTGTGTCAAGATGGAACCTATCGTTTGCAACGAGTACAGCCGGCTGACTTTTTTCCACAAACCTCTCATGTAGAATGCGCTGCTTTTCTTGTGAAAGAATAAAACTTCCATAAGAAATCCAAAACCACCTAAGGAGGTAAACTTACCGCCTCTGATAGCAACTTGCCAATAGCATCGGAAGAACCAGAAAATTTTTTTGTACTAGCGTTTTCCAACCTAGGGGGATCTAAAGAATGTCAACCGGTGTACTTTTCGGGGTTGTTTTGCTGGCCTTGGCTAGCATATTATTTTGGTGGCAACAAAAACAAAAACACCAGTTTCGCTACTTACAAGCTGCCAAACCGGTAACCGTCGCCGACCTAGATAAATTAGCCAAACCAGCTGATGTCGAACCCGGTGAATGGCATTGCTATGTCAAAGTTCGGGGGATGATTCGCTGCCACCAACCTTTGCACTGCCAACTAAAACCACAAAACTGTGTATACTATACAATGGCCGTGCGTCGGGAGTACGAAGAAAACATCGCTACAACCGGTAACAACGGCGAAAAAAGCGAAAAACTCCAACGGCAATCAGAAATTGTTGCCACTCGCCAACAAGCAACTCCTTTTTCCCTGCAAGACAACACCGGCGAAATCGCAGTTGACCCCGAAGGTGCAAATATTGACAGCATTCAAATTGTAGATGAATTTCGTCCCGAACAAGTAGGCGGCGGAGTTTTATCTTTCGGTCAATTTCGCCTCACCGTATCGGAAATCCCCGACAACCAACGTACCATCGGCTATCGCTATACAGAATCCATTTTACCCCTTTACCGCCAAGTTTTAGTGGTTGGCGAAGCTTGCCAAACGGAAAACGGCTGGCAAATCCAAAAACCCACTGCAGCCGACAAACAGTATTGGATTACCCTCAAAACCGAATCGGAACTGACCGGGGTAGCCGGGCAAAATGGTAAAATAGTGGTCTATGCTGCGATCGCTTGTGCTATAGCCGGCATCGTTTCCATCGTGCTGGAATTGATGTTGTAACGCCAACCAACCTATGCAAACCTTCAACAAATGGTATCGCCAACTGCTACGCCATCCCAAATACCGCTGGTGGGTGATTTTGGGAACCCTGGTTTATTTTTTTAGTCCGATTGACCTATCCCCAGACTTGCTACCGCTTTTGGGTCAAATCGACGACGTGTTGTTGCTGGTACTTTTGGGTTCGGGATTGTGGAATTGGCTGCAAGATAGCCTGAAACATGCCACCGCCAATAATAATGTGGAAGAATCTGCCAGCAATCAAACGGTTTCGGGAAATTCCCAAAATCCCGTTACCATCGATGTGGATGCTACCGAACTCGACCGCTAAAATTGGATAGTTATAAACTCATGGAGAAATCTTGGGTCTACCGCTGGCTATTTGCTTCCCCAAATTCTCGGGGAGGTCTTTTTTGGTTGTGTTTTAGTATCTTCGTAGCGGTTGTTTACGGCTGCTTGGGATATTCGGAAGCGTTCCAAGATACCTATGTAGTTCAAGACGATGCCAGGCAGCATGTCTTTTGGATGCAACGCTGGCTAGACCCAGAATTGTTTCCCAACGATTTAATGGCCGATTATTTTCAATCGGTAGCCCCTTTGGGATATAGTAAATTCTATCAAGCGATCGCCTATTTCGGGGTTGACCCCTTTCTGCTGAATAAATTATTACCGTTAATCTTAGCAGCGATCGCTACCTTCTATGCCTTTCGCTTCACTTGTCAAATTCTCCCCGTTCCTTTAGCAGGATTTTTGGCAACCTTACTGCTAAATTTAAGTTTGTGGATGAAAGACGATATTTCCTCCGCCACTCCACGCGCCTTTGTCTATCCACTATTTTTAGCCTTTCTCTATTATTTTAGCCGGAAAGCGTTGTTTCCCTGTTTAATCGCGATCGCTTTAACGGGATTGTTTTACCCACAATATATTTTAGTGGAAGGTGGCATAATTACCCTAGCCATGCTGTTTTACCGGCGATGGTATGTATTTTACGGTACGGGATTGGCGGTGGTTTTGTTGGGAATTGCCGCTTATGCCTTCAAAAGCAGCGCCTTCGACCCCATCATATCTTTAGAGTATGCCAAAAGTTTACCAGAATTTTGGGACAATGGACGCAGTGCGTTTTTTGACCGGGATGGGATTGATTTTTGGATAACGGATGGACGCAGCGGCTTTTTCCCGCAAGACATGCCAACGATTGTATGGTTGTCGGTATTGCTACCGGTTTGGCAGCAGTTTCCCAAATCCTTTCCCTTGGTTCAAAAAATAACTGGCAACGTCGCTATCTTGCCGCAAATGATTCTAGCTGGATTTGGATGGTTTTTTTTGGCGCATGCCTTGCTGTTTCGCTTGCATCTTCCCAACCGCTATACTACCCATGGGTTGCGGATTGTGATGGCTTTGGCGGCGGGAATGGCGATCGCTATTTTAATCGATCGCATTTTTCAGTGGCAACGCACCCGGCGCGGGGGATGGCTGGTTGGTAAGTATGCGGTGGTTTTCTCCCTGCTGGCAGCGATTGTGTTTCACTATCCTCTATTTTTGCAAGATTTACCGAAAATGGGATACGAAGTTGGCGAGGCTACCCAGGTTTATCGGTTTTTCCAGCAGCAACCCCGGGATATTACCATTGCTTCTATTGCAGAAGAAGCCAACAATCTCCCGTCGTTTAGCCAGCGGTCAATTTTGGTGGGTAGAGAATATGCTATTCCCTACCAGTTGGGATACTATCAACCATTTCGCCAAAAAGCGATCGCGACGGTGCAAGCGCAATATACAATGGAACTATCTACGCTGCAACAATTTATCCGCGATAATCAGATTTCCTTTTGGCTGTTGCATCGTTCTGCATTTATCCCCGACTATATCGACGACCACGAATGGCTGCAAGGATTTCTCACGGATGATTTCCCCGAGGATGCTTTCGTTCAAACGGTCAAAACGGCTAAAGCAAATTTAGAAGCCGGGAAAATACCAGCGATCGCGCAAACAATTGAGAAATGTTCGCAATTAGAAACCGATAAATTTTTCATTCTGGATGCTGGTTGTATGGCCAAGATGGAAACGAATTAGGAGAAATAGATTTATAGTGTTTCCAAATCAAACGTCAATAGTGCATGGCTGAAAGATTTTATAC
>CAYZHY010000093.1:13188-15297 GCA_964477525.1 uncultured Geitlerinema sp. | reverse complement strand
TCGTATAAAATCTTGCAGCCATGCACTATTGACGTTTGATTTGGAAACACTATAATGGGTTTGTATAAAGCGCAGACCTAGCCCATTATTACATAATTAAAGTGTAAAATGTTGATTTTCTATTTGTCAACCTTCAACAACCAAATTTTTTGATGAAATTTTTGACAAGATGTTCGCCGTTTAAATACTACTTTTGTAGAGTAAATTTCCCATAACGTTGGACCTTTCAAAATAATCTTAGATCTAGGGAAGGGGAAAATCGCTACCTACAACCACTGGCAACATTTTTCTTAACAAAAACCATCCATATCAATGGCAATTCGTAGCTTTTCCAGCAAGCAGCTACCAAGTGGGCTGGTTGTAGCCAGCATTCCAGTAGGAATCGCAAACAATCCCCTTGAGATTGTCTTCATCCTTCCATCCAACCTTACTAACCAATAGCAATAGAGGATGGTTGTCGCTTACTGAGAAAAATTTCGCAAACGCCATTTATTGAGGTGCGATTCGCCAACTTGAGCCAACGTTTGTAACTTCGCCAATTGCCCCTGCAAAGCTTTAATTTGAGAATCTTTCTCATCAATCTGGTTTTGCAAAGCTTGGATTCTTTGTTGTTTTTGTTCGGCTTGGCGACGTTGTTGCTGCAACTGATTTTCTTTTGCCGACATTTGCACGGACTGTTCGTGCAATTTTTGTTGTAGGGTCTCCAACTGCTGTTGTTGTTGTTGGTGTTGTTTTTCTAATTTGGTAACTTGTTGCTGTTTGCGATCGCGTTCTTGTTGCAAAGAATCGCGCGTTGCGATCGCTTCTGAGGCTTTATGCTGCTGTTGTTGCAACTGCTGTTCTAATCCTCGGACCTGTTCGGATTTTTCCTGAAACCTTTTTTGTAAAGCCACGTAGTCTTGCTGCTGTTGTTGGCTTTGTTCGGACAACTGCAAAACTTGCTGGGATTTTTCTTGAAACTGTGCTTGCAAGGAATTGTAGCTTTCCACCTGTTGGGTAGCTTGTTGCTGTTGTTCTTGCAGTTGCTTTTCTAATTGAGTAACCCGTTCGCTTTGTTCGCTAAACTGCTGCTGCAAAGAGCAATAATTATTTTCTTTTTCTTCCAGTTGCTGCTGTTTTTGTTGCAGCTGTTTTTCCAGCTCTACAATTTGTTGCTGTTGCTGTTGGTATTGCTGCTGCAAAGAGTTATGGTTTTCCTGCTGTTGGGAAATTTCCTGCTTGTATTTTTTTACTTGTTCTTCTAATTGAGTAATTTGCGTGGATTTTTCTTTCAGTTCTTGCTGCCAAGAGCGATCGCTTTCCGTTTGCCTTTCCAGTTGCTGCTGTTTTTGCTGCAATTGCTCTTCTAAATCGGCAATTTGCTGTTGTTTTTGTTGGTACTGACTTTGTAGAGATTGATACTTTTCCTGTTGTTGGGCAATTTGTTGCTTGTATTGATTCTTTTGTTCTTCTAATTCCGCATACGAGCGCGATTTTTCATCGAGCTGCTCTTGCAAAGCACGATAGCTAGCATCTCGGTCGGTCACTTCCTGTTGCTGTTGTTGCAACTGCTTTTCCAACTCCGCCACCCGCTGGGATTGCCTTTCCAAATCGGCTTTGATGGTATCAAACGTTTCTTGGGAAACTTCTTCACCAGCAGCAGCCGTTCCTTCGCTGCCATTGCTAGATTGAGACCGAACCGTTTCCGATTCTGCTGGGGAAGCAACCGTCGAAGAAGACACTGCCGTTTCCGTTTCTGAAGAAGAACCACCTAAATTGACCGTTTGGGTCGCTTGGGAACTAGCCACTGCCATCGACCCAGTTGCAATTTTTTCGATCAACTCCGACTTCGATAAGCCAAGTTGCTTGGCTATTTGATTCAGAGAATTCGCACCCTCTTGAGTTAGAGAAATTCCCACCCTTGATTTGGAGGTGGATGAAGGAGATTTCGTCGATTTCCTTTTTTTTCTTGCCATAAGGACTTCTCTCCCAATAAGATATAAAATTAAGTATATGGCAACTTAAGTTTCTGTTAAAGCCAGTTTTAAATTTAATTAAGTTTTTCCGAGATGGTAATATCCTACCAAATTTCTGTAGTCTTTTGGTAGCTTCCCCTAGCTCGATTTCTAG
>CAYZHY010000093.1:0-13088 GCA_964477525.1 uncultured Geitlerinema sp. | reverse complement strand
ATATCCTACCAAATTTCTGTAGTCTTTTGGTAGCTTCCCCTAGCTCGATTTCTAGGAGAGGTCAGAGGTTTGATTGTTCGATCTACCTAGAGCGTTTTGATGGAAATCGCCAATGTTTTTGCTTGGGGAGCAACGCTCCTTCCCCCTAGATCGATTTTTGATGTTCGCTTGGGGTTGAAAATGGCTATAGAGGAAGGAGAGGGAGGGAAAATTGATTTTGCCTTCCCGTCTAAAAGCCAATTCTGGCACCGGTATCATTCATTCATTTTCCCATCTTCTTATAAAAGCTGCAACCAGAAAACCAGGTAGAGCCAGCTAGCATTCACCATTGCAAACAGATAAAATATTGTTTCTCCCAACGAACAATCGTCCCTTCCATGTCCAAATCCCGTCGCGTTTCCATTCCCAAACAAGTACGACAATACGTTTTTCAACGCGATCGCTACCAATGTCAAAGTTGCGGTCAAACCGCCAACGAATGCCAGCTAACCATCGACCATATCATCCCCTTGTTTCGCGGCGGTAAAAATGATATTAGCAACTTGCAAACCCTTTGTCGTCGCTGCAACCAACGCAAACAACACCATCTCGATTCTCGTTTTCAAAGACACTTCGATTTATAAATGTCCCGAACATCAGGTATAATCAAAACATCTTCTAGCAGGAAATCCCCAGCAACAAAAAGCGAGTCGTTAACAGTTACAAGTGACGGATTTACCAGCATTTCACAACCCACCGCTACTACAACGAGCTTTAACCCACCGGTCTTATGCCAACGAATGTTCCGAAGATCGCGAAGACAACGAACGGTTAGAATTTTTAGGAGATGCCGTCTTGGCTTTTTTGGTGGGGGATTGGTTGTATCGACAAGCCCCCCATCTCAGCGAAGGAGAACTCACGCGCCTGCGATCGCTTTTGGTCGATGCGCCGCAGCTAGCGAACTTTGCCAGCCAATTGCACCTTGGCGATCGCATGTTTTTAGGAAAAGGGGCTATCCTAGATGGCGGACGCGAAAATATCTCCCTACTTAGCAGTACCTTTGAAGCCGTGGTTGGTGCTTACTATCTCGATTCTGGCATTGAAGCCGTTCAAAAATTTATCGAACCGATTTTTGCTCCTGTAGCTACCAATTTAATCGAACAACAAAACCAAAAACCGGCAGTTTCGTTTCAGAATATCAGCGATTCCAACTACAAAGGTCGATTCCAACAGTGGGCTTTAGCCAATTGGGGACAAAACCCCAAATATCAGATCGTCCACGAATCGGGTCCCGATCATAACAAAGAGTTTACCACAGAAGTTCGTATCGAAGGAAAAACCTTTGGTATGGGAACGGGAAACAGCAAAAAACAAGCGGAAAAAGCCGCCGCCAGAGATGCTTTGGCCAAATTAGACTTGGCGTAACCCTGACACATGGGTTAAAACCGTCTCAGAAAAATTTTAGTAATTTTTATCCATGAAAAAAGCTTTAATTTGCGGAATTTCCGGTCAAGATGGCGCTTATTTAGCCAAATTGCTGCTAGAAAAAGGCTACGAAGTCTGCGGTACTTCCCGAGATGCCCAGATGTCTTCTTTTCGCAATTTAACGTATCTAGGCATCCGCGATCGCGTCAAACTCGCATCCATGTCTCCCACCGATTTTCGCAGCGTCTTGCAGGTTCTGGTCAAGACCCAACCAGACGAAGTATACAACCTTGCCGGACAAAGTTCTGTGGGATTGTCTTTTGAACAACCGGTAGAAACCCTCGCCAGCATCGCCACCGGTACCCTCAATATGCTGGAAGCCATTCGTTTTACCGAAGCCGATATTAAATTTTACAACGCCGGTTCCAGCGAATGCTTTGGCGATACAGGCGGTCAACCTGCCGACGAAACCACCCCTTTTCGACCCCGCAGCCCTTACGCTGTCGCCAAATCCACTGCTATCTGGGAAGTAGCCAACTACCGAGAAGCTTATGGCTTGTTTGCCTGTTCGGGCATCTTATTCAACCACGAATCTCCCCTGCGCCCCAAGCGATTTGTCACCCAGAAAATTGTGGAAGCTGCCTGTCGGATTGCCCAAGGCAGTCAGGAAAAATTAAATTTAGGCAACATTTCCGTAAGACGGGACTGGGGCTGGGCACCGGAATATGTGGAAGCCATGCATGCCATGTTGCAGCAAAACAGCGCTGATGATTTTGTCATTGCTACCGGCGAAAGCCATTCCTTAGAAGAGTTTGTTATTGCTGCATTTCAAACCGTTGGCTTGAATTGGCAAGACCACGTCAATATTGATTCTAGCCTCTACCGACCTACAGATATTGCCTTAGGCAAAGGAAATCCTAGCAAAGCCAAAGCCAAACTGGGATGGGAAGCCCAATATAAAATGCCGGATGTGGTTCGGAACATGGTAGAAACCAAACTAGAGGAGATTAAAAATTAGAATTTTTATTTTTCGTAGCGATTAAAATCAGCAATAAAGCGGCTTCTGGAGAATCGGGGTGAATTCCCAACAAAAGCTAACCCGTATATTTGCGCTCGGAACGACCGTAGTTGCCTTGGAATACTTCTTTGAGTGCGTTTTTGTTCCCTTTTTGTTCCTTTTCACTCCAAAACGATAGAGGAATTTTCCAAAGAAGGTAGCTGAATTTGTTCGACTTCTGGTCGGTAACCCAGCCAAGGAGTTGCCGTACGGGCAAAATGCTGGGGGCAACCGCTCACCGTAAAGCGATCGCAAATATCTCTTTGAAAACTCCGCAATCCCAATAAATCCAATTCCTTAGCACCAGCAGCAACCACATGAACCGCCGGATCGATAATGCGAACCTGCGGCGGTAAAATTTTCTGCAACACTGGCTCCAAATAAGGATAGTGGGTGCAGCCATAAATCAAGGTATCGATGTGGTATTCCCTGACCAGAGGATGAATGTATTTGCCAACCACATGATAGGTAGACGGTTCGTGAATGCGTTGGGCTTCAATTAAAGGTACAAATTCCGGACATCCCACCTCCCACACTCGTACGTGAGGATTGGTTTCTAATATGGCATTTTGGTAGGCATGGCTGGCGGCTGTGGCTGGCGTTGCGATCGCGGCAATCCGTCTTCCCTGGCGAACTGCCGCCCTAGCGCCCGGTAAAATTAATCCCAAAATGGGAACATCAAATTCGGACTGGACCACTTCCAAGGCCAGAGCCGAACTGGTGTTGCAAGCCATAACCACCATTTTAACCTGGGGAACCATCCAAGTAAGAATTTCCCGAACGTACTGTAAAATTTCCTTCCGGGACTTGGTTCCATAAGGCAACCGGGCGGTATCCCCAAAATAGAGAACCGATTCGGTGGGCAATTGCTGGCGCAAGGCTTGGAAAACCGTTAGTCCCCCCACACCACTATCAAAAATCCCGATGCGTCCTTTTGGATTCGTCATTTGCTACTAACAAGTTTTGGACGTTTGATGCAGTTGTTAAAAACAACCAAGCGACGGAGCAACGGACTTGTTGCAGGACGCTGATTTTCAGTCCTTTTCCGTCATTTTTGGGCTTCTTCGTCGCCAGCCAGCTATTTCGATCGTCCATATAGAAAATACATATGGAACCATCAAAGGAACTATACTGGCTAATCGTACCGGCGTACATATTGCAAAATGCCCCTAGCGATCGCCTCTGCCAAGCGAGTCCGGTAAGAAGAACTAGACAAACGCGCTGCATCTTGACGACCGGTCACAAATCCTACCTCTAGCAACACCGCCGGCATGGACGTATGGCGCAAAACATAAAATCTGGCCCGTTTCACACCGCGATCGTTGGCACCTGTGCCCTGTAATATGGAGCGATGCAAGGTTTGGGCCAAACCCAACCCCGTAGAATAGTAGTAAGTTTCGATACCATTAACCTCCGGACGGCTCATACTAATAGCATTGGCATGAAGGCTGACAAAAAAGTCGGCATTGACCCGTTCTGCCAGTTGGACTCTAGGAGCTAAATCGATTTCCCGGTCGTTATACCGCGATAAGACTGCTTGTACGCCATTTTGTTCCAAAATTTCTGCCACTTGCTTGCCAATATCCAAGACAATACCTTTTTCCTGGAGATTGTTTCTACCTACAGCCCCCGGATCGCCTCCGCCATGTCCCGGATCGATGACAATGACTTGGCGTTCTTGATTGGGAGAACCATTCCAACGGCGCGAAGTGTTTCTGGGATTGGGTACGGGAACGGAAGTTCCGCGATTGGGAAGAGAAGCTCTAGCAGCGTTGCCACCATCAAGAGCAAATCCCAAAGCCAGCAAACGACGGTTAGGTTGGTTCACTCCTGTAATCCGGGCACCAGCCGCTGGTTGCACCAGCACTACCACCGTTTCCGGTCCTTCTTGTTCGGCACGGGCCCATAAAATCGCTGGGTTATCCTTGCCAGAAATTTCAATCGCTTCGCTATCTGGCAACCGGGCTGATTTTAGTTCGATGCGATAGGCAAACGAACCGCTGCGGTCCCAACTGTTACTGTAGCGAAGGGGATTATCGGCACGAATCAACAGTTGGGAACTGCTGCTGGCAAACTCAATTTTTTGAATGGTGCTAATGGTATTGTACGAAGCGTTATCATCTCTCCCATTTCGCCCATTTCGCCCATCCCGACTTCTCTGTAAAATTGAGGGATTGGGATTGGTGGCATCTCTGGTAGAAGCGATCGAAGACGTACCCGCTTGCGGTAAGAGAATAATACCACCCATACCGCTAACTGTGGCCCGCCAGTTGCGATTGTCTTCAATTCCGGTGAGGGTGACTTGGACTTTATCAGGAGAATCGGGAAGTTGGCTGAGCTGGACTTGTTTGACACCGTGGCGGTCCACAGACATGGTGCGAGTGCTAGAAGAACCATTGAGCTGGCCCGCTAACGTCGCCCCTTGGATTTCAAAGGTAATGCCACCGCTAGTTTGTTTGCGGGAAATCGTAGGACGTTTTTCTCCTTCATAGGCAATAAAAAAGCCATCTCCAGTGGCTCGAAAACTTTCGATCTGGCTGAGTTCGCTATTTGAGGTGGAATTTGAGGTGGAATTCGAGGCATTGGAGGAACTGGATTCGCTTGAAGTGCTGCTGGTAGCTACCCGATTGGAAGTTTCTCCCAAAATAGAGGGAGTTGGGTTGGTATGCTCCATTCGTAATTTTATATCTTCAGAATTCCCTCCCCTGGTTTCTAGCGGATATGGGTCGGGAATCTCGACCATCCACTCGCTAGAACTGCGGCCGTGAAATTTTACCTGGCGGGGATTGATGGTATATCCCGGTGCCATTTCCACCACAATTCGGGCGGTTTCTGGTGCGAACTGGCCGATGCGCATTTCCTGAATCGCACCGTCTAGGGATTTGACCACTTTAGAACGTCCGAGCTTGGTTCCCGGTAAGTCGATGACCAAGCGAATCGGGTCAGCAATCAGTTTTGCCTTGGGTTGTACGCCACCGTCGGTGGTGGTAAAGTGCAGTTGATTGCTGTCGCGGTCAAAACGCCAAGACTCTAACTGAGTGGCTTGGGCAGGACCTGAGAGAATAGCCACTCCCAGCAACGTTGATAGTAGCCAGCGAATATTCACGGGCAGCTTCTCCTTTCTAAAATCGCTCATGAAATCGATCGCTCCCAATGCCAAAGGCCAGAAATAAAACGAAAAAACAAAAGCTATGACTCCCAGCCAAATTTACGCTTTTCAGGTTGTCTCCTGTCAACCAGCGTCGTTGACCCCAAAAGTTTTGAACCCCGATTAAAAATTTATTTATAGGCAATCATAGGCAAAAAAGTGCCTTTTGTCTTCCCAAATTTCCACGTACAGCCGGTAATTTTGTAAAAAACCAGCTATTCGCTACTGGAAGGTGAAGGAGAAGGGCTATTCGATTCGGGACTGGGAGTCGGTGTGGGGCTTGGTGTTGGCGTTGGCGTGGGACTTGCTTGTGGCTGTACTGATTCGGTACCGCCATTTGCTTCTGCTTCGGATTCCGGAGTTGGGGGTAGTGTATCCGGAAACTCCGATTCTCCCACAAGATTTTCCAAAGCACGAATTAAATATCCGATTGCTTGTTGGCGTTGGTCCAGCCGATTTTTTACTTGATTGACTTCTGCTTGTAAAGCTTCTACTTGGTTGCTATTGGCAGCAATTTCTTGTTGCTGGTTGGGCGACTGCTGTTCGGAAAGACGTGCTTCTAACTCCTCAATTTGGTTGTTGGTTTGCTCGAATTCCGTTTGTAACTTGTCGATTTGAGCCGCAGCGCCATTTTCCTCTATTTGGGCTTGCAGGGCATTTTTTTCCTGCTGCCACATTTGCCACAGCCAAATGCTTCCTCCTGCTGCTGCAGCAATGGTTACCAACAACAACAGGGTCAAATTGTTGATTCTTTGCCGCAGCCGACCCATTTCTTTTTGGTAGTTTTCCCGTTCGGTCAGCGTATCTAGCTTTAGATCCAGAAGTTCTTGCCCCAGGTTGTCCACATCTTCCTGGCGATTGTCTGGTTCGCGAGACGAAACGGGAACGATGTCGCTGCTTTTGTCAAAAACTGGTTCTTGTTCTTCTTCTTGAGACATGGTTATCTCCTGAATTTATGGGCAATTGGTTCGCGATGGATACCTCGCTAGCATTTTCCCAGCGGTGGTTGCGATCCAACATGGATGGTTGGCTCGCTTCTTGCTGCGATCGCAGTTGTTGCAATTGATTGTAAATTATCCCTAAAAAGACAGCACCTCCCCCTAACAAAATAAAGGCCATAACGAGAGCAATTTGCAGGTTACGCTGTGCTGTTTTCATTTTTTGCACGTCTTGTTGCAGCCTCTCCAAGAGCCTCATAGCTCTCAGATCCGACCACACGCTGCTATGGCGAGACTCGCGGGACTGGCGAGACTCGCGAGATTCGTCGTTACCAGTATTTTCGTCAGTCATAATACTCGACCCCCAACCTGAATGATTGTTATTGTCCCGGTGGAATCAGATGCCGTCAAGATATTTGATAACACGATATGCGATCGCAGGCATATCTATAGTAGGGAACTGTTTTGCCAACTTTGTAGAATCGCTGTCGTTTTCAATAAATCTCTCTAAATACATACAATATTTGTAAAAGGATTTTTATTAAAGGATTCCACATGTTACAGCGCCTGAAAAACTTAAGAAAAACCGATAATCAAAAAAAATGGCAGCCGATTGTCAAAGAACTAGCGGCTGTTGTCGGCAAAAAGAACGTTATCCAGCGTAAAGAAGAACTCCTCACCTACGAATGCGACGGATTGAGCAGCTATCGCCAACGACCTGCCGTGGTGGTTTTGCCGCGTACCACCGAACAAGTAGCCGCCGCCGTGGAAATTTGTTACCGCCACGACCTGCCTTGGATCGCTAGAGGGTCGGGAACTGGACTTTCCGGCGGTGCTCTCCCCGTGGAAGAAGGCGTTTTAATCGTCACTTCCATGATGCGTAAAATTTTGCAGGTAGACCTGGATAACCAACGGGTAGTGGTGCAACCCGGTGTCATTAACAATTGGGTTACCCAAGCAGTGAGCAATTCCGGATTTTACTATGCCCCCGACCCTTCCAGCCAAATCATTTGTTCCATCGGCGGCAATATTGCTGAAAACTCCGGCGGCGTTCACTGTCTCAAATACGGGGTCACCACCAACCACGTACTAGCCATGAAAGTGGTCTTACCCGATGGTTCCATTGCCGATATTGGTGGCGAGGTACCGGAAATGCCAGGCTACGACCTTGCCGGTATTTTTGTTGGTTCGGAAGGAACGTTGGGCATTGCCACCGAAATTACCCTGCAAATCCTCAAAACCCCAGAAGCAGTTTCGGTGTTGCTGGCTGATTTTACCAGTATTGAAGATGCGGGCAATGCCGTCGCCGAAATCACCCGTGCCGGCATTATTCCTGCTGGTATGGAAATGATGGATAACCTAAGCATCAACGCGGTAGAAGATGTCGTAGCGATGGGATGCTATCCCCGCGATGCCAGAGCGATTTTATTGGTGGAGTTGGATGGTTTGCAAGTGGAGGTAGACACCAACCAACAACGAGTAGCGGATATTTGTACCCAAAATGGTGCCCGCAGCATCACTACAGCCACCGACCCACAAAAACGAGCCAAACTGTGGAAAGGGCGAAAAGCCGCTTTTGCCGCTGCCGGTCATTTGGCACCGGATTATTACGTGCAAGATGGGGTTATTCCCCGCACGCAATTAGCCGCCGTTTTAAAAGAAATTGAGGAACTGAGCGAGCGTTCTGGCTATCAAATTGCCAATGTTTTCCACGCCGGCGATGGCAATTTGCATCCTTTGGTGTTGTACGACAATTCCCAAGAAGGCACTTTAGAAGAAGTGGAAGAAGTAGCGGGAGAAATCTTAAAAATTTGCCTGCGAGTAGGCGGTAGTTTATCTGGGGAACACGGCATCGGTGAGGATAAAAAATGCTATATGAGCGATATGTTCGCAGAAACCGATATAGAAACTATGCAATGGATACGCCAGGTCTTCAATCCTCGCGGTATGGCTAATCCCGGTAAATTATTCCCCACACCTCGTACCTGTGGCGAAGCCGCAAACGCGAAAATACGAGATTTTCCCGGGGTAGATTTGTATTGATTTGAGATGGAACCGGGAGAGGGAGAGGAGCATGGGGGGCATACCGAGCATGGGAGCATCGGGGCTTCGGGGCATGGGAGAAAACCATCGATCGTACTTTCCCATCTCCCAAGTTCGGTACGCTTTCAAGCTCGGTACGCACCCACGCCCCCACACGCACCTGCGCTTCCAAGCTCAAACAACTAGTCAATATAGCCCATCAACGTCATGGGATTGTCGATTTGATTGGAAGCCACCGGGCGATTGCCACAACTGGCATAGGATTCGCTGATTTCTAGAGAACCTGCGACGATAGGTCGAGTACCCGATAGGTTAATTGTACCGATAATTTCGAGTTCTGAAGAAGAAATGGGATGATCGGCACCTCCAGAACGGAAGGTTTCGGTAATGTGCATGTGGCGGGGGGCAATGGGGCGATTTCCCGGTAGCGGACGGGTTTGAGCTAGTTGCCCCTCTTGCGATTCCTGCTGGACGGCTAAAGCGGCTTCTTTTTCTTTACTGGTGTTTTTATTGCTTTTTGTGGTGGAGGTTTCTGAAGACTTGTTGTCAGATGTCATAGTTTCCGATTTGTCATTCGTACTTTTGGATGTTTCGTTTTTGGCTTCTTTGGTTTCTTTCGTGTCTTTGGTTTCTTTGGTTTCTTGTTTGCGGTTGCCGCTGTTGCTAGCCATGTAAATCCTCGCTTTGCTTATAAGTACTTTTCAGCGTTTTAGCAGTTGCAGGAAAGCTTAATTTTTTTCGTTATGACAATGAATGTCTCCCATACTATTGTAATGTATACACCGCACAAAACTACTATGGTTGGCACGGTTCCGTTTTGGGCTGGTTGGTATTATTGAAATGCAATCGCTTGCCATGCCCCAGCTAGCAACATAGCTGCGATCGCACCCATGCTGGTATTGATAACGTTTACGAGTTCGTTGGTCAGCCAAGGGATTTTTTCTTGCCAAATTGCTCCTATAACACTTTCTAAATTAGTGGCCGTAAAAGCAGCAACGATACACCAGACCACGCCAACCATACTCACCAACGACAATCCCCAGGCTAAAATCGCTATAGCTGCCGAAGCTACCATCCCGGCGATGGTGCCTTCCAAACTAACTGCTCCTTCGGTCCCTTTGGGCACTGGCTGTAGGGTGGTAATCAAAAACGTGCGTTTGCCGTAGACTTTCCCAAATTCGCTGGCACAGGTATCGGAAAGTTTGGTACTAAAACTGGCTACGTATCCCAACAGCAACACCGAAACCAACCATTGCCAATTGCCGGGGGTTGGTAAGGTCTCGATGGTGCCAATACCGATAGCACAGATGGTTGCTGTGAAAGCTGCCCCCCACACGTTTTCTGGACCCCTGGCACCGGAACGCTTTTCGGCAATACCAGCGGCTTCCTTTTGTTTCATGCCCAAGCGGGTGATGGCAGAACCCACAAAAAAGTAAAATAAAACCACTACGTATCCCTGCCATTGCAAGCATCCCCAAATGAGAACGCCCAAAACCCAAGCATGAGCCAATCCTGCCGGCGTTAGCAGTTTTTTGGGCAATGCGATCGCGATCGATAGCAAAATTGTATTCAAGCCTACGCCAACCCACCACGGATTTAAGCTAGAAAGTATATCCCAGAAGGTAGAAACGCTCGAAACCATACCAAATCCCTTTCAATTCCCAGCTTCCAATTCTTTAAATGCCAGCATATCATCGACAACCTATTTGCAAAGGAGATTTTTCCGATGGCAGAAGCAATCTTTCATTTGGCATTCCCCGTCGGCAACATTCCAGATACCAAGGCGTTTTACGTGGAAGGGTTGGGATGTCAGCTCGGTCGCGAAACGCCGCAATCGGTTATTTTAAACTTATACGGGCATCAAATTGTTGCCCACGTTACCTCGCAACCGGAACCGCCACAAAAAGGGATTTATCCCCGTCATTTCGGTTTGGTTTTTACCGATGAAGCTGATTGGGAAGCTTTGGTGGCAAGAGCGCAACAACAGCATTTAGATTTCTATATCGAACCGAAACGGCGTTTTGCCCAAACCGCGATCGAACACCGCACGTTTTTCCTGCAAGACCCCTTTGGCAATTTATTAGAATTTAAGTACTACGTGCATCCAGAAGCCATTTTTGGCGATCGCGAATTGGCACAAGTTGGAGAACAGTAACCTTTAGACCTCTACAGGCACCGACAAAGCCTCGGCAACCGCTGCCATACTCCGGGGATGTCTGACCATCAATCCATGTGTCACTACGGGGACTTTGAATTCTAGACCCACAGGCATCCGGGAACTCCTCGCTGGCACGATAATAAAATCCCAAGGGGTCCAAATCGAGCTAAATTGCAGCTTGGTCAGCATATCCGCATCTCGATTTAAATCCTGCAAAAAATCGCTGCCCGGACGCATTTGCCTGTATGTCGTAAAATTCAGCAAAGAAGCCATATTAGTACCATAATGGGGAGCAGAAATGGTGACAAAACGCCGTACTCGCTGGATACCTCCCAATCGCTGTACGTAATATCTGGTTACCAAACCTCCCATACTTAATCCCACCAAATCGATAGGTTGTTGGGGAGAAAACTGCTGCTGAATGTAGGTTTCCACTTGCTGTGCCAGAAATTCCAAACGTGCCGTTCCCCAATTGCCAGACAAGTCGCATGTATAAACCGACCATCCCCGTCGTTGCAAATAAGCAGATAGGTGGGAAAAAATGCCCGACTTCCGCCAAATTCCATGTACCAGCAAGACGGGATGGCGTTGGTTTGGGAAGTTTCTCTGCTGAGTGGGTTGCCAAAAAGGTTCTTGTTTGCTCATAAACTTTTTTTCAGCAAGTTCAACAACTTTCCGTTTGTAGATTTGGGGATCGAGGTTGTACTTGCAACGCCGAGGCAACAGCTTGCAAGCTACGGCGATCGCTTACCATCCAGGGGTGCAAGGCGACGGGAACTTGCACTTCTTCTCCCAAGGGCATTTGCGAACTGTTGGCTGGTACAATGGTTAAATCTAATGGTGTCCAAATCGATGTAAACCGAATAGCCTTCAGCATAGCCACCTGTTGGTTTAAAGTTTGCAAAAATTCGCTATTAGGTCGCATTTGGGCTGCCCCCCGATTTTGCCGCAAGTACGCCATCCAAGTGCCTTGATGGGGAGAGGAAATGGTCACCAATCGCTGCACTCGTTGGATACCGCCCAAATGTTGTACGTAGTAGCGGGAAACAATACCCCCCATGCTAAAACCGACGATATCGAATGGTTGGTCTTTCGGTATGTGGGTATTGATGTAATCGGCAACTTGCTGGGCTAAATGTTCTAATCCCATATCGCCGTTATTAGGGATTAAACTGGGACTGTAAGTAAACCACCCCCGTGATTGTAAGTAATCAGACATGGTTTGGAAAACGGCTGCTGTATCGTCTATGCCGTGCACTAACAAAACGGGATTGCGATCGTGTTTTGGATTCATATGGATTGGCTGTGGTACTGAAGTTGGATTTCGGAACAAGGGCGAAACGATCGCCGATGTTGGTTGGAAACGCCGTAGGTTTTCAAAGCGGTTCGATGTTTGCTGCTGCCATAGCCTTTGTTGCTGGCTAAATCGTATTCTGGATATTGTTGGGCAACTCGCACAATCAGGTCATCTCGCCATACTTTAGCAACAATACTAGCACTGGCGATCGCGAGAACTTGACTGTCTCCCTGAACCACGGTTCGTTGGGGATAGGGTAGATTGGGAACGGATTGGCGGCCATCAATTTCGCATAAATCGGGTGGTACGGATAATTTTAAGATAGCGCGTTTCATGGCCAATAAGGAGGCTTGTAAGATATTGAGGCGATCGATTTCGGCAACGGAAGCAAGGCCCACAGAACAAGCGATCGCGTTTTGACGAATGCACGCTGCCAAGATGCGGCGTTTTTTGGCAGAAATTTTTTTGCTGTCTTGGACCCCAGCTTCCAGCAGCATGGTGCGAACGCTGGGAGAAAGAATCACAGCAGCGGCTACGACGGGTCCAAACAAACATCCCCGACCGACTTCATCAACACCGGCGATTTGTTGGTTATAGCGATCGTGCATGTAGGATCTTGTCTTCAAGTTGTTGTTTCAACTGGCTGGCCACCTTGGTATTGATAATGCCATCTTCTAGCAACTGCTGGATGGATTCTTGTTCGCCTAAATAAGCACAGCGTTGCAGCAATTTTGCTTGCAGTTGAACGGCCACTTGCGACGAACTTTGATTCGTGGCTGCCAATCTTTCTTTGGCTGCCTCGCTGCTTTTTTGGAAAAAATCAACGCATTCGTTGGCGGCGGTGGTAGCCAATCCAGTTTCTTGGGGGAGACTTTGAATTTTGGTAGCGACCTGAGGGCACACATAAGCGATCGCGAGATTGTATTCGTATCGGATTGCATCGGCACGCCTTTTTTTGGACAATTGGGAACTGAGTTTGGCACCGGGAGTATGGGTCAGCCAATGCCAAAATTTTTCCCATCTAGTTTCTAACAAACTTGGGG
>CAYZHY010000092.1:0-15300 GCA_964477525.1 uncultured Geitlerinema sp. | reverse complement strand
CTATAGTCCACAAACGTATATTAAAAATTGGTAAATCTATGGGAGATAATTTCTTGCTCCTGAACTATGATAATTTTTGCATTAACCCAGAAAACGGCATACAAATATTAACTGATTTTTTAAATATAAAACTTAATATAAGAGAAAAATACCAATTGTTAAAATTAATACAGGTACCAACTTCTATTGGTAGATTTAAGCAGTATGGTACTAAAATTTTCGATCCGGAAGATGTTGCTTATGTAGACACTTTAGGATTTGATACTAGCACTCTTGGTACTCAAGAAAAAAATAAAAACTTTACACAGAATATAAAGCAAAAACTAGTACAACAGAAAAAATACTTGATAGATATAAAACAAGACCTGCAAAATTATTATAATCGATCGATTTGCTAATCGATTTCTCTAATTTTAAACGCGTCTTTCCAATAGACAAAGAAGGTAGTAAACATAGTGTTGGCAACAGGAAAAATGATTCAATCCAAAAACAGGCAATTGAAGATAAAAATGAATAAATCGATTTCGGCGGCAACCCCTTCCCAAACTTGGATTTATCCAAGTAGCGAATAGTTACCATAAAACGGCTAAAATGTCAAACCTTCAACCTGCAAAATTTGTAGCTAAAGAGGTGGGGCGGAAAAGGGAATTTACCAGAAAAAGAAACGAGAATAAGAAAAACTAGCCGGCAATGCGATCGGGAAAATGCGCAAATTTTCCCAAATTCAGAAATTTTTACCCGTTCCAGTAAGTTGGCTGTATCTGGCTGGCTAGCGATCGCTATTTAAAAATTTATAAAATCCCGGTCCCCCCTACAGAACAGATTTGCTAGAGTACAAGCAGTATCCATCATACCGAAACCTGTATTGGGTTTTTACTTCTTTATGTGTTTGGGAATTCCAGGGCAAATCGTCGAACTAACCGACAAACAAAATTATCTAGCAACAGTTAATATCAGTGGCGTCCAACGTCAGGTCAATATTGCCTGCATTGTTGACGACGAACATTCCCCCGAAGATTGTGTCGGGGATTGGGTTTTGGTACATGTCGGGTTTGCCATGAACCGCCTCGACGAACAGGAAGCCGCAGAAACGTTGGATATGCTTTCTCAACTTGCCCTGAGCGACGCCGAAGGGAGCGACGCCGAAGGGAGCGACGCCGAAGGGATGGAAATGGTTCAGTAGGGCTTGTGCTGAGCCTGTCGAAGCAAACGCTATTTTTATAGATGAATTTTTATGAAATATATCGACGAATTCCGCGACCCGCAAAAAGCACAAGCGGTTTTGCAGCAAATAAAACAACTTAGCCGAAAATTAAATAATACTGCCGAAAATCCTTTAAAAATTATGGAAGTGTGTGGGGGACATACCCACTCGATTTTTAAATACGGCTTGGAAACGATTTTACCAGACAATATCGAACTGGTTCACGGTCCGGGATGTCCCGTTTGCGTTATGCCACGGGGAAGATTGGATGATGCGATCGCTTTGGCAGAAATGCCCAATGTTATTTTTACGACCTACGGCGATGCCATGCGGGTACCGGGAACCAAGGAAAGTCTGCTAGAAGCCAAAGCCGACGGTGCCGACATTCGCATGGTTTATTCTCCCCTGGATGCGCTGCAAATTGCCAAGGAAAATCCCCAACAAGAAGTTATCTTTTTTGGTTTGGGATTTGAAACCACTGCCCCCAGTACTGCTTTAACCATCTTACAAGCCGAACGGGAAAAAATACGCAATTTTAGCGTTTTCAGCAACCACGTATTGGTGGTACCGGCTTTACAAGCTTTGCTAGACAACCCCGAACTACAACTGGATGGATTTATTGGACCCGGTCACGTCAGCATGGTTATTGGTACCGACCCCTACCAGTTTATCTGCGATCGCTATCAAAAACCCATTGTCGTTTCTGGTTTTGAACCTTTAGATATTCTCCAATCGGTCTGGATGCTATTGCAGCAAATCGTTTCCCATCGTGTGGAAGTAGAAAACCAATACCAACGCATCGTTCATTCTCAAGGAAATCCCGTTGCCATCGATGCCGTGGAAAAAGTATTCGTTCCTAGAGAAAGTTTTGAGTGGCGGGGATTGGGAGAAATTCCCAAGTCTGGCTTTCGACTCGCCGATGCCTACAGCCACTTCGATGCGGAAGTCAAATTTGCCGTTCCCAACCACCAAAGCCAAGACCACAAAGCTTGCCAGTGCGGTAAAATCCTGCAAGGCATTCTCAAACCCACCGATTGCAAAGTATTTGGCACTGCCTGCACCCCATCCAATCCGCTAGGTGCCTGTATGGTTTCCTCGGAAGGGGCCTGTGCGGCCTATTATAAATACCATCGCTTATCTACTGCTGGTTAAAATATGACCGATACCGATCGAAATATGGCCAAATCCCCATCTCGTAAGAAAAAATTTCGCGATACTACCGTTACCTTGGCACATGGTAGCGGCGGTCAAGCCATGCGGGATTTAATTGACGATATTTTTGTGGGAAGTTTTGGCAATCCCACACTGGCAGATTTGGATGATGGGGTCAGTTTTCCTATTCAATCTTTAGCACAACTGGGCGATCGCTTGACGTTTACTACCGATTCTTTTGTGGTCGACCCATTATTTTTCCCCGGCGGCGATATTGGTACGCTGGCGGTGAATGGAACGGTGAACGATTTGGCGGTCAGCGGTGCTACGCCTTTGTATCTTTCCTGTAGCGTTATCGCTGAAGAAGGATTGGCGGTGGATAGTTTGCGAAAAGTTGCTGCTAGTATCAAACAAGCTGCTGATGCTGCTAAGGTACAAATAGTAACTGGCGATACCAAAGTCGTTCCCAAAGGGTCTGCGGATAAGTTATTTTTGAATACGGCTGGCATCGGCATGGTTCGCGAAGGGATAAACGTGAAAAGCGATCGCTTGCAACCGGGAGATGCTATTTTGGTAAATGGACCCCTAGGCGACCACGGAACGGCGATTTTAATTGCTAGGGGAGAACTGGCGTTAGATACCAACGTTGCCAGCGACTGTCAGCCTTTACACGGTTTGGTCGATACCATTATCAATGCTTGCCCCCAGGTAAAAGCTATGCGAGATGCTACCCGTGGCGGCGTGGCTACTGTTTTAAATGAATTTGCCACCGCTTCTGGTGTGGGAATTCGCCTGCAAGAATCGCAAGTTCCCATTCGCGAGGAGGTGAAAGGGGTTTGCGAGATTTTGGGATTTGACCCGCTGTATCTTGCCAACGAAGGAAAATTGGTGGTTGCCGTTCCCCAGGAGGCGGTGGAAACGGTTTTGGCAGCTATGCAATCCCATCCCGCCGGTCAAGAATCTCGGATAATTGGGGAAGTTGTGGAAGCATCGGCTGGTGTGGTGTGGATGCAAACGGGATTTGGTAGCGAACGCGTGGTGGATATGTTGGTTGGCGAACAGCTGCCACGGATTTGTTAGGTGGAAAGAATTATGCACGAGTTGGGGATAACGCAAAATATTGTCGCGATCGCTTGCGAAAATGCACAAGGTGCCCAAATTAGCAAAATTTCTTTAGAAGTTGGGCAGCTTACCACCATTATGCCCGATGCCGTGCGTTTTTGTTTTGATGTTTGTGCCCGAGATACCCTATGCCAAGGTGCTACATTAGAAATTATAGAAGTTCCGGGAAAAGCCAAATGCCGTCAATGCCGTGCGGAGTTTGCTTTGGATATGCCTTACGGAATTTGCGAGTGTGGCAGTACATCCCTCGATATTATTGATGGCGAACAGTTAAAAATCCAATCTATGGAGGTGGCATCATGTGCGTAACTTGCGGCTGTTCTGACGATTCCCAAACCAGAATTACCCATCCCGAAACGGGAGAACACCAACATGTGCTTGCGGATGGTACTGTTGTAAATCATTCCCACGACCACGATGGCGACCATCACTACCACGGAGATTCCCACGCACACACCCACGCGCAAATGCACCATACTACTATTTCTCTGGAACGGGATTTGCTGGCGAAAAACAATCTCGCCGCCGCCCAAAATCGTGGCTGGTTTGATGGTAGAAATATTTTAGCGTTAAATTTAGTTAGTTCTCCAGGTGCTGGGAAAACAACGTTTTTGGTCCGTACGATTCGCGATTTGCAATCGGAAGTTCCCATTTCGGTTATCGAAGGCGACCAAGAAACGGCGAATGATGCGCAAAAAATTACTGCCACTGGTGCGAAAGTGGTGCAAGTAAATACGGGAACGGGATGCCATTTGGATGCGGAAATGGTTTCTAAGGCGTTAAAACAGCTTCATCCCCCGCTTAATTCTACCGTGATGCTAGAAAATGTGGGCAATTTGGTTTGTCCGGCTCTATTTGATTTGGGAGAAGCTGCCAAGGTGGCGATTCTTTCGGTGACGGAAGGGGATGATAAGCCGATAAAATATCCGCACATGTTCCGTGCCAGCCAGGTGATGGTAATTAATAAAATCGATTTGCTACCCTATGTAGAGTTTGATATAGAAAAATGCTGCGAATACGCACGTCAAACCAATCCCGATATGACAATCTTTCAGGTATCGGCAACAACGGGAGAAGGGATGGCAGCCTGGTACGATTGGATTCGCGGAATTTTGGCGGCTGGAGAAAATCGGGTAGCGGCGGCTTCTACTTAAGTTGCAAGGCTTCGATTGCTGCAAAAATTTCTCGATTGGCTGCTTCGCAATGGCCGGGAATGATTTCTATTTGCCTGGCATCCTCTGCTGGTGTTGAGTGTAGGTGGGTTAGGGTCATGGTAACAGCTTGTTGGGGGGGATGGCTGAAGCGATCGCCCCATTCCATGGCAACAATTCCCGGTTCCACTTCCATGCCATCGGTATACATTTGCGGCATGAGGTCGGCCACTTCTGCGGGTGACAGACGATAGAGGTCAAAATGATATAAAGGAACCCTTCCTTCAGGATACTCGTTGATGAGGGTAAATGTGGGAGAAGCGATCGCATCGGTAATTCCCAAACCGGCACCAATTCCCTGAATTAAAGTGGTTTTGCCAGTTCCCAACTCTCCTACCAAAAGCAAAATTCGACCTGGGGATAGGGTTTCTCCCAACTTGACTCCTAGTTTGTAGGTAGTGGTGGCATCTGGCAAACAAACCGTTTTTGGCTGGGAAGTGGGTTTGGTGCGAATCGTCTTATCCATTTTTTGAGCAGGAAAGGGATAGCCGAAAAAATCTAAGTCCTGTTCGTGGGGTATTTTAACACACGCCCAATTCCTTTTGGTGGGATTGGGGAGTTGCGAGCTAATAAAGTCTTATAAATAGAGTAGAGCTTCAAAATTTTTCCTTTGGGAGTTTATAGCGGAAAATTTTGGGGAACGCTGAAGTTAGAGAGTTTATTGTATGGCTCTTCACCGAATACACCAAATGGATTTAGCTAGGGGAAAGCACGATGAACCAAACTTGCAACTCCGATTGCACTTTCCAAAATCAGCAAGGCAACGACATGCGAGGCAATACTCGTTCCATCGAATTAACGGTAGCCATTCCCACGTATAACGGTGCTGACAAGCTACCAAAAATTTTGGAAAGTTTGCAGCAGCAACAATCAGCCACCGACCCTTCAGCGTCGCTTAGGGCAGGCTTTCGCTGGGAAATCTTAATCGTAGACAACAACAGTACCGATAATACCGCCCAAGTGGTTCGCAAGTATCAAGCTAGTTGGTCTGAGGAATTTCCCCTACGATACTGCCAAGAAACCCAGCAAGGTGCCGCTTTTGCCAGAGTTCGTGCCATCCACGAAGCCAACGGCGACCTAGTTGGTTTTCTCGACGACGATACCATTCCCGATGCCAACTGGGTAGCTGCCGCCTATCATTTTGCACAAACGCATCCGGCAGTCGGTGCCTACGGCAGTCAAATTCACGGAAATTACGAAGTACCGCCACCGCCCAATTTTAACCGCATTTCTGGTTTTCTGGCTATAACCGAACGCGGTTCGCAACCTTTCTGCTACGAACCCAAAAAGAAAATGTTGCCGCCTTCTGCTGGATTGGTGGTTCGCAAGCAAGCCTGGCAAGAAAACGTTCCCACCCAACCTTCTTTGAGTGGTCGTTTTGGTCAATCCATGCTTAACAGCGAAGATTTGGAAGCGATCGTGTATATTCAGAAGGCCGGTTGGGAAATTTGGTACAATCCCCATATGGAACTGTACCATCAAATTCCCAGCAAACGGCTGCAAAGAGATTACCTGTTGGCTTTGGTACGGGGAACGGGGTTGGCTAGACATCGCATTCGCATGTTGCGTTGGAAAGTTTGGCAAAGACCGTTTTTGTCTCCGTTGGCTTGGGGGAAAGATCTTTTGAAAGCGGTGTTGTTTTATCTGAAAAATCGCCGCCGCATCCAGGAAGATGTGGTAACTGCCTGCGAAATGGAATTTTTAAGCAGTTCCGTGGTGAGTCCTTTTTATTTATGGCGTCGGAGTTTGCAGTTATGGTGGCATGCGACAATGAATCGCTGGCAGGGAACCACCAACTTGCAAACAAGTCAATAATCGGATCTCGTAGGTCATCCGTACGGCAAAAACCCACTCCTCGGTACTCCTCCCCCTCTCCCCCTCTCCCACTCCTCCCCCTCTCCCACTCCTCGGTACCTATTTCTTCTGTCTTCCCCGCTTCCCCTACCGAGAGCATTTCCCCTGCATACGGATATCCGAATCTTTAAGTAGGGGCAATCCCGGCCACGCAAACAGCGCGCGATCGCCCAAAATTAATAATACGTGAAGTTACGCTGGGGAAAAGTATGACCGTCCTAGAAAAAGGCAACATTAACATTCATACAGAGAATATATTTCCCATTATCAAGAAGTCCCTCTACTCCGACCACGAAATCTTCTTGCGGGAACTAATCTCCAACGCCGTTGATGCCATCTCCAAGGTAAAGATGGTGTCTTATTCGGAAGACGTGAATGGGGAAGTGGGTGACGGCGAGATCCAAATATCGATTGACAAAGAAAATCAAACCCTTTCCGTCACTGACGATGGCATCGGCATGACTGCCGAAGAAGTGAAAAAATATATTAACCAGGTAGCTTTTTCCAGTGCAGAAGAATTTATTCAAAAATACCAAGCCGGTTCGGACCAGCAAATTATCGGTCACTTTGGCTTGGGCTTTTATTCTACCTTCATGGTAGCCGATCGCGTAGAAATTGATACCCTATCTTATCGACCCGATGCCCAAGCTGTCCACTGGGTTTGCGATGGGTCTCCCGCTTTTACCCTGGAAGACTCGTCTCGCAGCCAGCGGGGAACCACAATTACCCTCCATTTGCAAGATGAAGAAACAGAATACTTAGAACCAGAACGCATCAAGGAACTGGTGAAAAAATACTGCGACTTCATGCCAATTGCCATCAAACTCGATGGCGAACAAATCAACCGACAAAAAGCTTTATGGCGGCAATCTCCGAAAGATTTAACCAATGAAGATTATCTAGAATTTTATCGATATCTGTATCCCTACCAAGAAGAACCCCTGTTGTGGGTTCATCTCAACACTGACTATCCCTTCCTACTAAACGGCATTCTCTACTTTCCCAAACTGCGACCCGATATTGACGTTACCAAAAGCCAAATTAAACTGTTCTGCAATCAAGTTTACGTCAGCGATCGCACGGAAGACATCATCCCCAACTTCCTCCTACCCATGCGAGGAGTTATTGACAGTCCCGACATTCCCCTCAACGTCTCCCGTACAGCCTTACAAACCGACCGCACAGTTCGCCGTATTAGCGATTTTATCGCGAAAAAGGTTGCCGATCGCCTCAAAACGCTCTATCGGGAAAACCGTCAAGAATATATCCGCTGCTGGCAAGATATCGGTACCTTCGTCAAATTCGGCTGTATCAACAGCGATAAATTCAAAAACCAAGTCCAAGATATTGTCATTTTCCAGACAACTGCCGATTTGGGTTCGCCAGAACAACCGGAAGTACAAGTACAATCCGAATCGGGAGATGCCTGGCAAGAAGCCAACCAATCGGCTTCTAACGAAGGAGAATCCTACACTACCCTGCAAGAATATTTAGAACGCAATAAAGACCGCCACGAAAACCAAGTATTCTATTGCAGCGACCCGGTTACTCAAGCCAGTTTCGTGGAACTGCATAAAAACCAGGGGTTGGAAGTTCTCTACATGGATTCGTTCATCGACCCCCACTTCATTTCCTTTTTAGAGAAGGAATACCAAGATGTGAAATTCTCCCGGGTGGATGCGGAAATCGATGAAAAACTCCTCGACAAAGACCAAGATTCGGAAATTGTCGATCCGAACAGCCAGAAAACCCGCAGCGAACAAATTAAAGAACTGTTCCAAAATGCCATTAACCAGTCGCAGCTGCAAATTCGTACGGAAGCGGTTAAAGGAGAAGACCCCAACAGTACCCCGCCGGTGATGATTATGCTGCCGGAATCCATGCGTCGCCTGCGGGATATGAGTGCTATGATGGGCCAGGATGTTTCCCAGCTTCCCGATAATCATATTCTCCTGGTGAATACTTCCCATCCATTGATTAAGAATTTAGCTGAGTTAAGTCAAAGTTCCATTATCCAAGGCGGCGGTCAATCTCCCTCGAAAGAACTGGCGAATATGTTATGTCAGCATCTGTACGATTTGGCCATAATGTCGCAAAAAGGTGTTGATGCTGAAGGCATGAAATCTTTTGTGGAACGTTCCAATCAGGTTTTGACCCGCTTGACGGAAAAAGCTAATGGCTAGCTAGTTGCATTCCAGCATGGGGGCGTGGGAGGAATGAAATTCTCCCTACTTTCCCCATTTATCCTATTTTTTTCTAGGCAAAATGAAATACTTGGTGTATTATATAGGAACATAGGGTGAGGGGGCTCGCTGTAAAAAAGGGGGAGTTAAATGGGACACTCCAACCCAAACATCTAACGTGCGCGAAAATATTTTTATTATTTTTGCTCTGCCTAGATGTTTGAGCGAAACGCCTGCAAAACTGCTGTTTCCCCTTGGCAACGAGCTCAACCGAACTACTCCTATCCTGTTTCTCTGTTTAGCTTTTCTGTTGTAATAATTTAAATAAAAATATACCAGTGCGAGGGGATTTTGTCAAGCCTCACAAATACATAATTTCCCGATCTTGCTATTTTCCCATCTTCTATAGATTTTACGTGTAGGTAGCGATCGCCTGCACGTTTTTCATTATGCTGGTGATGGCTGGTTCATTGGGAGAAAGCGGTCTTGTTCGATCGTAAACCTCATTGGTTTCGCCAACCTGTCCCCTGGATGGTTGCCGTTGTTTGCTTTTTGTTGGCATTGGGCATCGTGCTACGTTTTGCCAACATCGAGGGAAAAACCTATTGGGTAGACGAAGCCTATACGCTGCTGCGGGTGGCTGGCTATACCGAAGCCAGCGTTATCGAGAAAGCTTTTGATGGGGAAATCCTTAGCATTGCCGATTTGCAAAAATATCAGTTTCGAGATGGCACTACCAGTTTTGCCGATACCTTGCGATCGCTTGCTGTGGAATCTCCCCAACATCCCCCATTTTATTACTTGATGGCGCGGGTTTGGTTGCAAATCGGTTTTGATTCTGTCAGAAGTTTGTCGGCGGTTGTTAGTTTGCTGGTGTTTCCCGGCATGGCTTGGCTGTGTTGGGAATTGTTTCGGTCGCGATGGGTAGCGATGGTGGGAATGGCTTTGCTGGCTATTTCGCCATTTCATTTATTGTACGCTCAAGAAGCCAGAGAATATAGTTTGTGGACCGGGTTGCTTTTGCTGACCCATGCGGCATTTTTGCGTTCCTTGCGAATGCCCCACTGGCGAAATTGGGGAATTTATGCGGGATTGCTGGCAGTTAGTTTCTATACGTTTCCGTTTTCGGGATTCATGGCGATCGCTTATACAATATTTATCTTCCTACAAGCCACGCCCAAAAAACAAATTATCCATTATTGTATATCAACGGGGACAGCGATCGCTTTATTTGCCCCCTGGATTGGGATAGCCTTGCAGCACTGGCAACAAGTTCAAAAAACCCTGGCTTGGACTTCCCAAGATACCAAAATCACTTTTCTTTTCGACCGTTGGTTTCTCAACCTCAGCCGATTGTTCTACGATTTCGGCGAAGGATATGAAAATTCCCACGTTTCCATTATTTTACTGCTTTTGGTAGTTTTTTATTCTATTTATTTCCTCTACCGCTACACCAGTCCCCCAACTTGGCAGTTTGTCTTTTTATTAATAGCAATGGGGGGATGGCCACTCATGCTTTCTGACTTATTTTTGGGTGGTTTGCGTTCCGTTCAAGCTCGTTATTTGCTTCCTGCTTACCTTGGTTTTCAAATTAGCGTTAGCTATTTGCTAGCCACCCAACTGCAAACCACACTTTCCCATCCAAAACATCGAGGTCGTTGGTTAGCGATCGCTTTAGCATTTACACTTAGCGGTATAGGTTCTTGTTTGGCTATTGTACCAGCCGAGTTTTGGTGGAACAAAGGACCCATCAAAAGCAAATACAATCCCGAAATTGCTGAAATTGTCAATCAAGCCAACCAACCTCTCCTCATTGCCGACGATTCTACCCGCCTCAGCGATAGTTTCGCCTGTCGCATGTTAGCTTTAAGCCATCTACTGCGACCCAACGTACATTTGTTGCTACTGCGCGAACCCAATTTCCCTTCTCTGCCTACAACAAAATTTGATAATATATTTATGTTTTCTCCCGCACCTTGGTTGTTGCAAGCTGCCCAAGACCGATCCCACCTAAACTTGCAAACTGTCTTTCACCAGCGTCGCTTCCACTTGCTTAAAATACGAAAAGTTCCTGGCAAATAACCTTGTCTTGCAAAGCAATAGCCTGTATGTTGGTGACGGCTGTTGTGAAATTTCTTTAAAAATTATGAGAAACTGGCGCTCGCTTTTCAAATTTTGCGTAGCGACCCTATTGCTGGCCTTGGTTTGGTGTACTCCCGTTCAAGCCAGCAATTTACCTACCCATAGCGAACTGCAAGAAACCCTGAAAGAAGTCGTCAACAAAAACAACGGCGGCTTGGGATTGAATATGTGGGGTACAATTGTCGATCGCGATGGCATCGTTCAATCTGTGGTCTTTACTGGTACCGACCGTGGCGACCAATGGCCGGGAAGTCGGGTCATTGCCGCTCAAAAAGCCAATACTGCCAATGCTTTTAGTTTGCCAGCACTGGCGCTTTCCACGGCCAATCTGTTTTCTGCGGTACAACCGGGAGAAAGTTTGTTTGGTTTGCAATTTAGCAATCCAGTCGATACCAGTGTCGCCTATGCTGGTCCTGTGGAAAATATTGGTACATCAAACGACCCCATGGTCGGTGAAAAAGTTGGTGGCGTGAATGTATTTGGCGGTGGTTTGCCTTTATACGACCCAGAAGGGAAGTTATTAGGGGCCCTTGGTGTCAGTGGCGATTATTCCTGTGCCGACCATATTATCGCCTGGAAGGTTCGCCATAAGTTAAATTTGGATAACGTTCCCAAGGGGGTTAGTCCCACCAAAGATGACAATATTGTTTACGATATTGCGATCGATGACGAGACAGGTGAAAAAGGCAGTGCCAGCGGTTGGGGTCATCCAGAATGCATACCGAAAACAACCAAAATTGGGCAAAATTTACCGAAATCCCATCCTACCGGTCCCGAAGCCTAAAAATATATTCGCTTTTAACCTGGATTGCGGTAACTAACTGGCTGAGCTGAAACGTCACTTGGATTTCCCCTCTAATTTTTCTCAACCCCGAAATTGGAGGGGATTTTTGTGAGAATTGGCATGTAATTTGTCGTTCCCAATATTGGAACCAGCTGCTATTATAGCATCTAGAATAGATTTTATAATTATTTTGCGAGATTTGCTCGTTTTTTGTTTATTTTCTATAATCAAGATTGCAAAGGAGGAAATAATATTTGTACAATCGATTTAGTTGTATAAAATAAGAAGTTCGCCTGACTCCCTATGGTAGCAGGGGTGTTAAAAACTTGTAGCTTATTTACAGGGAAATCCCATTTACTCTTACATAGATGGAGCAGTTTTATGTTAGCTGTGAAATGTTTATTTCGAGGTGGCAATCGGTAGCAAAGAGAAATATTGCATAGTTCTTGTGTTCAGGTTCTGTCAAAATGTCTCAGAAAGATTTTGAATCCAATACCAACAACGATTTTGATGGTTCTTCACTAGAAACCACCAAACAAAACCAACGTATTCACCAGTTAGAATCAGAATTAGCTCGATTGAGGGCAGAAAACCAAAAGCTAAAAGCGGCTGTTTCAGCGCCATATTCGGTTCAATGTTCCCACAACCAAGCCGCCGAAATATCAAAAAAAGACAAAATTGGGACAATCGCGGCTGAGATGGTTTCTATGTTTTTCTTTGCTATCGACAGTTGCGGTTGTTTTACCTTATTAGAAGGAAAAGGGTTGTTGTCTTTATCTTTTTTATCTGCAGAACCTACGAACCTTATCGGTCAACGAGCCGATTGGCTTTTTGATGATATAAACGAAATCGTCGCTTGGGAGAGAAAACAAGGGGAAGCTACTCATACAACAATTCGAGAAATCGACAATATTCTTTGGGAGATTCGCTACGAACCCAGATACAACGAGCGACAAGAGATAGAAGAAATTGTGGGTGTGGCTGTGGATACTCGCGATCGCCAGCATGCCAATCGGTTATCTTTAATTGTAGAGCAAAATCCCATGGGGATTATCGAGTTAGATACCAACTGGCACGTAAAAAGTTGGAATCCGGCGGCAGAAAACATTTTCGGATATAGCGCCAGCGAAATCATCGGTCAACCCGTTCTTGATTGTATTGTTCCTGAAACTGTTACCCAGTATGTGTCCCAAGTTATAGACGATCTCTTGCAACAGCAAGGCGGTCATCGCAGCACCAACGAAAATATTACCAAAGATGGCAGCATCATTATTTGCGATTGGTGCAATACGCCGCTGGTAGACCAAAATGGAGATTTGGTGGGTATTTTTTGTATGGTAAGCGATATCAGCGATCGCTACCATGCAGAGGCAAAACTCCGGGAAAGTGAGAAAAAATTTAGTTCCCTATTTCAATTTAGCAACGATGGAATTTTTCTCATTGACGAAACTGGAAAAATTGTGGATATCAATCAAAGAGGGTTAGAACAGTTTGGTTACACTTACTACGAAGATATTCTGCAAAAACATATCCAGGATTTGCATCCGTCATCGTCAATTCCCACCAGCAATTGGGCTTTTCAAGAGTTGTTAGAAAAAAGCGTCGTTCGCTTTGAAACCGAGTGCAAGCGCAGCGATGGCAGCATATTTCCGGTGGATATTTCCGCTCGCAAAATCGATTTGGACGGCAAAATGCTGATTCAAGGAAATGTACGCGATATCAGCGATCGCTTGGAAGCCGAAAAAGCTTTGCGAGAAAGCGAACAAAGATTTCGCGATGTCAGCGAAGCGGCTGGCGAATATTTATGGGAAATTGATAGTAATAGAGTTATTACTTTTGTCACCGAACGTGTAGAAGACGTAAAAGGATATTCTCCTGACGGAATTTTAGGACATACACCGTTTGAGTTTATGCCAGAGGAGGATATTCCCCAGGTAAAAGCGATTCTGGAAGATGCGATCGCGCGTGGTAGCAATTTTACCCTAGAACACCGAGATATTACCCCTTCGGGAGAAATTGTGTGGGAACAAGTCAACGGCGTAATACTGTTTGACGAAAACGGCGAACATATAGGGTTTCGCGGTGCTGGCATGAGTATCACCGAACGCAAGCATGCTGAATTGAAGCTTCGCCAGCAAGCCCAAGATTTGGAAAATACCTTACAAAGGTTGCAACAAACCCAGGCACAACTGGTACAAAACGAGAAAATGTCCAGTTTGGGACAGTTGGTCGCTGGCATAGCTCATGAAATCAACAATCCTGCTAACTTTATTTTTGGAAATCTAATCCACGCACAAGCGTATTTACAAGATTTGCTAGATGTTGTCCGCACGTATCAAAAATGCTATCCGGAACCCAACTCAGAAATACAAGAGCTTTTAGAAGAAATAGAACTGGAATACGTGCAAGACGACCTACCCAAACTGCTGGCTTCCATGCAAAATGGTGCCAAAAGAATTCAAAATATTGTAGTTGCCTTGCGGAAATTCTCCCGTTTGGACGAAGCCGAACAGAAAAGCGTCAACCTTCATGAGGGAATTGACAGTACGCTGATGGTTTTACAACACCGCATGAAAGCGACGGCCATTCGACCCGACATTCAAGTTATCAAGGATTACGGAAATATACCGCCTGTAGAGTGCTATCCAGGGGATTTAAACCAAGTTTTTATGAATCTAATCGGAAATGCGATCGATGCTTTGGATGAAAAAACAGCATCTCGTGCCTATCAGGAGAATACCAGGGAATCTTGCCAAATTCAAATTCAAACCAGAAGTTTGTACGGTGGTTGGGTGCAAGTTTGTATCGGCGACAATGGCATTGGCATGTCGGAGGAAGTACAGCAAAAAGCGTTTGACCCCTTCTTTACAACCAAAGCTGTTGGCAAAGGTACGGGATTGGGAATGTCGGTTAGCTATCAAATTATTACCCAGCAGCATCGAGGAAATTTGCGGTGTCTGTCAACGCCAGGGAAAGGCACTCAAGTCACAATTGAAATTCCTCAAAAATTAGAGTAAACTTGTGGATAAGCTTCAAATTTGAGACGAACCACACCTAATACCATTTCCTTAATAGTGTGCAAGAGATAATAGGGGCATTTTTGTAGGGGCGCTTCGCAAAGCGCCCCTAACAGGGCAATCGGGAAATTCCGAAAAATCATTTTTTTTCAGAAATGGTATAATGAACGATTCCAATAAACGGATGATTGCTAGCATTTGGGCGTGAGTTTTTCTGCTTTTACGATTTTACCTAAGCTATTGGAGAAAATCCCTTAGATAAATAGTATAAGACTTTTTTCAATCCCAGCATAACCCAAGGTCATTGCTGAATTCCAGGGACATTTGTCCGCACTTGGGACATTTGTACTTCCCGTCAGTCAGAACCAGTTCTCTACCAAGTTCCTCTTTAACGTTCCATCCAGCAACTTGGCGGTTTCCTGGCGTTCCCAATAATTGGAGATCGTCGTAAGGAATTGGATCGTGCGCTCCACATTCAGGACATTTTATCGGTTTGGCAAGCAAATTCACCTGGACAACATTTTGGCAGCTTTCGCACAGACAGGGGAAGTAGCATGTTGTCATGAAGTTATCCATGCCGCCTCCGATGAGTATATCGGTTTCGACACCACATTGACACCTGGCTGTTACT
>CAYZHY010000091.1:5328-15351 GCA_964477525.1 uncultured Geitlerinema sp. | reverse complement strand
AACCAAAATCAATTGACGGCACATAGCAACCAAAATTCTCCTAGCTTTATAGATACCTTGATATATTTCGTGCCTGTTCGTAGGAAATCGGGAAAGAGTGGGTGAAAAGGTTGGGAATCAAGTATCTATGTCAAATGACGTGTTTGGTACCAAGCTGTTCCTAATCTAGTGAATGGGAGGTAGAAACGATTCAAAACAGCTGTTTCCGAGAAAATTTTTGGTTGCGTCGGGCTATACATGGCTTTTTCTGCGGCGAATTTGGGCGCGAACGCTCATTAAAACTTTCCCCAAGTGATTGCAACCGGAACCATCGGCACCGCATCCCCAGAAATAATCTTTAGGAGAATCTTCCACCAACCGTTCTTCTCCAGTAGCCAACAGAGTTTGTTGGATGTCTGGGTAGGTGAGAAACTTGGTTAAAACCGCCGCCCGCATCACGGGAATTTTTGCGATTTCCCAGTCTGCACGCAGAATCCGATTGCAATCGCGTCCCAACATTGCTGCCAAACTGGGTTCGCTGGCATGGCGAATTTTTTCTATCAACCACTCGTCTGGACTTCCGGCAAACTTTTGTGCTTGATAGTAATGTTCCACCGTTTTCCAATATTCTCCCCCCATATAAATCGGATGGGGAGAAAAATTGGAGAAACAGCCATAGGGGTTGCCGGCCTTATAAAAGTAAATCGCCATAGAGCATGTTTCGGGACACTTCTTGAGGTTGGTTGGCTGTAGCTGGCAGGGACTGTCCCTCGACTGCCATCGATCTATTTGCCAATACCTCCGAACCATCCCCCCGCCAAACGCTTGAGAGCATAGTCCACAACTTCAGAATAACGCAAGTCCCCACAAAGGATACGCATCATTGTCTGAGTGGCTGTGGGATTTTTGACCCCAATTTTATAGCCAAAACCGGGAAAGCGGTAGAACGTACCAGCCAGCCGTTGCGCCCAAACCATATCTTGTCCCCACTGTTCGTTCATGATTTGGGTATACGCTTTCAGGGCATCCTTTTGACCTTGCAAGGCATTCTCAATGGCGTTGGCAGCTTGCATGCCGCTGTAGATGGAAGGTCGGATTCCTTCGCCAGTAAACGGGTCTACAAGGCTGGCAGCTTCTCCAGCCAGCAAAGCGTTTGGTTTGTGTAGGGTGCGTTTGCCATCCCACAAACACAAAGAATCTTCCCAAATGCCATCGGCAGATACCTGCAAACCGAGTTTTTGGGCATATTCTTGACCGATTTTGCTGAGTTTAGCGCGATCGCTGCCGTCAAGAAAACTACCAAGGCCGATGGAATAGCCATCTGCTTTCGGTAAATTCCAGATATAGCCATTTTTTACCTGACCGAAGTCGAAACGTACCTGTGCCGGTTGGGGTTGGTTGCCATGGGCTTGGGTTTCCAAAACCACCGCCGGTCGTAGTTTGGCAGTTTTGAACTTCAGCCATTTGGCGGTTTGGCTGTTGGCACCGTCGGCACCAATCAAATAGCGACCGGCCATCGTTCCCTGGGGGGTACTCACTTGCCAAGCATCCTTTTGCCAGGCTATATTAGTTACCGGAGCGCGATCGCGAATTTCCGCTCCTTGCTGCTGTGCTTGTTCTAGCAAAAATTTATCGAAGCTATCCCGATTCACCATCCAAACCGGTTCTGAGGTTTGCAGCTTCACTTCCACTGGTTCCTCCAGCTTCCAGGTATAGCAGACCCGATCGACTTTTTGGGAAATAACTGGTGTAAAATCAAAATCAAACCATTGCTGTATTAGAGGCGAAACAGCCCCACCACAGGGTTTGTAACGTGGGATGGTGGCTTTTTCTAACACCACTACAGAACGTCCTTTTTTGGCCAAATGATAGGCAGCACTGCCACCCGCAGGACCGCCACCAATAATTATGCAATCGTACATAGCAACTCGTTATTCAATTAGCAAACAAAACCAAAAACAATAGCAGGCAACCATAAAAATCTCCCCACATTGTAGGCGATTTTTTGGCCGTGGCTACGATTTGCCATTAAAATTCTGCCAGCGATTCCCTCCATCCGTATAGCGATCGCAAAAAAATAGGAGCGAACCTCAGTTCGCCCCTACCAAAAAGTTTTATAATGGGAACCAAGCCTTCCTATGGGAAAAAGCGTTAGGTTCGATCGGCCGTTTCTTTAGTGTCTTGCGCCAAGAATTTCTCCAATTCGGAAAGCGCGTCTGCATCCACTTTGGTCTGCATGGGACAGAATTTGGGACCGCACATGGAGCAGAATTCTGCTGTTTTGTAAATGTCGGAAGGTAGGGTTTCGTCGTGGTATTCGCGCGCGCGATCGGGATCCAAAGCCAGTTCGAACTGACGGTTCCAGTCGAAATTGTACCGCGCTTCGGAAAGGGCATTATCGCGATCGCTCGCTCCTTGTCGGTGCCGCGCCATATCCGCTGCGTGAGCGGCAATCTTATACGCAATCAAGCCGTTGCGCACATCCTCAGCATTGGGCAGACCTAAGTGTTCTTTCGGCGTCACGTAGCACAACATAGCAGTGCCGTACCAGCCCGCCATCGCCGCGCCAATGGCCGAGGTAATATGGTCGTATCCCGGGGCCACATCGGTAACCAACGGACCCAATACGTAGAAAGGTGCTTCCGAACACTCTTCCATTTGCTTTTTCACGTTAAATTCAATTTGGTCCATGGGAACGTGCCCGGGACCTTCTACCATCACCTGCACGTCGTGTTCCCAAGCTTTGCGGGTTAGCTGTCCCAAGGTTTTCAACTCTGCCAGCTGCGCCTCATCCGAGGCATCGTGGGTACAGCCAGGACGCAGGGAATCGCCCAAACTGAAGGAAACGTCGTATTTTTTGAAAATTTCGATGATATCTTCAAAATGGGTATAAAGGGGATTTTGTTTGTGATGGTGCAGCATCCACTGGGCTAAAATACCGCCGCCGCGAGAAACAATGCCCGTGATCCGGTCTTTCACCAAAGGCAAATGTTCGATGAGAATGCCAGCGTGGATGGTTTGGTAGTCTACCCCTTGTTGGGCTTGTTTTTCGATGGTGTGCAGAAAGTCCTCGGCTGTGAGATTTTCCACGTTCCCGTGGACTCTCTCCATGGCTTGGTACACGGGCACCGTACCGATGGGAACTGGCGAGGCTTCGATGATGGCGCTGCGGATCTCGTCTAAGTTTCCGCCGCCGGTAGATAAGTCCATCACCGTATCGGCACCGTATTTTACCGCCAGTTTCATTTTGTCCACTTCTTCATTTAAGTTGGAAGAGTTGGGAGAGGCACCGAGGTTAGCATTGACTTTGCACTTGGAAGCAATCCCAATGCACATGGGTTCCAGGTTGGGATGATTGATGTTAGCGGGAACAATCATCCGTCCCCGGGCCACTTCATCGCGCACTAGCTCTGGGGAAAGATTTTCCCGTTTCGCTACGTGGTGCATTTCTTCAGTAATGACACCTTGACGAGCATAGTGCATCTGGGTGACGTTTCCCTCACCACGACGCTGGGCGATCCATTCTTTTCGCATGTTTTGTTGTCCTCAATAAGTCGCTTCCCTCCGCCGGTATGAGCCGGACTCAGGTTCTAAGGGTGTAATCTCAGCCTGTTTGCAGGCACCCCTAGCTTGATTAGTTGTTAATAATAACACCAAATTAAGCGTTTAGCTACCAAAAAATTAGGCAATTCTAAAAATGGAAGCTCCTTGGGAATCATTTTTCCTTGCCCAGAACACCCCTTTGCAAAATTATCTTTTATCTTTTCGTTCGTGGAACTAATCTCTTTGCAAGTAACTAATCACTCCTAAAGAAATGGTTACGAAAATTAAAATCCAAATAACAGAACTGGGCAAAAATGAAAGCACGCGGATGCCTCGTAAAAACCAAACCAGAAACGTGATGCCTAGAGAAATCCAGAAGAAGTGGGAGACTTTCATAGCGATGGTTGGGGCGTCAGGAGGGTCAATAGGTCAACAGGGGGAAGATGAGATGCTACGCTAATCGCGATTTTATCAAATTTGCACGCTCGGTAGCCCTCACGCCAATTATTTCAGCGATTGCCCCACCCAAGTTTCAATCCCTTCAGCGAGGGAAGCTGCTAGTTTTTCTTGCTCTTGGGGATTGGTAATCCATTCAAATTCAAACGGGTTAATCATAAATCCCAACTCCAACAATACCGTTGGGGCAATGGTGGGGCGGGTGAGGGCGAGATTGTTCCAGAAGACACCGTAGCTGGGTCGCTGCAAGTCACCGACCAGATGGTTGTGTAAAAATACGGCTAAATCCTGGGCTTGGGTGTGGTACCAAAAGGTGCCAATGCCTTGGGTTTGGAGAGCGTTGCCGTTGTCGGGAAGGGCGTTGTAATGCAGGCTGAAGGCCAGGTGGGGTTGGGTTTGTTGAATTATCTCTACGCGATCGCTCGGATACAAATCTTCATCCCCTTCTCGGGTCATAATGACTGTAGCGCCCCGTTTTTCCAACTCGTCTCGCAAGAGTTTGGCTACTTTCAGGGTAACGTTTTTTTCTGGATAGCCGGTGGGACCTTTGGCTCCCAAGTCGTTTTCGCTGCCGTGACCGGGATCTAACAGAATTTTCAATCCGGAAAGGGGTTGGGTGGGAGAAATATCGGGAGGATGCCGTAAAGACAGAACCAAGGTGGTGCCTTCGTAGGTAAGTTGGTAGCCCCACTGTTGGTTAGTTGTAAGATGGAAAGTATATTCTACCCGTTCGCTGGTTTCTGCTTGCCAGTCCAACCGTTTGATGAGGGAATTATTGCTAAAGGCAATGGTATCGGTTTGGGCAGTGGTATTGTACAAGGTTAGGGTAAAGCGATCGCTTTGTTGGCGAACTTTCACCGGAACGGGTGCTTGTAAGGGAAAATAAATCTTGGTGCGATGGTTTTGGGTTTGCGATCGCAGGCTGCGAATGATGGAGGTAACTGGCCTAGCATGGGAAAAGGTCTTGACTTTTTCTGCGTCGATCCAAGCCCCGTAATCCAACCGCCACCAGTCGCCCTCTTTGCCAGTAATCGTCGCTTGCGTGCCCTTGGGTAGCGGTGTCAGGCGGGAGTAGCTGGTTCCGGGTCCAGTTCTAGCAGTACCAGAATCGGCGGTCACTTCCGCAATTTGAAAGCGATTTTCCGACCAAATTTCTATCTTACCGGCAGCCGTTTGTTTGTGGGTTTGCCCGTCTTTGGTCAAGATATACTGGGGATGTCCCCAATCTTGGGGCTTATCGAAGCTGGTACAGCCTTGATAGCGACCGGGAACCGAGTGGGATTGGGGTTGATTCTTCCCAGTGAGTGCGGCAAGATTGGAAGGCAGTTGCACCAATTGGGGCGTTGGGGTTAAATCCACCACGCGATCGCCTATTCGTACGGCTACTTTAGCATCGGCAGGTGCGATCGCGCTAAAACAAACCCTTTCCCCGGGCTGGCGGGCCATATCTACCGCCGGCGTTAGGGAATTTTCCCCAAAATTTAGTCCAGTTGGCTGTGGCGGTACGGTAGAACGGCGGGTTACCTGCAGGCGAACCTGCTGGTCTTGCTGGCGGAGTGTAAAAGTATTTTCCCCCATCTGTAACGGAAAACTAGGAGCAAAATGACCGTTGGAACTGCGGGTTTCAACTTTCTCGCCGTTTACATAGACTGGTGCTTCTGGCGAAGATGTACCAATTAGAAAAATTTGTTTGGCAGTGGTTGTGTGTTCTGGCGGTGGGTAAACCACCCGTAGGGATGGTTCCGCAGCCAAAGCTGTTGGGAAACTAACTACCGCAAGCGCCAAACTGCCTGCGGCCTTTGCGAAAAAATGGGAAGGAATCGCGCACATATCTCGATCGATCGCCAACTATCTTTAACATAAGGGGGAAACGTCCATATTATGGCAGCTACTGGAGCTGGAAAAATAACCAATTTAAAATCAATTCAAAATCAATATCGTATGGCACAATGATCGGGGTATATCAACACCAACCGGTCGTTATTGCAACTTTGACGTAGGGGTTCAGGTATCAGTTAAAGGTTATGAGTAAGTTTATTTTTGTTACAGGTGGCGTGGTTTCCAGCATCGGCAAAGGGATTGTTGCTGCTGGTCTGGGGCGTTTGCTGAAATCTCGGGATTATTCCGTATCGATTTTAAAGCTAGACCCCTACATTAACGTAGACCCAGGCACGCTCAGTCCTTTTCAACACGGAGAAGTATTTGTCACCCAAGATGGGGCAGAAACCGACTTGGATTTGGGACACTACGAACGCTTCACCGATACCTACATGTCTCGCCTTAACAGCGTGACCACCGGTTCCATTTACCAAGCAGTTCTCAACCGCGAACGTCGGGGAGACTACCAAGGCTCTACGGTACAGGTAATCCCCCATATTACCACAGAAATTAAAGAACGCATCCATCGGGTGGCAAAAAATACCAATCCAGATGTGGTAATTACGGAAATTGGCGGTACGGTAGGCGATATCGAGTCGTTGCCATTTTTGGAAGCCATTCGCCAGTTTCGCAAAGATGTGGGGCGTGGCAACGTTTTGTACATGCATGTGACGTTGGTTCCCTGGATTGCCTCTGCCGGGGAAATGAAAACCAAACCCACCCAGCATTCGGTGAAAGAATTGCGATCGATTGGGATTCAACCAGATATTTTAATATGTCGCTGCGATCGCCCGCTACAACCAGGAATTAAAGAGAAACTATCGGAATTTTGCGACGTTCCCGTAGAATCGGTGGTGCCAGCACCAGATGCCAAAAGCATTTACGAAGCCCCCCTGTTGCTGGAAAAAGAAGGTCTTGCCAATCAAGTGCTATCATCGCTGCATTTAGAAGGTCGTACCCCAGAACTGAGCAACTGGCAAAGGTTGGTAGATAGCTTGTACCATCCTACCCATCGGGTGGAAATTGCTATTATCGGTAAGTACGTGCGTTTGAGCGATGCCTACTTATCGGTCATGGAAGCTTTGCGCCACGCTGGCATTTCTATGAAGTGCGATGTTAACATTCGTTGGGTCAACTCGGAAGATTTGGAAGCTTGCGAGGATCCAGCTACGTATTTGGAAGGAGTTCAAGGGGCGATCGTTCCTGGTGGATTTGGTGCCCGGGGCATTGATGGTAAGATTAAAGCAGTTCAATATGTGCGCGAACAAGGCATTCCCTTTTTGGGTTTGTGTTTGGGTATGCAATGTGCGGTCGTGGAATGGGCGCGAAACCTTGCTGGTTTGCCCAACGCTCACAGCGCCGAGTTCGACGCCGATACAGAACATGCGGTGATTAATTTGTTGCCAGAACAACAGGATGTGGTGGATTTAGGGGGTACCATGCGACTGGGTCTGTATCCCTCCCGCTTGCTACCAAATACGTTGGTGTACGAACTGTACCAGCAAAAAGAGGTGGTATACGAACGCCATCGCCATCGGTACGAGTTTAACAATGCTTACCGCAACTTGTTCGTCGATTCTGGCTATCGCATTAGCGGTACCTCTCCCGACGGTCGTTTGATTGAAGTCATCGAACGACCTTCCCATCCTTTCTTTGTTGCCACTCAATTCCACCCAGAATTTGAATCGCGACCCAGCATGCCCCATCCTTTGTTCCAAGGTTTCGTTCAATCTGCGATCGCGCGTGGCGGTCAAAGTTCGTCAACAACATCTGCTACAGAACCCAGTTTGGAAGCCACCTCCGAATCCCTTCAGTCAACTGCACCACTGCATTCAACCTTGGAAATGTCCTAACTCCTGGGTGTGAGGAGGTGTCGTGACCAACTGGATCAAGATCAACTACGAACGGGATAAACAAGTTTACGTGATCGATTTGGATCGCATTTGTGCCTTTTCTCTTTCTTGGAATGGCAGATTGACCCTTTATTTAAACAATAGCGACACCCACCTCACCATTACCATGCAAAGCGATCCCGAGGCCTACGAGAAAGTTATGGACTATATTAAGAAAAAAACGGGATATACCTTGCCGTAGGTTCTCGTTTTTTTTTCGATTGTAATACCATTTTTGTGAATTTTTGCAAGTAGGGGCGCAACGCGTGAGCGCCCCTACAGGAATTTGGAAACAATAGAAACGATTGTTATTTGTCAGAAATGGTATAAGGAGTTTTGAGTCAGAAATTGTGCGCGTGCAGCACCTCTACGTCACAGATATAGGTGATACCCGAATAATCCTCGAAAAACTGCATTGCGATCTCATCCGAAATCTCCAGGGCCATATCTCGATTGGGGGTAAGCACCTCAATCTTTATATTCGAGTAGGTGTCAGAAACGGAAGGTTCTCCCGGCGAGCGCACGTTGCGACTCCCTTGACCACCAGCGGCCACCACCGTATAACCGGTAGCCCCAGCTTCGTTGATAATCTTTACAATCTTTTTCAACAACAACTTTTCTGTGACGATGACGAGCTTGCTAGCTTGCTGGGTCATATAGATTACCTCTTAAAGCATGTACTCATTGAACTACACAGAAACTCAGGAAAACGGCAGGTAGGATCAGCTGCCCATCACTGACTGGGCGAGTGAGATGTAGAGCGGTATTCCCAAAGCAATCGCAATCGGCGTGCCCAGGGCTGTGGAAGCGCCGATGTAGGCAGAGGGATTAGCCGATGGGATACCGGCTCGTAAAGTGGGCGGCCCTGAGATGTCTGAATTGGAGGAGGCGATGACAGCTAAGACCACGACGCCGCCAGGGCTGAATCCCGTGGTGAGGTGGGCAATATAGCCGAAACCGAACCCAATGAGCCCATGCAGCAGCGGTGCAAAAAAGGCATATAGGGCGTACCACTGGGCCACCTTGAGCAACTCGCCAAGCCTTGCCCAGGCTTCCATACCCATTACCAGCATCAGTATCGAAAGCAGGCCGCGGAAGAGAGAATCGTAGAAGCTGTTAAAGACACTTTCTGGCTGGGTTAGTATGCCTAAAGCCATGCCGAGCAGCAGTGCCGATAGGGCATAGCCCTGGAGACTTTCCTTCACGATAGGCCATATTTGAACTGGCTTGCCTTGCTGGCTGCGATACTCCTGTCTGGTAGTGGGATACTCGCCTGCGGTACCGCGCTGCTCGCTGGGAGCCCCCCCGCCGCCTGCGGCAACGCGCTGCTTGCTGAGAGATTCTTCCTTGCTGAGATACTTGTCGCGTTGCTTGCTGAGATAAATGCTTGCCAAGACAATCGCAGTTACGAGCGCTGGGATATCCATGAAGGGATAGAGTGCGGGGGACCAGGCCTCGTATGACATGCCTTCTGAGTCCATTGCTGCCAGGGCGGCGGCGAGGGTAGATCCGCTCACAGCACCGAATAAGCCGCCGGTGGCAATACCATCCACGGTTTTGACGCCCGGCAATTTGGCCAACGTGTTGCGCCCGATGAACGCGATCGAGATCCCTATTACCACGGCAAACACTGCCGGCAACGCCATATCGGCGAGATTGGCCTCGCGGATCTCAATGCCGCCCTCCAAACCGACAGTCATGAGCAGCATGAAGACGATCCACCTATAGATCGCTTCTGGAATTTGCAGTCTGCTACCAAGGGCAGCAACGACTACACCACCAAGCAGAAAGCCTAGTGTCGGGGATCGCAATTGCTCCACAAAACGTGTCAAGAACTCGGATAATAAATCCACGAAAACCTCCTTCCGTCTCTTCTTAACGAAGGACGATTATTTCGATCTGCGAACTTTAAAAAGTAAGGGGAAAGTGCTTCACTCCTACAGCAAAGGTGTGACGCGAGAACCTGTAAACAGGGGGTTCAGTAAGGGCCGCTCTCCGAACCGGGTGGGAAGGTATATAGCTGTCCTATACCACCTTCCATAGAGTTCGATCTATCAAGATCTAAATCTCGATCTATAGAGTTAGATCTATCAAGACCTGAATTCCTTTAGGTTTAATTCTATCCTGGAATGATAATTCTTGTGCCTTACAACACGACGGACTTGAAATGCAATATTAAATCCAAAGTATAAGTTTTTCTTTTATTTAGGGACTTCCTATTTATCTCTGGTCAATGTAAATGGCGATCGCACAATTGAGGTGGCTAGACCTTTAC
>CAYZHY010000091.1:0-5228 GCA_964477525.1 uncultured Geitlerinema sp. | reverse complement strand
GCTCGTGGCTATAATGTGGAAACGAGACGCTACAGCAGCTAGTTTTGGGTAGGTCATATTATTTTGTTGGCAATCTTGCAAAAGATTTGGGCAATGTCCAGACGCGATACAATAAATGTTATATAAGTAGTTGAGACAAAAGGCTTCAAATCTAGTCTCAGCTTTTTTTCAGCTCGATCTACGCCGTCGAATTCACGTTTTTCTAAAAAACTAGAAAATTATATTGGTGCAATTTGGTACTTTATCCATCACTATAATTCCTGTATGCCAACCCCAAATCATTACTGTTTGTGACTACCCAGTCTCAAAATGACGAATTGACCTAAGTTAAAGATGGCGCTGTGTAGGAATTACTCAGTCAATCAGCCGGGGATAAATCTTTTTAGCAGCAGCAACCACCAGTAAAAACATCCAGAAAAGCAGCCAAATTAAAGCCATCAGCCACCAACGAGGTACTCCCAAAGGCCAGCGTAGCAAATCAATTAACGCCGCTAACGGTAAAATACTGGCAATGGTTTCGATGGTGGAAGGTAACGTTTCCCTGGGAAAATAGGTACCGCACAAAGTAAACATGGGAATGATAATTAAGAAGATGGGAACGTTAATTTGGTCCACCGTACGTACCGTTCCTGCTGTCAACAAGCCAAAAGCGGCAAAAGTCAGTCCTCCCAAAATAATAATAGGAATTGATAGCAGCAAATGCCAAACTTGATAAAGTCCTAGCAGAATTGCAATAACGCCAGTAAGGGTACCAGCAATAATTCCTTTGGTAGCTGCCCAAAACCACTCTCCTAAAAAAACTTCGGAAAAACTCAAAGGAGCTGTTAGTAAGGCTTGCCAGTTCTTTTGATAGCTCAACCGGATATAACTGCCATAGGAAGCTTCAAAAAAAGATTGAAACAAAAGCGCAACTCCCATCATGCCAGGGGCAATGAATTCCCGGTAGGAAATGGTTTCTCCGGTATAGGTTACTTCTCCTACCAGCGGTGTTAAACCATACCCAAAGGCAACTAAATATACCAACGGTTCCGACAGAGGTGCCAGAAAATTTACCAGCCACGTTTTTTGGTAAACTTTGGCATGGCGGCGCCATACGGAATAAATTCCCCACAAAGTAACAGTAGTTAGGCATTTCATAGGTTGGAAGTCCGGCTCGTAGCAAATGCGGAAACTAACACCTATTGTACGGTTTTTGTTAGCGATCGCGCTATCAAGTGTTTCCAAATCAAACGTCAATGGTGCATTGCTGAAAGATTTTAGAACCCTGTAGGGGCGAACGGCCGTTCCTCCCTACAAAATTGCATTGCAAATAAATCATATAAAAATACTATAATTCCGTACCGGTCAGTTTGAGGAAAACATCGTCTAAATTGGCATGGCGGCGGCGAAGGGCAGTGGGTTGTATCTGGTGTAGCTTCTCCCACAACGGTTCGGGTTGCGTAGCTGGCAAAGCCATCAGGTAGCTGCTGCCAAAAGTACGCATCCAGACTTGGTGTTCTTGGGCTAATTGCCGCAATTGTTCTCCGTCAATCCCCTCAATTTCCACCATTTCCGTTCCCACCGTACGTTCGATGAGTGCCGTTGGCGTTCCTTCGTCAATGACCTGCCCTTGCTGTAACAAAAGTAAGCGATCGCACAGCCTTTGCGCTTCTTCCATGTAGTGTGTCGTCAGCAAAATACCGCAACTACTTTGTTTTAACTGCACAATTGACTTCCAAAAATCCTGACGCGAATCTGGATCCAGTCCCGTTGTGGGTTCGTCCAAAAAAACAACTTGCGGATGGTTGAGCAATGCTCTCGCCAACACCAAACGCCGTTTCATCCCCCCAGAAAGCTCATCAATTTTGGCATCTTTGCGGTCTTGTAAGTTAACTTGTGCCAGTACTTCTCCCGCTCGTTTGGTCGCCTCCTTTCCTACTATCCGATAATAGCGAGCAAAATTCACCAAATTTTCCCAAACCGTAAAATCCGGGTCTAGATTGTTATCTTGCGTGACAATTCCCATATAAGCACGAGCTTGTTTGCCTTGCGTCCGAATTTGATAGGAACCAAATCGAGCAAAACCACGACTGGGAATGACGCGACCGTACAGCATTCCCAAAATCGTCGTTTTGCCAGCACCATTTGGTCCCAAAAGTCCCAACACTTCACCAGGAGACAGGGTAAAATTGACACCTTGCACCACCGCCATCTGACCGTAAAATTTCCACAAATCGTAAGCGGTGAGTTCGCCAACCCTGCCACTGCTTTCTTGGCGATTTTTATCTACAGAACGATTGACCATAGACACACCAAGATAGGAATTATTCGCTTTGATAAGCCATTTGCCAGAAGTCTCGTTCTAAATCCGCAATTTTCAAAAAAGCATCTTCTGCCTGTTGTTGCACTTCTGGGGTAGCCGTTTCCAAAGCCACATCTGCTTGTTTTCCCAAAAGTTGCACGTATTCCGAAAATTGGGAACTGCCCCAACGTTGGGCAAACTCCCAATAAGGAGCTGCAATTTTCCCCGGTAGCTGCCAAGCTTGATTGTAAGCAATTTCAATAGCCCACAGCGCCACCGCTTTCACCGGATAGGGAGCCGTTGCCAAGTGTGCCATATACTCTCCGTAGGCTTGGCAAGTGGGTTGTTTGGGAACATCCAAACTCAGTTGGCGTTCCTTGGCTTTGGTTTGAAACCATTGCAGTTCGTCTTTGATGGCTTGCAAACCACCCAGCAGAACCTCAAAATGCTCCACAGGTGCCGATGCCAACCCCTGTGCCAGAAATCGAGTAAATTCAACGACAAACAAGTAGTCTTGGACCAACCAGGTATTGAACTGTTCCGGCTTGATGGTTCCCGCCGCACAGCTGTCAAGGAAAGGATGGGAAATAGCGGTTCTCCATTTTTGTGGGTACTTATCTAGCAATTGTTGGCAAGTTAAAGACATAGAAAAGAATTAAGAACGAACAGAGATGGTTCAAGGGCAGCCTAATCGATCGCTAGCTCGAAATAAAGTGTTGAAACCTACGAATTTTGCAATTATCCGATCTGGGAACTGCTATTTGCTACCAATTGCCAAGCTAATTTGGCTGCACCTACCATACCGGCATGATTTCCCAGTTTTGCTATCAGAATTTGCAATCCTTCTCGGGAAGGGGGGACAACCCGTCTTTCAATTTCTGATTCCACCGACGGCAGGAAAAATTCCGCGCTGTTGCAAATGCCACCTCCTAGGATAACCGCTTCTGGAGCCAAAACGTAAATCAAATTCGCTACGCCTGCCCCTAGCATATGTCCGTAATGTTGCCAAAATGCGATCGCTTGGGAATTCCCTTTCGCAGCCAATCTGGCTAGGGTTTCCGGTTTCATCCCGGTTTCCCGTTGAATGGCAGCGGTACAAACGTGTTGTTCTAAAGACCCTTGGTTGCCGCTTTTACATTCAGGACCGTATAAGTTAATGGTTATCAATCCCAACTCACCAGCGGTTCCCTGATGTCCCACAAACAGTTTCCCATCTAGAATAATGGCACCGCCAACCCCCGTTCCTAAGGTTAGCACAATCAGATTGCGCAGGTGGCGACCCGCTCCCAGCCAAGCTTCTCCCAAACCGGCACAGTTGGCATCGTTGGCAACCACAACCGGCAGTTGGGTTTCAGCTTCTAGCAAATCCGCTAGAGGAACATCGTTCCACTCGGCGAGGTTGATAGCATATCTGGCCATTCTACCTTCAGCATCGGCCGGTCCTGGGGTACCAATACCAATGGCGATACTATGAGAATTTGGGTCGATTTGCGCGATCGCTTTGGCAATGGCATCGACTACGGCTTGGGGGTAGGCAGGCTGGGGGGTATGGATGCTGAGGCTGGCATCACAGGTACCATCTTGACGGAATTTCCCCAATTCAATCGTGGTTCCCCCCACATCAATACCGATAACGGATGGATTGTTGGTTGTTGGTTGTTCGCTCACGATGGTTCCCCAAACAAACGGTCTAATCTTGGCGGTTGACCAGTTGGTTCAATCCTTCTCCCAACATGGATAAGCCAACCACCATCAGCGTCATGGCAAAACCGGGAAATATATTGGTCCACCAGACACCTGTAGGTAAGGCGGGTAAGGCTTGACGCAAATCGTGACCCCATTCCGGTACTTCTGCCGGCAACCCCAATCCCAAAAATCCCAACCCACCCAACACGAGAATGGCATCGGCGGCGTTGAGTGTAAATAAAACGGGAACGCTTTGGATGACATTGAGCAGGAGGTAGCGAGATAAAACCGTCCAACGGCTGGCTCCCATGGCTTGCGCGGCTTCTACAAATAATTCTGTCTTGACGCTGACGGTTTGGTTGCGAACCACGCGGTAGTATTGCGGAATGTAGGAAATGCTTAATGCGATCGCGGCGTTGAGAACCCCTTTGCCAACCACAAATGCCAGGGTAATTGACAGCAACAATCCGGGCAGGGTGTAGATGGTATCCATAAAAAATAACAGGATTTTGTCCAGTTTGCCACCCAAGTAACCGCTTATCAAGCCTAAAGGAACTCCGGTTCCCATGCTGAGAAAGGTAGCTAGAACAACCACTTGTAAGGCTACTTGCGAACCGTAGAGGGTGCGAGAAAATACATCGTGACCCAAGCGGTCGGTACCAAACCAATGCTGCCAGCTAGGGGGTTGTTGGATTTCGTTATCTAGAAAGGTGGTGGGGTCTTGCAGCAGACCCATGGCTTGGAACAGGGGGGCAAAAAGTGCGATCGCAACAAACGTCGCGGTTATCACCAATCCCACCACCATCATTTTTTGGTCGAGGTTGGCATTTTGTGCGGCTTGATACCACTGGGAAAGGCGGATTTTACTAGCTGTCATGAACGTTGCTTGCCGGTGCGCTATTCTCGCCTATTGTATTATGTGTTGGTCCGCCGCGATCGCACAGACACGTAGCAAATTTCGATAGCTGCCAGGTCAGGGAAGGTTGGTTTTCAATTAAAAATTACAAGTGCCTTATACCATTTCTAAAAAAAAACAACAAATTTTTTGAGTTTTTCCAATTCACCGGTAGGCTTGATTCGGGAATCACCACTACAAAAACGTCTCAAACGTCTATTGCACAAAATTAGAGAAATAGTATGAGAGGAATTTTTCTTGGGAGTAAGCGATCGCTTTATGTCTTACGAAGAAAGTATTTTAGGGGATTTTAGTCGTTTCAAAATATACAAAATCAACCTTCGTATCCTCTTTATTTCCTGTAAT
>CAYZHY010000090.1:5442-15588 GCA_964477525.1 uncultured Geitlerinema sp. | reverse complement strand
TATACGTTAGAAGTGAAAGAAACTGGGGAGAAAGATGTAGGCGTTTTTGATGGCCAAGTAGCTCTGCTGCACAAGCAAAAATCTTGGGCTACCGTTGATGTGGGTTAGGGAATTACCTTCAGCCAGATGGCAACTTGTCAAAACTGCACCCACAATTGGGACATGATTTTGAAAATTTGCTGGATAGTCCGCTTATTGAAGGCTTTCGCCGCCAGCTACCAGATATAGACCAATTGCGACAAAATTTCCAACGCTTGCATCCCAACTTTCCCCAACGCCGCCGACCGCACGACCAACCTCGATTTCGCAGTTAAACCTATTTAGAATCAGCGATCGCGTGGTTTAGTTTTTGATTTGCACAATAGTTAGCAAGTAAAAAACAGGAAAAACCTGAGCAAATAGCTGTCAATTTGTGTTTTAAAGCACCCAGTACTTACAAAAAAAAGGCGATCGCTGGTTAAACCAACCGAATATCAACTTCTATTGGAGCGGATATTTTTGGCTAACAACCATACAATTCCCATTTGCCGAGTCAAGGAAAAAATATATGTGGTAGAAAAGAACATTTCCGACACTGTGGATCCTTTATAAAGAAGCAGTGACGCTCTATAGTTGGTTTGGCTAAAAAAGAAAAAACTTGACTCTTGAAAAATGTATTCCACAGGAAATACAGCATATAAAGATAAAACAATAGGTACCATAACAATAGCAAATAAGCAAGCGCCCACACCTCGACGCCCCTATACTTCCATGCCCGACCAACTCGATCGAGTATAAGAAAAATCCAAAAAGTTCGCCTCGAACATTTAAATAATTGAACAATTCTTTCAGCAGAGCCGTTCGATTGGTAGCATCGGAAATTAACCCAAAATTAAGCCACCTTAGCGGGGAGCAACTGAGATGGATTTAGAATGCTTGCCCTATCGGGTCGGTCATCAGCATGGAGAAGGGATTTGCATCTTAGTCAAGATGGGAACCCGTCGGATTTTATTGGATTGCGGTGTGGATGATTTATCCCCGTTATTAGCAGCGGATAAGCATCCTCCCGCCGACGTTGTGCTTTGCAGCCATGCTCATTCCGACCATGCCCAGGGATTGTTGGCTTTGCACCAAGCTTTCCCCCAGCTACCTGTGTATACCAGCGATGTAACCGGCCACTTACTCCCCCTGAACTGGCCCGATTACCCATGGTATGAAGTTCCTAGGTTCTGGCAAACTTTGCCCTGGCGAAAATCCATCGAACTGTACCGGGATTTGACTGTAGAAATGTTTCCAGCGGGTCATTTACCAGGGGCAGCTGCTTTTTTGCTGACCTATACCGGGTATATGGAAACAGAAACGCGCCCGCTAACTTTGTTTTATACGGGAGATTTTTTGCTGTCTAACTCCCGCATGGTCCAGGGATTGCCTCTGGAAGATTTGCGTCGCTTGCAACCGGATGTGTTGGTGGTAGAAGGTAGCTACGGAACTTCCCGGTTTAGCCACCGCCGCGCCCAGGAAAACCAATTGTTAGAACGTATTGCCCAAGCTATTTCCATGGGTCAGTCGGTTTGCTTGCCAGTACCAGCTTTGGGGTTGGGGCAAGAACTGTTGATGTTGTTACGCAGTCACCATTTGTTTTCTGGTCGCCCTTTGGATATTTGGGTGCAAGGAAGTGTGGCTTTGGGATGCGATCTATATTTAGAAATTTTACAGCATTTGCCAGCATCTGTACAGAACTTTGCGTACCACCAGCCCTTATTTTGGGACGAACGGATCGATCCACGGGTGCAACGGCTGACCTCTAAGCAATATGGGCGTTTGGGGAAAACCCCTTGTGTAGCGATCGCGGATTCCACATTCGATTTGGAAGCCTACCGCCATCCGGACAGCGGACCTTGGCTCGTTTTGCGATCGCAGAATCCAGGATATAGCGAAACCCTAACGCCCAACGCCCCGTTTGTCAATCCTGAAAATGCCACCTTTGAAACCTATTTGCTATCGGAACACTGCGACGTTACCGGTACGACACAATTCATCCACAATTTGCGCCCGCAACACGTAATTTTCGTTCACGGCCCCCCCACCTATTTGGCCGATCTAACCAACCTGCCGGAATTGCGCAATCGCTATCACTTACACGCCCCAGATGCAGGCAATTTGGTAGAACTGCCCATTAGCGAAACGTTTCACGAAACCAGTAGGAGTTCCGAAACCACCTACCAAGGAGAATTAATGGCAACTGACGAAGGGGTGGTGGTGACGCTACCGGGAATGCTGCAAGAGGACCCCCGCTGGCAAGAACTTGCCGATACGGGATTTATAGAAGCTCGTTGGCAGGGAGAAGAGTTGGTAATGCGTGGCGTTTCCCAAAGGGAACTCATGAGTCAAGAGCAAACTCATGCCATTCCCGACCACCAAGAAGCGTGCGGTACTTGCCGTCATTTCCGACAGCAACGCTGCTGGAATCCTGTTTCTCCCTTATTTGAGTTAAAAGTGCCGGCGGATGGGTACTGTCCGGCTTACGAGCCACTTTCGGATGAGTAGGTTTTGATGGGAAGAGGGGAGCGTACCGAGCGTGGGAGATTGGGAGCTTGGGAGATAGAAAAGTACATAGATCGAGTTCAACGATTCCAAATCCGACATGAAGAAACCACAATTTTCCTGGAGGGGCAATCTCGGTGCGGTTGCCCGGCTTACCGCCGCATTTGTAGGGAATTTTGTCTCCCATGCCCCCATGCTCCCATGCTCTTTTTCTCCTCTTACTTATACCATTTCTGAAAAAAATAATTTTTTTGGGATTTTTCGATTTCCCTGGTAGGGGCGCAACGCGTGAGCGCTCCTAAAAAATGCCCCTATTATTTCTTGCATACTATTCAGGAAATGGTATTACTCACCAACCGATACGGAAAACTAAAACTAGCCCAAGCATCCATATCAAAGGCGTAGTAATCGGAAGAAACGCCTACTTGTTGGGCGGCTGGGGTACTGGCTTCGTGTAGGTCTTGTAAAATGGCTTGTGCGATTTCTAGGGCATTGCTCAAAGGTCCGATGGGGCGACCGGCAACGCTGCTGTGTTGGGCAACTTTGAGATGTTCGATCGCGTTTTTGAAAGGAGAACGGCTACATACCAATAAGGTTTCCGTCAGTCCTGGGGGACCGGGCAGCTTCCATTCATAAGAAGAAGAAGGAACGGGGAAGGTCATAATTTCCCCTGGTTGGATGGCATAGCTCAATAAATCTTGGGTTTGGGTAGAGGAAGTTAAGGGAAACGGACATAATGCGATCGCTTTGGCATTGGTATTAAGTCCAAAAAAGAGAAAATGAACCGGTTTATCGGAGATATTTTCTAACTGAAATTGCACTTCTGTTCCCACAGGCATGGCAACAAATCCCGATTCTACTTTTCCTACACCAGAAGCTCCCCGTTCCGGCTGGTTTTCAGTCACTCGTCTGGTTTCTTGAGACAGCAGTACTTGCTGGCGATTGCCATTACCGGCGGTGAGAGTAGCTCGAATGCCCAGTCGCGAAGAACTGACGTTGTTGGTCAAACGCAGTAGTTTCATGGCTTGCAACGTTTTCAAACGAGGGAGCAACCGCTGGACAGCCGTTTTAATGGCTTCGCCTCCCTGACCGGCGGTATTGGGAATTAACTCTTGGGCTGGGGAAAATAAGGCATAGCTTCCTTGTACCGGCGATAGTAAAGCAGTGGTGGGACCGGCCAGTTGGTCCAACTGCACGCGACTAAAAAGGTAGTCAGCAGGTTGTTCGCCAGCAACAATGGCAGAAATTTCTGTATAGTAAGAAAAGGCACTGGTCGCGTCTACTCGTTCGATGCGCTGCAAGGCAGTGTCTAGCGCTACTGTCAAGCTCACAGAACGAGGAATCACACGAATGTATTCCGTGGCTAGCTGTCCTACTTGTAGGGAATTGATAGAAGCACTTTTGGAAGAGGATTGGCTTTCTTGAGCGGGTTTTTGCCAAGTTTGAACCTGGGCTTGCAGGCCTTCGCGGGCGATCGCTTGTACTTTGGTTGCAGTGGCTTTGGACTCCGTACTGCTGGGAACCAAGGCAAATACAGAAGAACTGCCATAGTTTTCCAAGACCAAACCCGGCAACCCTCCCAACCATAAGGTAGCCGTATTGTTTTTGGTATCAATTCCAGTAATGGCACCGTCTACCCCTTCTGGAACTTGGTGGTGCGGAAAAAACCAAGTATCTAAAGTGAAGTAGGATTTGGGGCGTTCCACCTCCGGCCGATCCTTGCTACTGGGCAACCACAGTTGGGGTTTTTGGTACTGCCAAACCTGCTGAACGGCAGAGGCACTGCGTTGTAGCAGGCGCGGGAAAAAGTCTGTACTTTTACCACACCATAGATTTTGTGTCAAGGTATAGCTCAACAGACCAGCCCAAAAACCGTACCAATGAGCTTCCACCGCAAATTGCGTAGCATCAGCCGCCAAAAATACCAATCCTGGTGGTTTGGTGGGAGAACCTTTCGACTCGGTTGCCAACTCGGCCGCAGATGGTTCGTCCTTGAGAGCAGGTAAAGCGCGAACGCGCAACAAACCTTGGGTGGCGTTTCCAGGATAGTTAAAACTCGTATCCAACACCGTCACCAGATGTTGGGCTGGTAACCGATGCATCCACGACCACAACTCGTTGAGGGGCAAATTGGGGCGATGGTCCGCAGCACTGGAATTGGAGGAACCATCGCCGGCTAAAACCAAAGCTCGATTTCGCCAAATCGTGCTATTCGCTAGAGATTCCTGCTTTTGGCTGTCTGTCTGGGAACTCTCAAATAACTGGCGACCGTAGCCACTGAAATGAAACAGCACCAAATCTTGTTCGCCAGCCTGCCCATGCAAATGTTTCTCAAACGTTTCTTCCAGTTTCGCTCTTGTTGCCGCACCATCACTCAGGAGAACGACGTCTTCCGGGGCAAACCCAAAGCGATGGACCAGCAATTGTTTTTGCAACTGCAAATCTTGGAGGCACCCTTTGAGGGGAGATTTGGCGTATGCGTTGATTCCTACCAACAACGCCAACTTGCGCCGACTGGGTACCGCAAGTGCTCGATGGTAGCGTTGCCCAAAAGGTACCAATCCCGCCGATTCTAGCCCCAGCGTTGCTAATATCCAACTGGCTGTCTGGACAAATTCCCGTCGTTTCATGATTGGCTGTATTTGTCTGTACGGACCCGCGATGGTGCCTCTAGCACCGGTCCTTCGGACCATCGCCATCGGTGGCTTGTTCGTCTAGGAGGAAGATCGGGAGGTGGGGAGATGGGGCCAATGATGGTTTTGCTCAAAATCCCATTCTCCCACATATCCATGCCTCCATATTCCCATGCACCCATGCTTTTTTGCGAGTTATTTATTTCTGTTGCATGGCACTAGCTAGTTCGGCAGCAACCTCCGGACGAGAGAATTCTGGTGGTGGTAGTTCGCCGCGACGCAGCATTTCTCGTACTTTGGTTCCCGAAAAGTGAACGCGCTGTTCGGGAGTGCTGGGACTGGTTTTGACGGTAGCCATTTGCTTGGTAATGGTGCAGTAAAAAGCGTGTTCGAACCTCATGGGGGTAATTCCCAGTTCCGAAGGCTCGAATTCGTCGAAAATTTTCTGAGCGTCGAAGGTGCCGTAATAATCACCGACACCAGCGTGGTCGCGACCGACAATAAAATGAGTACAACCGTAGTTTTTACGGACGAGGGCATGGAAAATGGCTTCTCGCGGTCCGGCATAGCGCATGGAAGCTGGGTTAATGGCCATAATCACCCGTTCTTGAGGAAAATATTTATTAATCATAATTTCGTAACAACGCATGCGCACGTCCGCTGGGATGTCATCGCTTTTGGTGACACCTACCAACGGATGCAAAAACAAGCCATCAACCACTTCCAGGGCACATTTTTGAATGTATTCGTGGGCGCGGTGGATGGGATTGCGGGTTTGGAAGCCAACCACAGTTTTCCATCCTCTTTCTTTAAACAAGCGCCGGGATTCGGCGGGGTCGATTTGGTAATCGGGAAATTGGGGATGGGGTTCCCGTTCTAGCAGCCAAACCGGTCCGGCTAGATACATGGACCCTTGGTCGTAGAGGGCTTTGACTCCGGGGTGGTTGGTATCGTCGGTGCGATAAACGTTTATCGCCTCGTGGGCTTTGTTGTAGCTATATTTTTGCGTCAGTTCCAGAACACCGACAAATCGTCCGTTGGGATCGTCGAGGCGCACCCATTTTCCTTCAGAGAGGGAATCGGCGACTTCTTCGGAAACCGGTAAGGTAATGGGAATCGACCAAGGTAAACCGTTTGCCAAACGCATTTCGCGAACGACAGACTCGTAATCATCCGAGTCCATAAACCCAGCCAACGGACTAAAACCGCCAATAGCGATCGTGACCAGGTCGGATAGCGATCGCTCGCTCAGACGTACCCGCGGCAAACGTGAGGCTTGGTCGAGGAACTCTTGTTTTTCTTCAGGCGTAGCAACGCGCTGGACCAAATGGCCCCCGTGGGGAGCGATAATCTCCTCTTTGTTCTGGTTCAAGGTGATTCCTCTTGCTGTTAACGACAACAACCAAAAACCATTTCGGTTTTTCTCACCTTTTATCCTACTTTCTACAGCGACGTTCGGCACATTTTATTTTTCTGCTGCCATTTGGACAGTTTCCCAAGCGCCGGTTTCCGCCTGAGTGTTTGTTTTTGGACGTTCGATGACCCCACCGCCTAACAACAAGTCGCCGTCGTACCAAACCGCTGCTTGACCGGGTGTAATGCTAAATTGCGGTTCGTCAAAGGTAATTTGCACGCTGTCGCCTTGAGGCGTAATCGTAGCATTCGCTGGCTTGGTGCGATAGCGCACTTGTACTTGCGCGCGGATAGGTTCTGTGGGTTGGTCAATGGATACCCAGTTGACACTAGCTACCGAACAAGTTTGATTGTGGGCACTGTCGCGATCGCCGACAATGACCCGATTGTTGTCAGCATCCAAGGCAATGACGTACAAGGGTTTGCCAGCGGCTATGCCCAATCCTTTGCGCTGGCCGATGGTAAATTGATGGATGCCGTTGTGGGTGCCCAATACCTTGCCTTCGGTATCGACAATTTCTCCTTGCTGATGGTCGATGTATTGGTCTAAGAATTTGCGCATGGAACCGTAATGGTCTGCCAGGCACAAATCTTGACTTTCTGGCTTGCTGGCGGTGTGCAATTGGTACTGAGCAGCCATTTCTCGGGTTTTGCTTTTGAGTTGGTCTCCTAGGGGAAACAAGCACCGAGATAGCAACTCTTGGGGCATATCGTAGAGGAAATACGACTGGTCTTTTTCCGGATCCACAGCCCGCCGCAGTTGGTATCGTTGGGTCGCTTCGTCGTAGTGGATTCTGGCATAGTGCCCCGTCGCAATGCGATCGATGCCCAACTCATTGCGGGCATAAGCCAACATGGAAGAGAATTTCACGTTTTTATTGCACTGGGAACAAGGCAGGGGCGTAACACCGGAAGAGTACCCTTCCACCAAAAAATCTAAAATCTTTTCTTGAAATACATCTCGGGTATCTACCACGTGATGGGGAATGCCTAGCTGTTCGCAAATATAGGCAGCATCAACCATACCTTCCGAACAGCATTGACCTTTGCCTTTCATTAACCAAAGGGTCATCCCCACCACTTCGTATCCTTGATTGTGGAGAATGGCTGCCGTTGTGGAACTATCGACGCCCCCAGACAGACCTACCACTACCTTAGTCATTGTTTTTGCCGAAACCTTTCAAATGCAACAGTTGTGTTTCTAAAGTAACGTATATGGGCCAGTGATGGCTAGTGGCGATTGACGTTGGTCCCTACAGCCACCCCATGTATCATAAAGAATCGGGCACATTAACAAAACCAGACATATGGGTACTACTTGGGAACTCGACTTCTACTCGCGTCCCATTGTGGACGAAAATAACAAAAAAATTTGGGAACTTTTGGTCTGCGAAAGTCCGATGGAAGTCGGACGCGATCCGGATTCGTTATTTTACTTTGCCAAATCTTGTTCCAGCAGCGAGGTAAACTCCATCTGGCTGACCTCTGCTTTGCAAGAAGCCATCGACCAAGCACCGTCACCGCCAGTCAGACTCCGCTTTTTTCGGCGGCAAATGAACAACATGATTAGCAAAGCTTGCAAAGATATGGGATTGCAAGCGGTTCCCAGCCAGCGAACCGTTGCTCTCAGTCGCTGGCTTCAAGACCGCATGGAAAAGGTGTATCCCCAAGACCCCAATTTCCAGGAATCGGCGATGAATGCGCCGGGGGTTAGTTTCAATCCACCAACGCCCCAGCCTTTACCGGATGCCATGCGAGGCGAAAAATGGGGATTTGTCAGTTTGCCAGCCCAGGAATTCGAACAAATGCCCGAATGGGATATCTCCTTTGGCGAGGCTTTTCCACTATCGCTGCTAGATATCGATCCCGAAACGCAGGTTCCGGGATTTATTATCTTTTCCCGTCGTGCCACACCATTGGCAGCTTGGATGTCTGGTTTGGAACTCGATGCCATTCAGTTTCATGCCTCTACGTCGCAGTTGGTGTTGGCTACTGGGGTTAGCGAAGCTTGGATTTTGGCGCAGCTGAACGATGACAGCACCCGTAGCGAAGCACAAGGGTTTGAGCAGTTGAAGGAAAAAGCTGACGGTCTTCATTTCATAGCCATTCAATCTGACCCCAATTCCGAATCTTTTGCGGGATTTTGGTTGCTGCAAGAATTAAACTTACCCTAGATAGGGAGCGACAATTTGGTTTTTCGCTCGTAGTGTTGAACGTAAGGAATCGCGGCTTATGGGTTCTGCCAAGGGGAACGCCCAAAACCTAGCAGATACGTTAATTGCACTGGCAAAACGTTCTGGTGCTCAAGCGGCGGAAGTATTTCAGTCGCGATTGCAAGCCAGACCGGTTTTTTTTGAAGCCAATCGTTTGAAACATTTGGAAAGCAACGACTCCGAAGGCACGGCTTTGCGGCTGTGGCGCGACGGATGCCCGGGATTGGCGGTTGCTCATGGGGAAGTCGATCCCCAAGCGTTGGTAGACCGCGCGATCGCGATTAGCAAACTAAACGAACCGGAGGAGATCGAACTCAACGAAGCACTCAATTGTCAATACCCGGATGTGGGGCAAAGCGTAAGTTTGGAGCAGTTGGTAGAATGGGGCCGCGATGCGATCGCGCAAGTGCGGGATGCCTATCCCGAGGTTCTTTGCCAAGCTGAATTTAACTGCGAAGCGGAAACCACGACCCTAACCAATTCCCAAGGTTTGTTTTGCTCCCAAACCGATACGACTCTCAGCAGTTATTTTGCCGCTGAGTGGATTCGCGGCGATGATTTTTTAACGGTAGAAGACGGGCAAACCCAACGGGATACTCTCGATCCCAAAGCTCTAACTGGCAATATTTTACAGCGTTTGTCTTGGGCGCAAACCAACGTACGACCTGTATGGGGTCGGGTACCTATTTTGTTCACTTCCAAAGCCGCAGATATGCTCTGGGAAACCATCCAAGAGGCTTTGAACGGCAAACGCGCCCTGGAAAAAGCCACCCCTTGGTACGATCGCTTGGGATATTCCGTACTGTCGCCAGCCATTACCCTCTATCAAGACCCCAATTCGGGACCGTTTAGTTGTCCTTTTGACGATGAGGGAACGCCCACCAGCAAGCTGACTTTTGTCGAAGATGGTATTTTAAAATTATTCTACTGCGATCGCGCTACCAGTAAGGCTTGGGGATGGGAACATACGCCGGGCAGCGGTGAAGGATTGCATCCCACAGGCAACGGTTTTCGTCCCAGTTTGGGTAGCTATCCTACCCCTGGCTTGTATAATTTCTTGGTCAAACCGGGCGATCGCTCTTTCTCCCAAATGATGGCAGAAATTGATGAAGGCATCATTGTAGACCAAATGTTGGGCGGCGAAATCGGTCTGTCCGGCGATTTTTCGATTAATGTAGAGTTGGGTTACTGCATTCGCGGTGGCCAACCCATCGGTCGGATTAAAGACACCATGGTGGCAGGCAATATATACAAAGCCTTAAACCAACTCGTATATCTGGGGAACGACGCGGAATGGAACGGTGCTGTTTACACGCCATCTTTGGTGGTAGATGGATTAACCGTTACCGGACGCAGTTCTTAAT
>CAYZHY010000090.1:0-5342 GCA_964477525.1 uncultured Geitlerinema sp. | reverse complement strand
GAGCATCGGGGCACCCAACGAAGGCGTTCAGGGCAAGTGGGAGAAAACAACCAATTATATCTCCCACGCGCCCACGCACCCACGCTCGGCCGCTCCCACCTTCAATCTAACCTAACTGAACTTGATAATGCTATATGTGGCGTTATTTCAAAATCGAGCAATACAAACGCAACCTTGCTGACGGGTTGGCAAAACTTCTTGGAACGAAAATCGCCACGTTCTGGGTGCCATCTACTTGGATTAAACCGAAACGTCTAGCCCTGATCGAAGCGTGTATTATTGGCGTTATTTCCGGGCTGGCGGCTGTATTCTTAAAACAAGCAAGTGGTGGGTTGGGTAGCTTGCGGCTACAAGCTTCCGAAGCATGGGGAGCTTGGTTAATTCTGCCCTTCGTGGGTGGTTTGGGGGGATGGTTGGCTGGCTGGTTGGTACAGCAATTTGCTCAAGAAACCAGCGGTACGGGCGTTCCCCAAGTCAAAGCTGCTCTCAATGGCATTCCCATTGCCCTCGATGGCAGGGTGGCTTTGGTAAAACTGGTATCTACGACGATTACCCTAGCTGCGGGATTTCCTTTGGGCAGGCAAGGTCCAACCGTACAAGTGGGGGCAGCGCTGGCTGCTTGGTTGAGTCGTTGGATTCCCACATCTCCCGATTATCGCCGTCAGCTCATCGCAGCGGGAGCGGCGGCTGGTTTGGCAGCGGGGTTTAATGCTCCTATTGCCGGTGTTTTGTTTGTCGTTGAAGAGCTTTTACAAGATTTATCCAGCCTAACTTTAGGACCAGCTATTTTAGCATCTTTTGTGGGAGCTGTGGTTTCTCGCTTGTTTGGGGGGGATGAAATCGATCTAAATTTAGAAATGGCAACCCAAACCACCACCAGTTTCTCAGCGGTGGAAATTCCATTTTATTTGCTGCTGGGCTTATTGGCGGGGATTTTGGGAAGTTTTTTCCAAAAGGGTGTGTTGGGCGGACTCACGTTTACCAATAAAGTTTTGCATTGGAGTTTGCCCAAGGCAATGGCGATCGCGGGATTGGCTTGCGGTGCTATGGTCAGCATTTTGCCGTCTCTGTTTTGGAACAACACCGGTTTGCGGGAAATGATTGTCACCGGGGAAGCGAGCGTGTCAACAGCTGCGATCGCATTTTTTACCCACTTTATGCTCACGATTTTGGTGGCTAGTTCTGGGGCACCGGGCGGTTTGTTTGCTCCTTCCTTAGTCGTGGGAGCGGCTTTGGGATACATGGTCGGGGTTTTCCAGATGGCGTGGTTGGGCGTTGCTTCCCCCGTCACTTACGCCCTAGCAGGGATGGGAAGCTTTTTCTGTGCTGTTTCCAAAACACCGATTACAGCGGTGGTGATTGTATTTGAAATTACCACCGATTTTAATTTGGTTCTGCCGTTGATGATTGGGTCGGTGGTAGCTTACTTGGCAGCGGAACGCATGACCACAGAATCCCTCTACGATCGCATTTTAGAATTAAAAGGCTACCGCCGGCGATCGCGTCGTCTGGCAACCAATAACTTACTGACGCAACTGCAAGCGCGGGATGTCATGCAGCGGCACGTGGAAATCCTTCCCAGCGACATGACCTTAGACCGAGTCGCAGAAATCTTTTCGCGATCGAACCATCGAGGACTGCCAGTTGTGGAAAACGGGCAGTTGGTGGGCATTCTGACCCAAGGTGACCTAGCGGAACGCTACACGATGCCCCATCTCAAAGTCGGCGAAATTATGACCCCCCATCCCCTCACCGTAACGCCGACGGATACATTGCAGGAAGTGCTGTATTTGCTCACTCGCTACCGCGTCAGCCGTTTGCCAGTAACAGAAGGTCGTCGCTTGGTGGGCATTATTACCCGCAGCGATATTATTCGAGCTGAGTCGGAATATGTTAGCCAAGAACTTTCTCAGAAAAACCAACGACAACCTTCTTACAAAGTCTATCAAACCCGCGCTCCCGCAACCGGGCGTGGTCGGATTTTGGTGCCCCTTGCCAATCCAGATACCGCTGGTGGTTTGTTGCGCATGGCAGCCGCGATCGCTCGCGAACGGGAATACGAGCTAGAATGCTTGCATGTGATTCGCGTGCCCAGTCACGACACCCCAGCCGAAACGCCAGTTAATATCGCACCATCGCGATCGTTGTTAGACCGGGCTGTGCGGATTGGCGAAACTTGGGAAATTCCCGTACACACGCAAATTCGCGTCGCCAATCGCATTTCCCATGCCATTTTAGAAACCATCCAAGAACGTCATATCGATCTTTTATTGATGGGATGGAAAGGAAATACCGTGACACCTGGGCGTTTGTTTGGCAATGCCGTGGATACTCTGTTGCAACAAGCGCCTTGCGATGTGGTATTGGTTTCCGGTTTGTTTGCCACCCCAGATGCTCCAGCGAAAGTCAATCCAGGAGAGAATCAAAATGATACTGTCATGCCGCTGCTATTCAATCGATGGTTGGTGCCTGTGCGTGGTGGCAGCAATTCTAAAGCCGCTTTGGAATTGCTACCAGCCTTGCTTACCTTTAGCAAACAACCTTACATTCGGTTGTGCCAAATCTTCGACCCTTCGACAGGCTCGGGGTGGCATCCCGCTGAAGGCAAACACCGACCCATTGCTGCTCAAGAGGCAGCCGCCTATTTAAAAAGCTTGAAAACTTTCCGAGATAAATCTTTACAATCAACAGTTTTCACAGCCGGTGTTCCTGGGGTTTCCGTCTCCGATACGGTTATCAAAATTGCCAATAATAACGATTACGATGTGGTTTTGCTAGGTGCCAGCCGCGAAGGTATATTTCAACAAGCGATTAAAGGCAATATTCCCGAAGCGATCGCTTCTGGTTGTCAGTGTACTGTTATTATTGTACGCAAGTGCGATTGAGTTGGCGATCGTACCGAGATGCCTAATAATCATAGGGATTCTTCGGTTGGGGAATTTTTTCAATAGAATCGGCTAAGATAGCTAACTGGCGTTTGCCATTTAACACAGTAGCGATCGCTTTTCCTTTCACATGAACCCAAGTATCGGGTGGATAGTTGCTGCGGTCTTGGTTAATTTGTACTGGCAACCCCACAGGATAGGCATCAGCAGCGCAGCAGGTAATGATAAAACGGGAAACGACGATGGTGCGTTGGTTTAATTGCGGCGAATGAATCACAAATCCTTTTACATCCACTTTTTGCCCAGTATATGCCTCCGGTTCGGGATAGACATTCAGCGTGCGAATCCATCCTACCAGCGATCGCTGTTCTGGATTATCGGGAATTTTAAAACTTTCCGGTGAGGAACGGTTCGCTGCCGACAATTCAGTGATGTCTCGGGTCAAAGCGCGATCGCTTGTAAAAGGTTGCGGCGTTACCAACAAACCCGCGATCGCGGCTGCTAGCAACAATACCTGACTCCAACCATTAGGCATGAGCGTTGTATGAGGCGCAGCAACTGGTAGCGGCGATGAATTTTTGTACAGTTGCCATGCTTTCCAGGCGGCAACAAACAAAAGAATAACACCTGCCCCCACACACAACCCGATATAGTTCGGATGAATCAGCAAAAGCAGTTTTTCCGTTAACCAATATTGAATTAATAAAAGTCCCCAAGCACCGATAGCCAGCACATCCAACCATCGCAGCCAAAGGGGAGAAGCAGGTGTACGCATAGAAATTGCTATAGCACAACAAAATCAGTTTAGATGTAGGAAATGGGTTAATTCGCGGATGGCAAGACATTAACAAACCTATTGGTTCTGCTTGCCACCAGCGTTACTATCCATCATAGCGATGGTCATTGAAAAACTGTGCCTGGGTAGCATCAACGGTTGAACCCGAACCATGAAAAAGCCAATCTCGCAGGCATGGTTGCTTTTTTATTCTAGTTCACCGACGAAGTAGGCGAGCCATTGCCACTAGCAGGTTCCATATCTTCTTGGGTAGCGGCTTGAGAGGATTTTGCTAAATAGATACCGCTGAGAACCACAGCAAAACCTAACCAAGTGACGGGGCTGAGCGTTTCAAAGAAAATCACCCATGCCAACATGGCACTAACAATGGGTTCGAGCAACAAGAATAAAGATACAAAACTCGAGGAGAATTTGTCCATACTCTCTGCTAGCAAACGTTGCCCCAATCCTTCGCTGATAACCCCCAAACCAATGGCTGCCAACCAAGCTGTGGTTGTGGTAGGAAATAACTGCCCTTCTGTCACCAAAACTACAGGAACTAATAGGCTACCGCCAATAATGCAACGCCACAGAAGAATGGTGGTGGCAGAAAATCGAAACCGCAGTTGTTCGACAATGAGAAAATAGGCTCCTAGGAAAACTGCAGAAAGCAGGGCGTAAACATCGCCAACCAAAGAACCGGCAGCTGCGCTGTTCAGGTCTTCTACACCCAGAGCAATCGCGCCAGATAGGGCAATGGCCATACCAATGAGGAATTTGCTGTCAAACTGCCTCCCCAAAAACAACCAACTTCCCAAGGTGGTGAAGATAGGGGTCAAGTTGTTTAACAATACGCTTTTGGCAACGGTGGTATATTCTAATGAAATGGCCCACAAAACTAGAGAGATAATGGAGACAATGCCAACGCTGCCTAAAAGCAACCATTGGCGGCGGGTAACGGGAAGCGATTCTGCAGATGAGGAAGCAGGGCTCAGGCGTTGGCTGATGAGTTTGCCGGTGCCAAAGAAGGCAACAAAGAAGAAGAGGCGGTTGAATACTGTAGCGTTTGCTCCCAAGTCGGTTTCGCTCCAACGGATAAAAATAGGAGCAAAGGAAACGGATAGCAGTGCCAAACACAGGGTAACTAAGGCAAGGGTATAAGTGCGATCGCTTTTTAGCTGTACGAGATTTTGTGGAATCATTCCTCTTCCTGTTACAAAGCCAGTACAAAGTACACAGGAGGTGAATAGAAACCTCCCTGAATATCATTGTCCTATCTTGAGGGTTCTAATAGTGACAAACAGTGTCATAGAATACAAAGGCACAGTTAGAAACTGCTAGTTGGGCGGCAATAATGGTTTTGGGGATAGTATTGACCCTCAAACGACAATGAAAATTTATAAGATGGTGCGATCGCGTGGTTACGATCGAGCTAGAGAACCTACGAGGGTGACATCGTCCAAAAAACCGTGCCTCAAGGTCATCACAATACCATTGGTAGAACTTACCGCAGCGATTCGTGCTGTTTTGAAAAACAACGGATTGCTCGTGCTTATATAGCGTTTTTATTTGGATTGTATACCATGCGATTGTGTAGGGGAGCTTGCGAATAGACCCTACAGGGTTTCTATAGTGTTTCCAAATCAAACGTCAATAGTGCATGGCTGCAAGATTTTATACGA
>CAYZHY010000089.1:2651-15926 GCA_964477525.1 uncultured Geitlerinema sp. | reverse complement strand
TATACATGATGGGAACGAAATTTATAGATAGCAATGAGAAACAACAAAAAAATTAAGACTTATTTTTCTAGGTTATTGCACTGTTTTCAAGTTTAACGATAACTATAAAAGAGTATAAAAAGATAAAAAAAATAATACCAAACTTGGTTCCTATATAGTATAATATATATTCTATATTTTTGGTAGGAAACTTCTTGAAACTTGGTTTACTCCTAATCCAAGCACTTATAACTATCCTGCAATTTTTCGCTTCGATCGCCAACTCCCCCTACCCATTTCCTAAATATGTGTGTTAGACTAGCTTCTAGTTTGTGCCGTAACCTTGAAAAACCGTTCAGGGGAAAAGGAGGTGATGCCCATGCACGACAGTAGTAAACGCATGGGTCATCAGACTGAAGTAAACCGGCTGTGCGCCGGAGCCGTTCTCTAAATCGGCTCGTTGATTTCCCACAATCGGCTTTCCCCTTGTAGAGAAAGTCGGTTTCGTTGAAAATCCGGGCTGTGAGGAGTTCCTTCCGGCAGTCTGGTTCAGTCTGAAGACCCGACTAGACCGCTCTCACAACGAGGATGTTGGGATTTTTTCGCAGCATTCTCCCGCGTGGGAGCGGATAGTTTTTTTAGGGTAGTCCTCGCTTGGCCAAACCAGAGCAGCGAAAAATCAAAAATCTTTTTCATTTGCGATCGCGGTTGAATCTAGAACAGAAGGCAAATTTCTGCCGGCTCGCTGCCAACAGTTTGAGATTGATAGGTTGCCAAAGAACGCAATAATCGGGTTAAGCTATTGTGTTAAAGTGTGGGATGACCTTGAGCAATTGTGGAGCCACTTTTTGGCAAAGCTTCTCAAAAGAGAACATGGAAGTGCCCATCTACCACAATTGCGTATCCCTAATCTGTCGCCAATTTGTAGCAACGGAGGAGACCAACCATGGCTACTTTGCTTAGCGAATCCGATATCCAACAGCAATTGCAGGAAATTCCCCAATGGCAGCAAGCTGGCAATAAAATCCAGCGTACTTTCAAATTTAACAACTTTGTGGAAGCCATTGAGTTTGTTAAGAAACTAGTGGAACCTGCCGAACAAGCCGGACATCATCCAGACATTTCCATTTCCTACAACCAAGTTACCATCAGCTTGACCAGCCACGATGTTGGCGGTTTAACTGAAAAAGATTTTAATATGGCAAAGACGATTTCTCAGCTTTCATAATCGGAAAACGGCTGCGACCGGCCAAAATAAATATTTGGCCGTGCGCTCGTTTTAGGGTGCATTTTCAAAATACTGAGCGACTTCTTTGATGGATCGCCAGACTCACTCAAGGGACGCATCGAGGGATATAAAAACATCATGGATAAACACAGTGGCTTCTCTAATGAAACAACCACTACCCAAAACCAAACAGAAGCCAACGACCAGCACCCTAATCGGTGGCCTTCTGGGGAGGTGTTGCAACTACGTCAAGAAATATCTTCTAACAGCGAATCTACCCAAGCAGAACTCATCGAAAAGCTGCTAGACATTGGTACGGCCCTGTCGTGTACTGGCAACCTACCAGAGTTGTTGCATTTAATCCTAACCAAAAGCCGCGAAATTACATGTAGCGATGCTGGTAGCGTTTATCTGGTTGACCGCCACAGCGAAACACCGCAACTTTCCTCCAAAATTATCCAAAACGACTCCTGTGCCAATTTGACATTTCAGGAGTTTTCCATTCCCCTCAATCCCAATAGTTTGGCCGGATACGTGGCGCTAACTGGGGAAACCATTAACATCGCAGATGCCTATCAACCTCCTGAAGATGTTAGCTTTCAACTTAACCGTAGCTTTGACCGCAAAACCTCCTACCGAACCAAATCAGTTATGGTTCTGCCAATGCAGAACCAAGAAAAAGAGATCGTTGGGGTCATCCAGCTAATCAACCGCAAAATTGCCCCCGATGTTGCAATTACCCAAGAAAACGCCGATAGCGTTACCCTACCCTACACGGAATGGGATGAGAGAGTGGTCAAATCCCTTGCCAGTCAAGCAGCTGTTTCCATTGAAAGCAATCACCTGCGAGAGAACATCGAACGTTTGTTTGAAGGCTTTGTCAAAGCTTCCGTACAAGCCATTGAATCCCGCGATCCTTGTACTTCCGGTCATTCCGAACGGGTAGCGGCATTGACTGTGAGGTTGGCGGAAACCGCGAACGATACCCATCGGGGTCCTTTAAGAAATTTATATTTTAGCGCGAGCCAATTAAAAGAAATTCGCTACGCTGCCTTATTGCACGATTTTGGCAAAGTTGGCGTTCCCGAAGCCATTCTCACCAAACCGAAAAAACTCTATCCCAAACAGCTAGACCTGATTCGACAGCGATTTGCCACGGTTCAACGTACTCTAGAAATGGAGTGCGCGCAAAACAAATATCGCCATCTCCTCGAACATCCCCACAGCGATTGTTCCCACTGCCAGCAACTGCAAAAGTACGACCAACAATTGCTAGAGAAAATCCAACAACTAGAATCCTACTGGGATACCTTGCTAGAAGCCAACGAACCCACGATTTTGGGAGAAGAACCCCTGAAACTGCTGCAAGAAATTAGCCAATATACCTATACCGATGTGGATGGCGTAGAAAAACCCCTACTTACGGAAACAGAATTGCATCAACTCAGCGTTTGGCGAGGCAATCTCACCCCTGCCGAAAGACGCTACATGGAATCCCACGTCACCCATACCTATGCTTTTCTCAAAAGAATTCCTTGGACCCAAGATTTAGCCGGCGTTCCCCAAATTGCCTACGCACACCACGAAAAACTCGACGGTAGCGGCTACCCTCAAAATTTAACAGCCCAAGAGCTTCCCATACAAGCGCAAATTATGACCATTGCCGATATTTACGATGCTTTGACAGCCGGCGATCGCCCTTACAAACGTGCCTTGCCTCCCGAAACTGCCATTAATATTTTATACGAAGAAGCCACCGCCGGCAAAATTAATGCCGACTTTTTGGAATTGTTTGTCTGCCAGCAAGTTTTTGCAGTATTGGGTCACCAATGCCAGGAAAATTAGCTTTGTTTTTGTTCCATACCAAACCCAGTTAGCTCTATTTCCGTTGGTGGTTCGGCATTGTTCGGGCGTTTGTAGCTAACAATCGTTCGCAAACGCATTTTTTGACTCACCAATTCCATCCGGTCTACGGCAATGCTTTGCAAGTAAAAAGTTGTCATAATCAAACTTTGGCGATATAAGTTATAGTGAAACCTTCCTAGAACCGCACCTTTTTCCGAATAGCCTTCGTCGCGTATGTAGTACCCCGGGATAGAAGACATATTTGAGTCTTGTTCGTGGGAAGCGATCGCGGGAATTTGTGGTTGTATGGCAGCGTAAAATCCCGGATCGAGAATATACCAATCAGGTACGAATAAAGCACGAAAATTCATGGTGCGGGTTTCGCCACGTTCGGATTCCGTATGAAATAAAATCGTAAAACCAGGGCACAATGGGGCCGATACCACTTTTTCTGCTTCCGCTTGCACGCCAGTTGCCATCAAACGAGATAAAAGCGTCTGTTTTGCCGCTGGTGTAATGGGTTGTACCATAGAACTGGTATGGGAACGTTCTGCTTCACCCGTTTGTGGGTAGTGGTAGGTTCTTTCTATTTGCCAGCGACCGGTACAAGCAGTGAAAAAATCGGGGAAGCTCAACATAAATAAAAAAAAGAAATCGAAAAGTGGTTCGATTGATATTCTAGAAGAAAAATTGATTTTGGGGACATATATGAACGCACGTACAGGATGTTTGCTGGCAGTTGGAATTTTCTGCACCTCTTTGGGAATGGCTGGCGAGGTCGTTGCCAGAAGCAATCAAGCCGTTATCTCGCCAACAATCGCCCAGGCAACGGGAACCAAGTTGTTGCAGCGGGGATTGTCGTTGGTGGAAGAGGGGAACTACCAAGAAGGGGAAGAACTGCTGCGCATGGCGGTAAAACAAAATCCCAACAATCCTGTAGCTTACAACGCCTTGGGGAGGTCTTTGGCAGGGCAAGGCAATTTGGAAAAAGCCATTGAAAACTACCAACAAGCTTTGGAACTCAATCCCAATTACGCACAAGCGTACAATAACTTGGGAGTTGCCTACAAACAACAAGGAAAATTAGAAAACGCGATCGCAACGTACGAGCAAGCTTTAGAACTTAGTCCCGAACTTGCAGAAGCTCACTACAACCTCGGTTTAATTTACTACCAACGCGGTCAAAATCAAAAAGCGCAAGATTCCTTTGAAGAAGCTTTGGACATCAATCCCGACTTGGCAGGGGCACACAATAACTTGGGCATGTTGCTGCAGTCGCAAGAGAAATTCGACGAAGCCATCAAATCATTTAAAGCTGCTTTAGAACGAGAGCCGAACCTGCTGCCGGCCAAAGTGAATTTGGGAGCGGCTTATATAGTCAAATCAGAACCGGCTTTAGCCATTCCCATTTTGCGGGAAGCGATCGAACAAAAGCCAGAAATGGCAGAAGCTCACTATCATTTAGGCAAAGCTTTGCAAGCGCAGAAGCGCTGGGAAGAAGCCTTGCGTTCTTTTGACGAAGCCATCAACCAGCAACCCGAGCTAGCAAGTGCTTATGCTGGAAAAGGGGATATTTTATTGGAGCAAGACCGTTTGGAAGAAGCCATCCAAGCCTATCAGACAGCCCTGCGCATGGACCCACAATTGCAATCGCAGATAACGCCATCCCAGGCGAAAATTCAATCTAAGTTAGGAATGGCATTTTTTCAACAAGAGGAATACGAAAAAGCGATCGAACAATACCAGCGAGCTTTGCGTTTTTATCGGGGGTTGGAATCGGAGCGAGAATCGGAAGTTGCCGAAGTGCGCTACCAACTGGGCAAGGCATTTCGGCAGCAGGAACGCTATGCAGAGGCGATGGAACAGTTTGAAAGTGCTTTACAACTGCGATCCGAGTGGGTAGCTGCCAAACACCAAATTGCCAAAACCCTCTACCAGCAGGGAAACACCGAAGAAGCGATCGCGCGCTGGCGGGAAATTATCGACGACAACCCTGATTTTGCCGATGCTTATATCAGTTTGGGGCAAGCTTTGCGCGAGCAGCAGGAGTAGGGGAGCTTGGGGGCTTGGGAGCGTGGGAGCGTGGGAGCGTGGGAGCGTGGGAGCGTGGGAAATAGAAAAGTACATAGATAAAGTGCAATGAATTGTTTTCTCCCATGCCCCGATGCTCCCATGCCCCGATGCGCCCATGCCCCGACGCCCCGATGCTCCCATGCCCCGAAACTCCATCTTCCCTTCAGCATCTGTTAGCAATACAATGAACAGATACGCGAACAAATTGCAAATTCTACACCGACAACACCGACAATATGTCTACAACGAGTTCTACCGTACGTATTGGTTCCCGTAAAAGCAAGCTAGCGCTAGCACAAACTTACTGGGTACAAGAACAACTACAAAAACACTATTCCGAGCGGACCTTTGAAGTTCATACCATGTCTACCCAGGGCGATAAAATTTTAGACGTGGCTTTAGCCAAAATCGGGGATAAAGGGTTATTTACTAAAGAACTGGAACAGGGAATGCTCGACGATGAAATCGATTTTGCCGTGCATTCTCTCAAAGACCTACCCACCCAACTGCCAGAAGGGTTAACCATTGCCTGCATCACCAGCCGGGAAAACCCAGCCGATGCCTTGGTTGTACACGAAAAACATCAAGACAAGCAAATCGATACCCTGCCAGAAGGCTCCGTCATTGGCACCTCTTCCCTGCGGCGTTTGGCACAGTTGCGCCACTACTATCCCTATTTTTACTTCAAAGATATTCGCGGTAACCTCAACACGCGACTTTCCAAACTAGATGCTGGGGATTACGACGCCATTGTATTGGCAGCAGCGGGATTGGAACGGTTGGATATGGCGCATCGCATCCATCAAATTTTGCCCTCGGCTGTATCGCTCCATGCCGTTGGTCAAGGGGCTTTGGGCATTGAATGTCGTAGCGATCGCACAGATATTATGGAAGTGGTGCGTGCGATCGAAGATGCGCCCACGGCGTTGCGTTGCTATGCCGAACGTGCCTTTTTGCGGGAACTGGAAGGGGGATGTCAGGTTCCCATCGGCGTCAATAGCGATTTGAGCGACAATACCCTCACCTTAACCGGTATGGTAGCCAGTTTGGATGGTAAACACCTACTCAAAGATACCGTATCCGGCAATTCTTCCCAAGCGGAAGCCTTAGGCATCCAGCTAGCAGAACGCCTGCGGGGGCAAGGAGCAAAAGAAATTTTAGATGAAATTTTTGCAGATGTAGGGCGCAACACGTAAGGAAAAAAGGCTAAAAATCTCCAATCGCGGAAATTGTAGCCTTCCAGTGAAATTCCCTAGAATCTGTAGAATATCTAATGACTGATGGTCGCCGAGCGTTCTAATATTTTAGAGAACTTGACACACCGATAGCAGAATGCGAATTCTATTTATTGCTGCGGAAGTTGCCCCCCTTGCCAAAGTCGGCGGTATGGGTGATGTCGTCGCCTCTTTGCCCAAAGTTTTACGCCAAATGGGGCACGATGTGCGGATTTTTATGCCGTTTTATGGGTTTTTGCCCGATAAAATGACGTGCCCCCAAGAACCCATTTGGCAGGGGTCGGCTATGTTTCAAGATTTTGATGTTTACGAAACTATCCTGCCCAACTCCAAAATTCCTTTATATTTGTTTGGGCACCTATCGTTTCTGCCCCGACGGATTTACAAAGGTGACGATGAAGATTGGCGGTTTACGTTGTTTGCCAATGGGGCAGCGGAATTTGCTTGGAATTATTGGAAACCCGACATCATTCACTGCCACGACTGGCATGCCGGTATGATTCCTGTATGGATGAACCAGTCGCCCGAAATTAGTACTGTTTTTACCATTCACAATTTAGCCTATCAAGGTCCGTGGCGCTGGCGATTGGAACAAATGACCTGGTGCCCTTGGTATATGGAAGGTCACAATACCATGTCAGCGGCGGTGCAGTTTGCCGATCGCGTGACCACCGTTTCGCCTACTTACGCCCAACAAATTCAAACGCCGGCGTATGGGGAGAATATTGAAGGCTTGCTGTCTTTTATTAGCCAAAAACTTAGCGGTATTATCAACGGCATCGATATGGATTGGTACAATCCCCAAATCGACAAAATCTTGGCGCAAACCTACGATGTCGATACTGTGGAAAAACGCGCTGCTAATAAAGTAGCGTTGCAAGAAGAAGTTGGTTTGGAGGTCAACAGCAATGCTTTCTTGGTGGGATTGGTATCGCGATTGGTGGAACAGAAGGGCATCGATTTAATTTTGCAAATTCTCGATCGCTTTTTGGCGTATACCAATGCCCAGTTTGTGTTGTTGGGAACTGGCGATCGCTACTACGAAACCCAAATGTGGGAGTTGGCAAGCCGCTATCAAGGGCGCGTGGCCGTTTATTTACTGTACAACGATGCCCTATCCCGGCGCATTTATGCTGGTGCCGACGCTTTCTTGATGCCCAGCCGGTTCGAACCTTGCGGTATCAGTCAGATGCTAGCCATGCGCTACGGCAGCGTTCCCATTGTCAGGCGTACCGGAGGTTTGGTAGATACGGTTTCCCACCACGTTCCTTTCCAAGAAACTGGAACTGGATACTGTTTCGATCGCTACGAACCTTTGGATTTGTATACTTGTTTGATTCGTGCTTGGGAGGCTTTCCAACACAAAGATACTTGGCGGAAACTTCAGCAACGGTGCATGAGGCAAGACTTTAGCTGGAAAAAATCTGCTATAGAATATCACAATCTCTATCGTTCGATTTACAATTTGCCTCCCCAACAGGCATCGGAAATTTTTGGCAGTTCTGAAGATACCCATCCAGAATTTGTCAATGCACCGTAGCTACGACCACAGAGTTAGCCACCACAAATTGGGAAGCGGTCTATGGCTAGAACCAGCAACTTGGGCAGGTTCAATCTCCGCGATGTGCTTGCGAAGTGTTGCTTTTAGCGCGATCGCTTCCTTTTTTTATGCTGTGCTTGGCAGCGCCCATGCTTTCGCGTTTCCTTTCCACAATCGCTTGTAAATAGGAGTGCGGATCTTCGGCAACCCATCCCAAATCAGAATTGTAGCGAATTTCAAAATGCAAGTGCGGCTGGTTGATATCGGGATCGCCGGTGGTGCCAACGGTTCCCACGCGATCGCCGGCATTGATGGTTTCGCCGGGTCTCACGGTAACACGTTTTAAGTGAGCATAGCGGGTTTGTTTGCCTTTTTGATGGTTGATAGCCACCAAATTGCCGTAACTACTGCGATCGCCTACATAGGCGACCGTACCAGACCCCGCAGCCAAAACCGGCGTACCTACCTCAGCTTGCAAATCGATACCGCTGTGAAAGGATACTTTGCCCGATGACGATTGCAACCGCCAGCCGTATTTTAAACCAATTTCTGATTTTTCCGGCAGCGGCGATCGAGAAAATACTTGCGCGTTGAAAGTACCAGCACCAGGCACATCGGGAATTTTGGGCGACCAATTGACCCCCGGCACAAAAACGACTTCCGGAACCGTGCCGCAGCCGTTCAACTCAAACAAAACATCGGCACGTACGTTATACTGATTGGCTAAATCCCGCCAATGTTTCCCTTCAGGAACTTCTACCCGAATACCATTATAGGGGGGGATCAAAATTTCCGTACCGACAGGAATGTTTTCGGCGCGCAATTCTGGATTTAACCCTAAGAGAGTAGCGGGGATTAAATCGTACTGGTTAGCAATACTTTCAACGGTTTCTCCCGACTCTATGGTGTGGGTTTGGAGGCGAGATAAAACGGGAGTAGGGCATAAAGATGATGGTTCGGTTTGACCCCGAACTGGGGGAGATTTAGCCACTGCTAGCGTGGCTGATAAAGTAGACAGCAGCAAAATCCAATGCCAAAAACGATTGGCTAATTTTCCATAGTAGCGCATTGCCCAATTGCCTATTTTCTAAACGCGATCCGTAGGCAAGTTTTCGGAAACTTGACCTAGAATTCGGGAAAAACCCAATTTGGATCGTAGCATTTGGCAATGGGAAATTAGGAATGGCGCGGAAAATGATGGATTTGGGCGTAACCGCTAAAGATGAGTTCTTTGCCAGAGGTCTCCAAACGGTTGAGACGCATGACCACGCCATCAAGGTCGAAGCGGTCTAGGTCTACCATGTTGTTTAAAATATCTGCTAGAACGTGAGTAAGTTTCTGGGAAATCTCTTGGTGTTGTTCTGGAATCCCCTCGGGTTCAAATTGGGTTTCCTGAAAGCATATACGGCGGCGCCGTTCGATGCCCAATTTGGTGACCATTTGTACTGGAACTTCTCCGCGATCGCCGAGATCGGCTTTAGCTCGCAGGCGCAGCATGTTTTCCTGCAACAATTCTACCTGTACGTTGGTAAAAGAAACAGGTTTGCCACCAGAAAGTTCTGTGAGCGTTGAATGTTCCAGATTGACTAGGCGTTTTTTCACCAGGTCGGCTTCAAATGCTTTGTTAATACCCTCTTCCGATAAAACCACATGCGCGATCGCTTGTGTGGGTTGTTTCAGCCGAATTTGACCGCCTAGAATCGAACGAAAATCAATGGCTACCGCATCTGTTTCAAAACTCATGGTTTCCACCATGAAACGGCGGCGGATCAGCAAGCGCTTTCCACTCATTTTGAAACTATCAATACTTCCTTGCAAGAGCTTGCTGGAAGGATAGCAGCGCACCGCCACCTCAACCGATTCACTGGAGGTGAACAGACTGCGGATAGACTGAGTAGCAGCTTGGTTGATCAGCTGCTCTCCCCAGTCGGTTTGGGAAGAAGCTGTAGCACCAGTAACACTTCCAAACATGTCCTACTCCGAGTAATTACTTTATTCTTTGTAACAAAATATTACGAAGACGGCAACTAATTTGGGAGTATTTTTGCTCATGACCTTGGCGGTGTGCTGTCTATAGCAAATCGAATTAGTATAGAGGTATCGCGGAGTATTTTTCCCATGACCTACTGTCTCAATCCTGAATGCCCGCACCCAGAAGTAGAAACCGAAGCCCAAAATTGCCCTCATTGCGGTAGTTCGCTGGTTTTGGCTGGTTCCTATCGACCGATTCAACCCATAGGCGAAGGTGGTTTTGGTCGAACGTTTCTTGCCGAAGTTCTCTATGACGACGACCACTCAGAGACGGAAGCAGAAACCACTCCCCAAAATTACTGTGCTATCAAGCAGTTTCTACCACAAGCTCAAGGGCACCAAAAAGCTGAAAAAGCTGCCGAACTTTTCCGTCAAGAAGCGGTAAGGTTGGAACTTTTGGGCAAACATCCTCAAATTCCTGAGTTTATTGCCTACACGGAAGAAAATGGGCGGCAGTATCTGATGCAGGAATGGATTGAAGGCAAACTGCTTTCGGAAGCACTTACCAATACGCGACCTTTTGACGAACGAAAAATCCGGTTTCTGCTGAAAGAACTGCTACCAGTATTGCAATTTATCCACAGCCACCACGTCATCCACCGGGATATCAAGCCGGAAAATATTATTTACCGCCGCCATCGCCGGGATATCCAATACCACAGCCGCTGGTGTTTGGTGGATTTTGGGGCGGCGAAATTTGCGGCAAGCGCCCGCGCTGGCGGTCGAACTGGCACGGTGATTGGTTCGGCGGCGTATACGGCACCGGAACAGTTGCGCGGGAAGGCAGTTTTTGCCAGCGATATCTACAGTTTGGGGGTCACTTGCATTCATTTGCTGACCCAAACCTCTCCTTTCGATTTGATTGACAGTGGCAGCGGTCGTTGGGTATGGCGGGATTACTTACAAACGCCCATTAGCGAGGATTTGGGGCATATTTTGGATAAAATGCTCTCTACCAGCGTGGGTCAGCGCTATCATTCTGCCGCTCAAGTTCTCAAAGCCCTGAAATCACCGGTTCCGGCTTGCGAGGTAGTGGCAGATAGCTCCAACCAGGTGGTTTCGCAAGCTAGCGGTGATGTTGTAGAGGAACAAGAGGAACTAGAGGATACTTCCAGCGGTTTCAAACTCGATCCCAACCGTAGGGCAGAAATCCAACAAATTTTGCAAGCAGCGGTACAAGACTATCCGGTTAGGCTGCAGGTAACCCAAGGCAAACACCAACTGACGGTAACTGTGAACCGAATGCCGTCGGAAAAGGTCAATTACGTGCGCATCTGTCGGCTGTTGGAGTCGGCTTTGCAGGGGCAAAATTTGCCGGGGATTCGTTTGGTGAAGATTTTTGGTCGGTTAAAAAATCAGTACAAACCGGAGTGGCATCGGGTGTTTGCTTTAAACGAGGATAGCGAAAAGGCTTCTTCCCACCAACAATACGATATGCGATCGCGTAAGTTCTGGCTGCAAAAATTCCAGCAGCGTCAGTTTTGGATTGACATATTTATGTTTTTTATGGTTCTGTTTATATTTTCTCAACGGATTGCCATCTACCATCCGGCGGTAGCGTGGTTGGTTGCCGGTGGCTTTACATTTGTTAAATATTTAACCCTACGCCACAAACCACAGGTAACGGAAGAATTGTTTGTAGGTTTGGTTGTATTGACGGTGGGATTGGGAATTATTAACATTCAGATGGTTATTACCGATGCCTTTGGAATTTTGCTAGCGGCGTTGGTGGTGGCTTCTCCTTTATTTTATTTGCAAGAAAATTTGCGCGGGCGTTAGGGATGGTTGGCCATTTCCTGATTTTCCCGCTCGATTTTGGTTTGATATTTTCTTTTGATTGATGGCAAAACGATGCTTGGTAACCGGTGGTTTGGGATTTCTAGGGCAGCATGTGGTCGAATTGCTGCGTTCCTATGGCGATGAAGTACGGATATTGGATGTAGCAACCCCCCAACAGGAAATCCCGGGGGTGGAATACGTCACCGGTTCGATTACCGATGCTGGCTTGGTTCGCGAAGCAATGGAGGGGAGAGATTATGTTTTCCACCTCGCTGCCAATGCCGGTCTTTGGTCGCCACGCAAGCAAGACTTCCTAACGGTGAATCAAACGGGAACCCGCAATGTTATGGAAGCGGCGATGGATGCGGGGGTAGAACGGGTCGTGCATACTTCCACCGAGTCAGTTTTAAAAAGCGATCGCTTTCGGGAAAGTCAAGTTTTCGACGAATCGGTAGAACTCACTTATCAAGATATGGTGGGTGCCTACTGCAAAGGTAAGTTTTTAGCAGAACAGGAAGCACGAGAGGCTGCCAAGCGAGGATTGCACGTGGTTATTGTTAATCCTAGCATTCCCATTGGTCCTGGCGATCGCAATTTAACGCCTCCTTCGCGAATGATTGTGGATTTTCTCAACGGCCAATATCCTGCTTATTTAGAAAGTATTTTAAATGTGGTGGATGTGCGCGATGTTGCCTACGGTCACCTGCTAGCGATTGAAAACGGAAAACCCGGGGAACGCTATTTTTTGGGCAATCAAAACATTCGCTTGAGCGAGCTATTGGCGTTGCTGGAACAACTAACCGGCATTCCCATGCCCGAACGACAAATTCCCTACTGGCTGGCGTTTGCTGTCAGTGCGATTTCGGAAACAATATCGGATACCATTACCAAGAAACCACCAACAGCCCCCCTCACAGGCGTACGTTTGGCGCGATCGCCCATCTATTTTGACAATACCAAAGCCACTACGGAACTGAACGTGAGTTTCCGACCAGTCATGTCTTCTTTAAAAGATGCTGTTCAATGGTACCAGCAGCAGGGATGGTTGCAGCCACGAGGGAGTGGGGAGATGGAGAGATAGGGTGCGTGGGTGCGTGGGGGCGTGGGTGCGTGGGTGCGTAGACGTAGGGAATAGTATTATTTTGGGTAGGGCGTTGGTTTAGGAGTCAATGAAAAAAGATTGGGTTAAAAATCATCGGGATTTAGAGGTTGATCGGTTAGCGTTTGATGCGGCTATGGAAATTTTTGAAGTTTCTAAAAGCTGCCCAGTCGAAGAGCGATATTCCCTCACAGACCAAAGTTCGACGCTCATCGCGTTCGGTTTGTGCTAATTTAGCGGAAGCATGGCGAAAACGCCGATACAAAGCAGCTTTTCTCGCCAAACTCAACGACTGCGAAGCCGAAGCCGCCGAAACACAGACCTGGCTTGAATTTGCCGTCAAATGTAAATATATTGCTTTACCAAAAGCAAGAGAACTTTACAAAACCTACAATCGAATTCTAGGAAGTCTCGTCAAAATGATACACAACCCCTCCCACTGGCTACTCCACTAAAACGCCTACGC
>CAYZHY010000089.1:0-2551 GCA_964477525.1 uncultured Geitlerinema sp. | reverse complement strand
CCCACGCTCCCATGCTCCCACGCCCCTACCATCAAACCTCCGACGATCGCAAAGCATCAATCCCCTCCGTCACTTGCCAAGCGATCGCCCCTGGTACGCCCACAACTAACTCCCGTACGCGTTTGCTGAGGGAAAGTGCCAAGGCAACTGGCGTGGGTAAGCCTAAAGCCGTACCGATAACCATAAAACCGGCTTCTTGAACGCCCAAACCACCAGGAATGGCAAAGGCAGCAGTGCGAATCCCCTGACCTAAACTCTCTAAAATTATTGCTTCTATCCAACTTACAGGATGCCCTAAAAAGAATAGCGCCAGCCAAACTTCCCCTGCCAATACCAATCGAAAAGCAATACGCCAGCTAGCAGCAATTACCAAACGTTTTTGGCGATCGTACATGGCGTGAATGGCGGTATCGAGATTGGCTAAACTGGAAGATGCGCTGGAATTGGCCCTAGGGAATTTTTTGGCAATGCGCGTTAGAATGCCAACCATGCCCAAACGTTGCACTCGGTAAAATCCCCAGCTTGCCACCGTCATGATGAAAATGCCTGCCGCAATGCCTGCGATCGCGCGTTGTTGGTGTACAATATTTTGTAAGATGCTCCCCTGTTGCAGTGCCAGAAACAGCATCAACCCCACAAATGTATAAAGTGCTTGAGTCATTACCTGTAGGGTTTTGTCGCCAATGACGCTGGCGAGGGCAATATCGACGGGAAATTGACGCTTAACCAGCAAACGCACGCGCGCCAGTTCGCCACCAATTTGCGCTACCGGTAACAACCAGTTAATGGCTAACCCCACCCAACTGGCATAAAGACTAAACCGAAATGGGGGAATTTGCCTGGGGGAAAACAAGGCTCGCCAGGAAAAGGTGGCGCACAGCAGGGGAAATAGGTAAAATACAGGTAGCCAAAAAATTTGCCAACCGGCTATGGCTAAGGTTTCTGCGATCGCTTTTCCGCCTTGGGCTGCAATTAAGCTGGTGAGAAAGGCCAGTCCAAAAAATAAACCGAATGTTGATAGTTTGCGCACAATACAGCTTTCCTAGGTTCTTTGCATAGGGATATAGAAATTGTATTGTATCAATAATAGCTTATTTTTGCGCAGGTTAGATGTTTGGGTAAAGGCGTCTTAAAAAACCTCCCCTTTTTTACGGCGAAGCGATCGCCCTATGTAGTTTTTATATTATAGCGATCGCAACCATTTGTCAAGATTTCCCCCTCGATTGCTACGAAAAAAAACAGAATTTATTTTAACATCTTGGAAAACTTGTCGTATTACAATCGGGACATACAATTTCAATTTTGTCATATTCGATACGAGTATAGTTTTTCCAAATCAAACGTCAATAGTGCATTGCTGAAAGATTTTAGAACCCTGTAGGGGCGAACGGTCGTTTGCCTTTACAAAATTGCATTGCAAACAAATCATATAAAAATACTATAGATTGGTTTTTATTTAGGCACGGGTGGTCGATATCCCCAACGTTCCAAAAACGGCTGCCAATGTTTTTCCACCTTTTCCATGGCTTCTGAAGTCATTTCATAGGCATTTTTCTGATAGTCGCTGACCGAGGCGAGATAGTTTTGGAAATGGATTTTATCTTCTGCAAACCCATCCAGCTGCAACGTTTGATACATTCTTTCCAGTTCTGCCATGGGATTGGCTTCTAAGTCTTCAAACCGAATTTCTACCAAATCTTTATCGGGTAGTTTGGCAGTTTGTTCCAAACATTGGTTCATCATGCGGGAATAGGTTTCTAAAATCCAGTTATCGATTTCCAGATGGTCGAATTTTTGTAAGGCGAGTTCTGGAAAGAGTTTGCGGTAAAAATTCTGCATGGAGTGAAATACGCGATAGGGATTGCGGTAAATATGGATAAATTTGGCACCGGGAAACAGTTCCCGCAACATAGACACTCTGGCGGTATAAACGGGATTTTTGATGAGGAGGGGTTTGCAGTTTTGTTGCAGCCAGATTTTTTTGAGGAAGTAGACCAAAGTTCGCTGCCAGTTTTCGATTTCTTGGGGTGGGCAGCCGTCGAAAAAGATACTGCGGCGGAAAATATCGTAGAAATGTTGGGGAAAATAGATGCCGTGGTAGTATGATAGGGGCGACATGTTGGCGATCGCGATTTCGTCTTCTTGGGGAGAAACGGGGGTAACGGGAATGCGATCGATAAACCGTTGTTCGGGCAATGTTTTTTCCAGCAGAGGTTGTAAAATCGTTCCCAATCCCAAAATATCCCACGGCAATCCCACGGCGAGGGGAGATACGTAACCAAATTGCGGCGATTTGCTAAGAATGTTGTACAAATGCGTCGTACCGCTGCGCCAATGTCCGATAATAAAAATCGGTGCTGGCATGGTGGGTTGTTGCTGGAGGCGATAGGCAGTTGTCAGTCGTTCGATGAGGGAAAAGGGCGATCGCAGCAAAACCACACCAGCAATAGCGAAAATGCGGGCAAATTGCGTATTTTGGCTTTTACCGTAGCGGGAAACTACGTTGATGAGTGTTGATAAATTGCTACCACTTAGGGGATGGAGAGACATA
>CAYZHY010000088.1:11904-16032 GCA_964477525.1 uncultured Geitlerinema sp. | reverse complement strand
TTACTCAATACCTTCAATCTTGTCTTCTACCTCTTGGTACAGCTCCCGCAACATTTCCAGATTCGACTCGCTGGTATCCCAGTAGCCGCGACCATTCGCTTCCAATAAGGTAGTCACCATACGGCGGAACGAATTGGGATTCATATTCATCAGACGCTCCCGCATCTTCTCATCCTTAATGAACGTATCGTTCGCCTCTTCATAAACCCAATTGTCCACAGCATCGCCAGTTGCCGACCAACCCATGGTATTCACCAGGCGCTTCGACAACTCCCGAACACCTTCGTAACCGTGAGATAGCATGCCCTCGTACCACTTGGGATTGAGCAGTTTGGTACGGGTATCCAAACGCACCGTTTCCGATAGGGTACGCACTTGCGCGTTGGCTGTGGTCGTATCCGCCATGTAAGCTGACGGCTTCTTGTCACCCCGAAGGGAGGAAACCACCTTCGTCGGGTCGGAATCGAAATAGTGGGAAACGTCGGTCAAGCTGATTTCGGAAGAATCCAGGTTTTGGAACGTTGCATCCGCGGTTTTCAAGCTCGACTCAAACAACTCGCGGTTTTCCTTCATCATGCCGGGATTGTCGGAGTCAAACGCAAACGACTTGCGCTTGAGATACATTTCCTGCAATTCTGACTCGTCTTCCCAACTGCTGTTTTCCACCGCCAGGTTGACATTGGCAGCGTAGGAACCAGAAGCATTGGAAAACACCCGAGTTGCAGCCTCGCGCACGTTCACACCCAACTCTTCTGCTTGTTGCAGGGCATGCTTGCGCACAAAGTTCCATTCTTCCGGTTCGTCAGCCTCGGCAGCAATTTTCACTGCCCTATCCAGCAGCGCCATCTGATTGATAAACAGATCGCGGAACACGCCGGAACAGTTAATGACCACATCTACGCGCGGGCGACCCAACTCTTCTAAGGGAATCAAATCCAACTTGTTAATCCGACCCAAAGAATCCGGCACTGGCTTCACGCCAATCATCCACATGACCTGTGCCAGGGATTCGCCGTAGGTCTTGATGTTATCCGTTCCCCACAGCATGAACGAAATGGTTTCCGGTAGCTGACCGTCGTTTTCGGCTTTGTACCGGTCCAGCAAACCATCCACCACCACTTTTGCCGACTTCACAGCGGCAGCGGTGGGAATACCTTGGGGGTCCAAAGCGTGCATGTTCTTGCCGGTGGGTAGCACGTTGGGATTGCGGATGGGATCGCCACCAGGTCCAGGCAGAATATACTCGCCTTCTAGTGCCCGCAGCAAAGAACCCAGTTCGTTGTCGGCACAAATCTGTTCCAGACAGTATTCCAGATATTCAAACAGGGGTTTGGTTTCTTCTGGGTCCACATTGCAGAAACCGGCGTCAACGAGCGCTTCTATCCAAGGATTGCGCTTGCGCATATTGAAGAAATTCAGTTTGGTAACCGCCGAAATCCGACCGTCAGCATCTTCCTGCTGCCGGACCAAAGCCGTAACTGCCTGCCGGGTCGCTTCGGTGATGTCTTGCAGCAACTGGACATCTTCCAAAATCCCCAGGTTGTTGTTGCGGTAAATGTCGTCGATGTCGCGATTGATGCTTTCTGCGATCGCGCGTGGCAAAGACTTGATGCCCTCTTCTTCGCGATCCAAGCTGGCAATGCTTACCAAGGTGGCAATGGCTTCTTCCGAGGTCGGTGGTTTGCCCACTACGTGCAACCCGCAAGGCAGCAACCGCGACGAAATCTCCATCAACTTGCTGTAGACCTTGCCAATAAAGCGATCGCACTCTTCAATTTCCATCTCGGCCGCATCTTTTTCTGGCAACTGGACATCTTGGTCCAAGTTCACCGAGCGACATTTCTCCACGATCGTATTGACAATCTGAATCCGGCGACCGCTTTCTTTGAGATTCTGGTAGGAACCAACCAGTTCCTCCAGCTCCTGCAGCCCCTTGTACAAACCAGCATTTTCCGCCGGTGGTGTCAGGTAGGAAATCGTCTCTGCATAGCTGCGTCGCTTGGCAATGGTAGCCTCGGAAGGATTGTTCGCTGCGTAGTAATAGATGTTGGGAATGCTGCCAATCAGATTGTCCGGATAGCAAGATCCAGACATGCCCATTTGCTTGCCAGGCATGAACTCCAGCGAACCGTGGGTACCAAAGTGCAGCACCGCATCGGCCCCCCAAACTTTTTCCAAGAAGGTATAGTAGGCTGCAAAACCGTGGTGGGGACTGGCAGAACGGCTAAACAGCAACCGCATGGGGTCGCCTTCGTAGCCAAACGTTGGTTGAACGCCAATAAACAGATTGCCGAACTCTTTACCGTATACCAGCAGATTTTCACCATCGGTATTTAGTTCTCCCGGTGGCGGACCCCAATTCTCGTGCAGGCGTTCCGAATAGGGGGTTAGCGCCTCGTACTCGCGCACCGGCATCCGATAAGCAACATTGAGTTCGGGACTGGCGTACTGCGCCGTAAAATCGTGCAGCACCTGCTGCATCAATTCTTCCGACGATTCCGGGAAATTCTCGATATCGTAGCCATTGTTCCTCAGCGCCTTCATTACTTCGTAAATCGAGGCAAACACGTCTAGGTACGCCGCCGACCCGACGTTGCCTTTATCCGGTGGGAAGCTGAAGATGGTAATAGCAATTTTCTTATCAACTTTGGGCTTTTTGCGCAGGTTCGCCCATTTCAACGCCCGATGGGCAACTGCTTCTACCCGGTCTTGCAAAGCGATCGCCCGACCGGTGGCCCCATCGCGACCCGACAGAATAATCGGTTCGATCGCCCCGTCGAGTTCCGGAATAGCAATTTGCAGCGCTACCTGTACCGGATGCAAGCCTAGGTCGCTTTCTTCCCATTCTTCAGTGGTTTGGAATACCAAAGGCAGCGATACCATATAAGGACGACCCAAGCGTTTCAACGACTCGATCGCTTTGGGATGGTCTTGCCGCGCCGGACCGCCTACCAGCGCAAATCCAGTCAGCGACACCACCACATCTACCAACGGGGTTTGATTCCCTTCCTTCTGGTAAGGATTCCAGAAATAGGCATCCACCGGTTTGGAAAAATCCAAGCCACCGGCAAAAATGGGAATTACGCGACCGCCCATTGCTTCGATTTCTTGGACCACCGCCACGTAGTGGGCATCGTCGCCGGTAACCAAGTGCGTCCGCTGCAACACCAAGCCAATGCAGGGGGCTAGCGGGTCTTTCAGGTCGTCGGAAATATCGTCGCGACTGTTATGCCATTCTAAATATTCCGCGACATCCTCAAACATTTTGGGGGCAAGAGGATGCCAAATGCCCATGTCGGGATAAACAACCGGTTCTTGATATTTATATCCCTCGGCATCGCTTAGGGCAGGGTTTTCTGGTAGCTCGATGTTATCTACATATTTATCTGCCAGCATCAGCAGGAAGTTTTCCAGGTTCTCTGGAGACCCTCCCAGCCAATACTGGAAGCTCAGCATGAAGTTCCGCGCATCCTGCGCCTTGTCCATGGGCAGGTATTTCAAAACTTTGGGCAGGGTTTGCAAAAGCTTCAGCATCCCGTCTTGGAATGAGGAACCGCTTTGGTTTTTGCGCTTGCGCATGAACTGCGCGATCGCGCTTTTGCTTTGCCCTAGCTGCGCCATGGAAAAACTTCCCATTTTGTTGAGGCGCATGACTTGCGGCATGGAAGGAAAGACGACCGCCGCATCCAAGCGATCGCGATGCGGGGATACTGCTTCTACGACTTTATCGGCTAGATCTTCAATGAAGATTAAAGAACCAATGAAAATGTTGGCTTTGGCAACTTCGTTCTTGAATTCCTCGTAGTTATCGCTATCGCGCAATTCTTCAATGAGATAGCCGGAAACTTCCACTGCCACGTGGGGATGGTTTTTGTTGATGGAGCGTACGGCTTCGGATAGAGCGCTTTGATATTGAGGTTCGAGAACGACATAGACCACCCGGATGAGGGAACGACCGGCCAAATTGTCAGGCTCAATATGGCGAATGGTGGACTTGACGTAAGTGAACATGCAGGTTTACTCCTTAGACGCTGCGCCTTCGATTTACGTCTTACCCTAAGCATGTCGAAGGATAAGACTTTTGTCGGCTGTAGGCGAATACTTGTTTTTCTATGGGACCCTTCGGCA
>CAYZHY010000088.1:0-11804 GCA_964477525.1 uncultured Geitlerinema sp. | reverse complement strand
GCTCAGGGCAACGCCCTTCGGCAAGCTCAGGGCAAGAAATCCTTCTTTTATGGTCGCAAATAACCATATCGTACACAATGGTGTGTCAATTTCTAGCCGGAAATTTACATTTATTTACAAAATGGCGAGTATATACTATTATTATTGAATATATTATTACAAGATTACATAAAATCTATACAATAAAAAAAATTCGGCGATTCGCAGTTACGCTCGCTATACGTTGTTTTTGTGCATTTGCTAACAAAGCGATCGCTGAAAATAATTTACGAAATCAAAATTTATTTTTTTATATATATTTTATTAATTTTAATATATATTTTTAATTTTTAATACAATAAAAATTAAATAAAAAAAGTACATAAAGATAGTATGGCTCATTTCAATTTTTTAGGAAATAGCCACGTATTTATATCTTTGAAAGATAGTTAAAACTTCTGCTATTGGGGGGGCTTTAGGTAGTTGCGATCGCTGTAGCGAAGATCGATTCACCAACTCTACCCAGTAGTTGCTAGAAGCAGAAAATTTATGGAATTTGCCAAAATCAAGCAAATTTCCATAGCAAAAACAAATATGGCAAAAACCTATTATATATTTAAATGACTATATATACATATAAAAGAAACAAAAAATCATATCTAGCCAAACCAGATCCAGGAGTTATGCCATCAAAGAGCCAGGCACTCACTAAAGTTCGAAGTGCCCGGCTACCTAGGCATTAATCTTCGTGTTCTTCAAAGGGATCGGCTAAATCTTTAGAAGGAGGACCAAAGGAAGTATAGATAGCTACACCAGTCAGCAGAACCAGAAAACCAGAAATGGATACCAGGATAGTGGTTGTAGAGTCCATAAGAAGAATTTACAAGAAATAACGTTGTTGAATACAATTTAACAAAAATCGGCCTAGTACTGGTAGGCAATATTTGCCGATCGCGACGCCATTTTGGATGTTTGCGGAAACCAGATCGGCGTGGAATTGCTTCATTTTCACAATCTCCAGCAAATCCAGCACCAACCAACACCCAGTCGTGGTACGATCGGCAAAAGTCGCCTAGCGATAAAACTTAGTTAACACCTTGCCGTAACGAACTCGCTGAAAAGAAAATACAAGGATATTATCTATGGCAAAAAGAACTCGCTTGGGAAACATCCTACGTCCGCTGAACTCTGAATACGGCAAAGTAGCACCTGGTTGGGGAACCACACCTGTGATGGGTGTGTTCATGCTACTGTTCTTCGTATTCTTGCTGATTATTTTGCAAATCTATAACTCTTCCCTGCTTCTAGAAAACGTAAACGTAGACTGGAAAAGTCTGAGCATGTAACTTCACGGCTAGTACAAGCTACCAGAAGCGAGTCTAAAACGTGGCATAAGCGATTGCCAACAACCGCTCCAACTCGCGAGCGGTCCATCCCATTGAGAAAACCCGGATCCTCCTCCGGGTTTTTTTTCCGAGCTTTATACTGGAACTAGAGAAGTTTTTACAGGAAAAACGTATGAATATATTCGGTATCGGCTTGCCGGAAATGCTCGTCATCTTGGTCATCGCCCTTTTAATCTTTGGCCCCAAAAAATTGCCAGAAGTCGGTCAAAGTCTGGGAAAAGCCATCAAAGGGTTCCAACAAGCTTCCAAAGACTTTGAAAACGAGTTCAAACGGGAAGCCAACTATTTACAAAATTCCGACCAACCCCAACAGACAAGCGATCCATCCCAAAAAAGCGAACCCAACAAAAGTGCGGACGTTTCTGACCATCAAACCGCAGACACCCTAGAGAATCAACAAGACGGTAGCAACTCCTCTACCTCCTCTAAAGAACAAACATCAGCTAGCTAGCGCCAAATTTATGGGTAAAGGTAGCGTTCCCAAAACTTCCTTTGCCCTTTTTGTTTTTGAAATAGCGAACGAAGGAGATGACTGAACTCAGACCGCAACTAATTGCTGGATTGGGAAATCCGGGAAAAAAATACCAGCAAACCCGTCACAATATTGGTTTTGAAGCTATAGATGCCTTAGCCAAGGCCTGGCAAATTCCCCTAAGCGAAAACCGGCGTTTTAAGGGGATTTTTGGAGAAGGATTTATACCGAAAACCGGAAAAATCCGCCTGCTGAAACCGACCACCTATATGAACCGTTCCGGTCAGTCTTTACAATCGGTGGTGAGTTGGTTGAAAATACCGCCAGAATCGGTTTTGGCGATTTATGACGATATGGATTTACCAGTGGGGAAAATTCGCTTGCGTTTGTCGGGATCTGCTGGTGGGCATAATGGAATGAAATCCGCGATCGCCCATTTGAACACCCAAGATTTTCCACGCTTGCGGATTGGCATTGGCAAACCTACCTCCGACAACGAACAAGACATTACTGGCTACGTATTGGGCAAATTTTCGCCATCCCAAGCCCAGGTCATGTCGCAAGTTCTCGATACAGTGGTAGAAGCGATCGAGGTAGGTTGCGAACAGGGGTGGGAAAAAGCCATGAGTATGTACAACAATCAAATCGTCACCCTTTAAAATTGTGAAGTGGGTTTGTCGGGCAGGCAGGCTATTGCCAAAAAGGTTATGAGCAGGCGTTTACCAAAAACAACCGCCCATATTTGCATTACGGCACAATCCTGGCAGGCGGGGAAAATTGAAGGTCAAGTAAGTGCGGGTGACTTTACTTGGGACTTTCAGTGGCGGTTTCGTCACAAACAGTTGAATATTTCTCCTTCCAGAGGTCGGGCGTTAATTCAAGAACCTTTGGGACGTTTTTTAGAGGCATACGATTACCAGTTGGAACCGGGAAGCGATTATTGGTTCACGATTCGAGCCCAAATTTAGTAGGATTTGGTATTTTGCCCTTGATTTTGTTGTTGGTATCGTTCGATGAGAATCATGGCAACAATATCATCAATGGGGCGTGGGGGAACCCGCATTCCTTTGGGAACTAGCCGCATCAGTCCTTTGGGGGGAAACATTTGCCAGTAGCGATCGCGTGCCTGCAAACTAGAATAGTGTTCGTTAACCAAGATAATGGGGATATGGGGAACCGCTGTTTCTAGTTGGGGTTTCCAGGTTTTGGCGGTAGTGCGATCGCCCATGACAATGGTTTCGAGGGAGTATTTTTCTGCCAGCGAAACCACGGTTGGTATGGCTTCGGCTGCGGCCATTACTTCATGATAAAGAATTTGTTGCGGCGAGGAGATAACAGCAATTCCGCATTTATCTTTTCCCGGATCGAAACCAAGCAGCGTAGGTGGTTGAGGCATAGATTTTTTGATGGTTGTTGGCAACGAATAGGTTAGTTCGTACGTGCGATTACTTCGTCGTCTTGATTGACCGCAACTAAATTTACTCTTAAAGGACCAACCGTGTAAATAACTTCTGCTGCCACGGCTTTAATTTTTAAAGGCTGCTTGTAAGATTTTATTTTTTCTAGGAAATTGGCGAGTTTGGAAATATCCTCAATACCTTCATCGCCAATTTGAACGTCATCAGAAAGCAATCCCAGCCAGCGAGCCCGAAATTGGGAAGCTTCTAGGAGTAGAGAAATGCGATCGCGAATTTCTTCGGGAGTTTGCGCCATGGGATTCACCGAAGTAGCAGCAACGAGATCCCCTTTCAACAGCAGTAAGCGATTAGGAACCACATCCGCCACCACTTCCACTTTTTCTTCTCCTACCAAATAATTTTCTGCCGAGATAATCCGCATCACGTATACGCGATTGGCTTCAATTTGTTCTAAAAGTTGTTGGACTTCGCTTTGGGAAATGCGTACCGCACGAAAATCAAAATCTTCCCTTCCCGGCAGCAATTGACGAATGGCTTCTCGGTTGGCTTCCCGCAACAAACGATCGATGGCTTCTGGTACTCCTTGGGGATCTACCACACGCACGGCGCCAGATGCCAATACTTCTCCCCGTAGCAACGCTACCTTGCCTTCCCGCAGTTTTTGCGATTCCTGTTCTAGCTGGCTTACCTCCGCTTCTAAAAACGAGATTTCCCGTTTGAGTTCCGCTAGCAAATCTTCACGCGCTCGAATGATTTCCGCTTGTTTGGCGAGTTTTTGTTCGCGCTTTTCAAGAACTTTATCCCGCTCAGCGATCGCAGCTTCCTTTTGAGAGAGCAACTGTTTTCTTTGTTCAAGCAAATCTTCGGTTTTGGCTTGTAACTGTTGAATTTGCTGTTGCAAGTCGGCTTTTTGTTGGGAAACCTCGTTGAGTTGCTCTTGCGTTTGGTTTAGTTTGCCTTCTACTTGAGATAATTGGCTGCGCGTTTGTTGGAGATTGGCTTCTAGTTGTCTTTTTTCCGAACGTAGCTGTTCTAACTCCGTACGTGCCTCCCGAAGCTGTTTTTGGTTGCCTTGTAGAGCACGTTTAACTTGAGCTAGTTCTTGTTTGGCGCTATTCAGTTGGGTGGTGGTTGTATTTAACGATTTACGGGTGCGGTTGAGATTGTTTTTGGCATCCTCGAGATCGTCTTGAATTTCTTCTAGTTTAAAAATACCAGTCCGCAATTGCCGATCGCTGGCCAGTAAAATTCCCAACGTCGAAGCCGAAATGACGCTACCGGTAATAATAGTAATGACAGTAGCCGTTTGTTTGGGGCGCAGGTTAAACAGGCGTAACCTTGCCTTTCCGACTTTGGTTCCCAAGCGATCGCCCACTGTGGCAATCGCTCCACCCAATAGTAAAATTGCCACAATTAGGACGTATCCAGCGTTCATGAAAGAGAAGGTTTGATGCTCAATTCCTCACCAAAGGAATTGTGGGCTCGTAGAAAACTGCGATTGCCCAGCTTAGGTGAATTGCTGGCTTAAGGCAAGGGGATTGTGGACCGTTACTTTTTTCTTGTAAATGGAGATCATTTTCTTTTGCCGCAATTCTCCTAGCAATCGCGTTACTGTAACCCGGGTGGAGCCAATGGCTTCGGCAATTTCCTGGTGGGATAGTTTCAAGTCTATAGTAATGCCGTTGGTACTGGGAATCCCAAAGTCGCGACACAAAATTAATAGAAAACTCACCAAACGCGATCCCATATCTCGGTGTGCCAAGGTTTCGATCATCATCTCGGTTTGTAAAATCCGCGAAGATAGTCCCTGTAACATAAACACCGATAGTTCCGGATCGTCTTTGAGGGCTTTTTCTACCTGGTCGATGGGGACCGATAGCAATTCTACCGAAGTAAAGGCGACAGCATGGTAAAAGCGATCGCTACGTTGTCCGGTAATTAACGATAAAACGCCAAAAACACTATTTTCCCGCAGCAAAGCTACGGTAATTTCTTCACCCCCCTGGTACACACGGGAGAGTTTCACGGCCCCCTTGAGCAGGAAGTAAACTCTTTCTGCCGGATCCCCAGGGAAGAAAATTGTCTTACCCCGCTCAAAGGTTTCCACAACGGGAGGAAATACCCCGCTGCTCATTTGCCGGAATATAGCTGCTAGCGATTTGTCCTGACTCCCAATCATAAGTTTTTGCCTACATGAATGCCTTTACACGGTTCGACAGGCTCACCGCAAACGGTCGGACAGGCTTATTGTAAATTATGCCGGCGTTCTTTACTTTTGCGTGCCTGTGCGGGCGCCAAATATTGTAGAGCTTTCTGCATGATGTTACGAATCAAAGTCAAAGCTTCTTTACTTGGGCTTGCCTGTGGGCGCGGTATAGAAAGTTACGATGAATCTACGATTCGTTCGAATCCGGCTTGAAAAAAACGTAAACTGAGGGAAAGGCGCTTTTTTGTAATCAAATATACATGTATGGGAAGGCATCTAGGTGTGCTACCATACTTGGGCTATAGAATCGGTCAAACTTCAGCACTCAGCTGAGCTGCTGACCGTCAAACACTCAGGTGTGGGAATCGGTATCCTCTCGGAACCGTTGTGTGTTCCCAAAAATTTTTTCACGGACCAACTAGAAATTTGCATTGTTTTTAGAATAGACAATTATGTTGAATTTAAACGGAAAAAATGCCATTGTAACCGGCATTGCCAACCAACGCTCCATTGCTTGGGGAATTGCTCAAAAACTACACGAGGCTGGGGCCAACCTTGGCGTCAACTACCTTCCCGACGAAAAAGGCAAACACGAAAAGAAAGTTAAGGAGTTGGTAGAACCCCTCAATCCTGACTTTTGCGTTCCCTGCGACGTGCAAAACGACGAGCAAGTAGCTGAAATGTTTGCTACTGCCGAGCAAACTTGGGGAAAACTGGACATGCTCGTTCACTGTTTGGCCTTTGCTGGTAAAGATGAATTATCTGGTAATTTTACCGATTTAAGCCAGCAAGGGTTTGCTAGAGCTTTAGAAATTAGCACCTATTCTCTGGTGAAACTCAGTTCCGCTGCCAAACCTCTTATGAAAGAAGGTGGCAGTATTTTGACGCTTACCTACCTGGGCTCGCAACGGGTTACTCCTAACTATAACGTAATGGGCGTGGCAAAGGCAGGATTGGAATCCAGCGTCCGTTATTTAGCCGCAGAGTTGGGGCCGCAAAATATCCGGGTTAATGCTATTTCCGCTGGTCCCATCCGCACTTTGGCTTCTTCTGCTATTGGTGGAATTGCGGATATGATTCGCCATGTCGAGGAAGTTTCTCCCCTTGGTAGAACGGTTAACCAACTAGAAGTAGGCAATACAGCCGTTTTCCTTGGCAGCGAACTAGCCACTGGTATTACTGGGCAAGTGATTTACGTGGATGCTGGCTATTCTATTATGGGTTTATAGTCAGGAATTAGGACATGGGGAAGATAGGGAGATTAGCAAGAGGGAGAAAAAAAAGAAACGAGAGCAGTCATTGATGCTCCCATGCTCCCATACTTCCCTATGCTTCTACCCTTCACCAACCTCAGGGGAAACCTGGGCAAAAATGTCGGAGATGACTTGTTGGGTTTTTTGGTCGAGACGCAACCAATCTACTTCCCCACTCTCATCCAACAGTGTGGTATCTACATCAACTTCTATTTCTTGGGTAGAGGGTTCTAGGGGAGATAGATGGTAGTTGCAAAAGCAAACTTGATAGCAAAGTTCCCACAAGTTGATTTTGACCTGCTGCTGTCCGCTTTGCAAGCAAAGTTGATATCCCGGAATTGGGGTTTCTACGGCTTCGTAACTGGTTGTCCAGTTATAAGCTTCTGCTTGCTTGCGGATATTGTCAATAATTCGCAGCAAAGCTGGCTGCATGAGCAATTCTGTTTGTTGCCAAGCTACGGAATTGGTGATTTTCGGGGTCATACAATCGTTGGGTTCTTATTGGTCGGCGTTGGTGGTTTTCGCTGTTTTGGAATTGTGTACAATTGGAAAGAAAAAACAAATAGAAGTTGCTTCCTTGTAAAAATTTATCTATATCGGAAAAGCGATTGTTTATATTTGATTTGAAGAAATGGACAATATACTTGTCCATTGTCTATTTCCGTCCCAATATGAATAGCTCTAGGAGATTCCCATCAAAACCAGAAAAAATGAACGATAAATATTAAGATGGAAATAGCCAGAATATAAGAAATTCTACCACCAGAGCAACCGGTTTCGAGATGGGCAAGATTGGGCAGTCGTATTCCGAACGTAGCAAGCAAATTTTAATTTTATGACCAACGAAACACCCACTGCCGTCCAAGCTACCATTGAATATCCTACAGAAAGCCGCCAACGAGCCGAACGAGCCATTCGTTGTTTGCCCTTACAAATGCCTTTTTATACCACTTTATTGCAGCAAAGTATTTCTCTAGCTGCCATTGCCAAACAAGCCGGTGTCAGGTCAAAATATGTGCGATCGCCCATGAGCGAATGGACTGTAGAAAACCATCTCATGTGGTTAATCCGGGTCGGGGTATTGCGTCGAGAAGTAGACGGGCAAGGCATCACCGATTCTTTTCGTCTCGCACCTTTAGGCAGGCAAATTATCAAAACTTGGCAGGCAGAGGGTTGGCAACAAATTCCACCAGCATCTTTTCGCGATCGCTTCGTGGTGTTCTTACGTCGCTTGCTTGACGTACCGCTATGAAGGGCAATCTAGCTAACTAATGTCCAAACCAACGCAAACATAGATGATTCGTAAGGGGCGAACGGTCGTTGGTGCCAGTACCAAACGTTCGCAATTTCTTCAATAAAATCGCTATATTCCGTTTCGGGGGGCATCGTTTGTAGGGGTCCTAAAAAGGGCAGTCAAAAGGCCATTCAATCTTCCTTTTGGCCAAAACTGGTACATCAACTCAACCGATGGACTTCAATTTATGAAAGGCATCATGATGGTGGGAAGCACCGCAGAAAGTGGAAAATCTTTCTTTTGCATGGCGTTGTGTCGAATTCTAGCTCGCCAAGGCTATCGAATTGCCCCCTTTAAAAGTCAAAATTGGATGGCTGATGGCACCTACATGACCACCAACGGCGGTGAAATTGGGTACGCACAGGCAGTACAAGCTTGGGCTGCCGGGTTCAAACCTTTGATGGAAATGAACCCAATTCTGGTGAAATCCGAACCAAACAGCAATTACGAAATTTTGTTCAACGGTCAATCTGCTGGTCGTGTTGCCAATATTCATGAATTCGATCGCTATTTTGAAATCGGTTGGCAAGTGGTTTGCGAATCTTTAGACTTTCTAGGCAGCGAATTTGATGGGGTGGTTGCAGAAGGGGATGGCAGTACCGCAGAAATTCACCAACGCCATCGAGATGTCAGCAACATGCGGGTGGCTAGTTACCTAAACTGTCCTGCCATTTTAATTGTAGATGCCCAACGGGGTGGCACCCTCGCCCAAGCAGTAGGCACCTTAGAATTGCTAGAACCCAGCGAACGTTCCCTAATTAAGGGCATGGTTCTGAACAAATCTTTGCCTCCCCACCAACACCATCTAGAAGCTGCCAAATGGCTTCAGGAACACACCCAAATTCCAGTTCTTGGCGTCTTGCCATGGATTCCATCCATTCACGAAAATCAAGATCCCCTAACAATATTAGAAAAGCCAGCCAACAAACCTCATGCCCAGCTCACCATTGCCGTTATCTACTTGCCTAGAATTTCCAATATCAGCGATTTAGATTCTTTGGAAGCCGAACCCAGCGTTCGCGTTCGTTACGTGCGGCCGCAAGACGATCTGGGATATCCCGATGCCGTGATTATCCCCGGTTCTAAAACCACTATTGCCGATTTATTCGTCTTGCAAAATACCGAAATGGCCGAGCAACTGCAAAACTACGTTGCGGCTGGCGGTACGATTTTAGGTATTGACGGTGGTTTTCAAATACTGGGCACCAGTATTACCGACCCTACTGGGATTGAAGGCATTGAAGGCAGGTACGAAGCTTTGAAACTGCTACCAATTCGCACCACAATTGGGAAAACGAAAATTTCGCGATCGCGTCAAGTTACATCTGCCTACCCCCAATCTGGCATTCCCGTTTCTGGATACGAAATCCATCAATGTAGCACCAAAATTTCCACCGGCCAAAAGCTACACTTTCTATTTGACGATGAAAAACTGGGCCTGGTAGACAGCGATGGTGCTGTTTGGGGGACGACCTTGCATGGGCTTTTCGATAATGGGGCCTGGCGGCGTACCTGGCTCAATTCTTTGCGAGGTAGGCGGGGATTGCAAGCCTTACCTACTGGCATTCCCAACTATCGCGAACAGCGAGAAGCCAGTTTGGATCTGGTTGCCGATTGCGTTCTCAAACATACCAATATAGACCCGATTTTGTCGTTGTTCAAAACCAAATTATGAGCGTACAAGTTTCGTTTTTACCCGATGAAATTACCGTAGACGCAGAAGCTGGCGAACCCCTTTTGCAAGTAGCCGAACGTGCTGGTGTCAAAATTCCCACCGGATGCCTGATGGGATCGTGTCATGCTTGCGAGGTACAAGTTGTTGGAGGCGAGACGATTTGTGCCTGTATTAGCAGCGTTCCTGACAATACGTCTCACCTCACCATTGATGTTTATGTAGATCCGACTTGGTAATCCCGATTGCCAGCCTGGTTTAGGAATGGCCGTGGGAACATCGCACCGAAATCCCCGTCTGCTGTTGAATTCGATTGGCAAATGCTTGTAGCGTTTCCGGTTGCACGCATTTGAACACTCGTACTTCGTAAGGGCGATCGCTGGCTGGCGTATGGTTCCCCCTGGCGTCTAACATATGCTGTGTTGGTTTGGGGCGGCTGGGCGTATTTAATTGAATTTCATGGGGCTGTAACTGGTCAATACAACGAATGTAAGCGGCTTTGGTTTCCGGTTTCCATTCGGAAAGCATCATGGTCTGGATAGAAAAGTCGCCGCGAAATTCTTGACGAAACTGCCGGATGCCCTCGTAAATTGTAGACCAATCCCACCCTTCTGCGGTGCGGTTGATTCGTTGCAGTTGGTCTTGGGAAACGGCATCCAGTTTAACAGCCACTTTATCCGCGATCGCCAGTTCCCGACGTACCTGTTCGTCGTACAGTAGGGTACCATTGGTTAAAACCACTGTCGGTTTGCCAGTAGCTTCTTTGATACCACGCAGAATATCTTCCAAATTGGCAGCCAGCGTTGGTTCGCCGCTGCCGCTTAAGGTGATTGCGTCTACATCTTGAGTATCAAAAGCTTGCAAATCCTGCAAGATTCTGGTGGTAGGTACGTAAATGGCTCGTTTGCTGGTTTTGTTCTCAATTTCTCCTAGCTGGCAGTAAACGCAGTCAAAGGAACAGGTGGATACAGAACCAATGGGATCGATCCCCAGCGAACGGCCGTATCGCCAGGAATCGACCGGACCGTAAACAAAGTTTACTTGGTTGTTGGATCCTTGGGAAGTGGAAGGGGAGGTTGTCGATTGTGTCATAGTTTATTTCTCTACTAGATCGCGTTGCACTGTCAAGAAATATTTATTTCTCGATTGATTGTTGGGATGCCACCGTTTGCCACTGTTCCACGACAAATGGCGGTACAGCTAAAGTGACGGTTCGACCGCCAGTAACTTGAGGAGAAAGCAGTAGTTTGGTATCGGTAGGCAGCTCGAATATCAAATCTCGAAAATCGTACTGCCCGATATTATCTACAGGGGCAGCATCGGCAAACACATCTTCAGCTTGCCAACTGCGACCGTTTTTGGTGGTTATCGATAGGGGAGCTGGATGTTGAAAAGCTTCCAATTCGGGAAATCCTACCAGCCGCAAGTTTACATCCTTGACTTGGCCGTCATTAAGTTCTTTATAGAATACTACTTGCCAGGAGTTCCCCGAGCGATCGCGCAAACTTTGAAAAGATTTGACAAAAACCTGTCCTGGAGCCACTTCGGCGGTACGTATATCGGCAGCAGCTGGTTCTACAGAAACCATACCAGTACCTAGCAAAACCAGCAATACCAAGCCACCAAGCAACAACAACCAGGAGAAAACCTGTCGAATTTTACACCACATAGTTACAGTTTCCTTAATTTCCATCGTAGCAAGTTTGGTTCTCCGGAAGAGGAGCGTCGGAGCATCGGCGCGTCGGGGCATGGGGGCATCGGAGACAAAATTGTACTTTTCTATCTCCCAGGCTCCCAAGCTCCCAAGCTCCCAGGCTTCCACATACCGACCCATCCTTGCTTGCTAGCAGAGATAGTATGTTAAAATAACTATATAGTTATTTTAACATACTAAAGCCTGCCCCCACCTAGCTTTCCAAAAAAATTTTATAAGAAAACCGAGTTTCTATTGTGTATTTAAAAAAAACGAACATTTCTCTATGAAGGGGCTGTGCCAAGAATTTGGCGAATTCTTTTATATTTGTTTAATACTTTTGGAAACATTGTGAAGGAAAATGAAAGCCAATTTCAACAAATGTAACGGTAGCTAAAATCTCCCCTATTA
>CAYZHY010000087.1:0-16159 GCA_964477525.1 uncultured Geitlerinema sp. | reverse complement strand
CCATCACTACAATGCTAGCTTACAACATTAATCATTACTATGCAGGACTACCTTTATATAGAGGGGGAAGAGGGGGAAGAGGGGGATGAAGACTGCAGTTGGTGAAGTGGGAGAATTTTTTGGGTCTTCGCAGTACGGATTTCGTATAAAATCTTTCAGCCATGCACTATTGACGTTTGATTTGGAAACACTATAGAGTACTTGCCTTGATTTTTTGATATATTGATACGAGTTTATCGACTTGCTAAACTTTTCCTTTGTGGAAAAATCTCTAAAAAGAAAAATATTATGGATTTTGTTTGGATTTGGGGTGGGGCGCATTTTGAGAAATCGATGGCGTATCTATTTCCATATTTTCCGCGATCGCATCCATAATTGTTAAAGCAAACTGACGATAGGTATAGGGAGATTTGGTAATAAAAACAATAATTGTGTTGCGCTGGCTGTGAATTAACAAATAACGGTACTTGAGTAGGGAATATCCCAAAAAGAATAAAATAGATAGCGCAAAAAACAATATATTTATCCCGCTCATTACATTTTCCGAAAAAGGAGATAAAGCTCCCAACCCAAAAAATATAGCTGCTATTGCTAGAAACAAGCCAATCGAAGAATCGTAAACCCCTACATAGTCGATCGCATCTAAGCGTGTAAAAGACTCCCGTTTTTCAGAACCTATAAATGCTTTTTCATGAACAATAGTACCATCAATTTTTACGGTCGTACTACCTCCAAAATTAGGAAAAATTAAACCTCCGACGATTAACTGACCGGGGGTTCCCGAGACCTCGAAAATTTTCTGGTAGCTGCTAGTCATAGTTCCCAAAACCAAAATATAGCAATATCAAATCAAAGGCGAACATCGAATCTCCCTGTATGGGGAAAAACGGTGTAATTGCGAACTTGTACTGCCCCGAACCTGCCAAAGCAAGGATTTTTCACTCTCCCTGCAAGGTTTGCGACGTAAGTCAAAACGCTATAGTTTATTGTACCCCCATGGCGATATTGTTTTAAACCTCAATTTAAACTAATATCCAATAAGTAGGTAGCATGTGCCCAAGCAACCGACATCGCCGGGAGAAACATCGGCACTTTTTACCTACTGTGTATGCTTATTAATGCTCGATTGAAAATTTGAATTGCTAAAAGTAAAATTTTTGGTTTATAAAACAATGAATTTTGGCGAATATTAAAAAAATTTTAAAACGAAATTGGATTGTATTTCATGGATTTTATTTTTACATACAAAAATTCAAAAATAGCTACAATGAAAAGCTACGAGCGATCGCTTAATTGGTTGTGTTTTTTAGGCGATATTTTTGAGGGTTGCCGTTTTCGTTGAAAGCGATTGAAACCTACTACTTGAGCGTGGCTGCTTTCCCGCGCTATCCTTACCAAAAATCCAGCCACCAACAAACTTGAAATCATCGAACTTCCTCCATAACTAAACATGGGAAAAGGCAAACCAGTCGTTGGCAATACTCCCGTAGTAACACCAATATTTATAAACGCCTGAACGATGACAATACTGGTCAATCCGATAGCCATTAATTGGGAAACACGCGATCGCGCTTTTAAAGCCACACGCAAACCTACAGTAGCATATGCCATTAACAAAACTAACAACAAAAAGCTACCAACAAAGCCAAACTCTTCAGCATACACAGAAAAAATAAAATCACTGTATTGAATTGGCAAATAGAAAAGCTTCTGCTGCGACATACCAAAACCATTTCCCCAAATCCCACCAGAACCAACAGCCAGCAAACTTTGTATCAACTGATAGCCCGATTGTTGGGGCTCGTTCCAAGGATTGAGAAAAGACATAACTCGGTGTCTTTGGTATTCGTTAATGCTAATACTAATGGTTGCCATTCCCAAACCAACCAGTACCGTTCCCCCCAAATATTTCATTGCCAATCCCGACGCCAAAGCCACCAACCATAAAGTAATACCGCATAAAGCCGTAGTACTTAAATTCGGTTGTAGCAAAATCCCTAACAAAACCGAAGCAAATAACGCCAACCAAAACCAACGATTTTGCACGGATAAGTTATGCCATCTTGCAAAAACTCGCGCCGCTTGTACAACCAAAAATGGTTTAATTAACTCGGAAGGCTGAACGGGAATTCCAAAAATAGAAATCCAGCGGGTAGCTCCATTAACGGTTGTTCCCAATCCCGGAACCAAAGTTAACCAAATTAACCCCAAAAATATCAACAGCAACCAGTGATTGAGTCGAACCACAAACCCAAGTGGCGAATGGACCAAAAAATTAAAACCAATTAATCCCACCATCACCCAAATCAATTGGCGTTTGATATAGTAAAAACCATCCCCATATTCTGCATGGGCAATGGGAAAAGAGGCGGAAAATAACACCAACAATCCGATAAATAGCCATAAAAACGTTAACCAACGCAGCCAACGTGCTTCCGCCGACCATGTAGAAACGGAAGAATCAAAAATGGGAATGAGGTACTGTAGCATGTTTGAAATTTAGCGATCGCAAGTCGAACGTTTCTAGCCAAAAATTTTACAAAACACGCTGGAACAATGAATCCCAGAGAAATTTTATTGCATTCGATCCAGACTGCGATACTGAATTGCCTCCGCTACGTGATGGGTTTGTATCTCCGATTCTCCCTGCAAATCGGCAATTGTACGACCCACTTTTAAAATGCGGTCGGTCGCCCTTGCCGACAAACCCAACTTGCGAATAGCCCCTTCTAACAGGGTTTGCGTATCGCTATCCAACTGACACCACTGGCGCAAATGCTGGCTCTGCATGTCAGCATTGCATTTTACACTAGATTCTGACTGAAAGCGATCGCGAGCCCTTTCGCGAGCCGTTAAAACCCGTTCGCGAACTACATGGGAAGGCTCTCCCAAGCCCTGGTGTGTTATCTCTTCCGGTTTCAAGCGACTAACTACCACCTGCAAATCGATGCGATCCATCAAAGGTCCAGAAAGCCTAGCCCAATATTGTTCTCGCTTTTTGACAGAACAAGTACAAGCCTGGAGCGGATCCCCATAGTAACCGCAAGGGCAAGGATTGGTACTCGCCACCAACGTGAACTGAGCTGGAAAGCAAACCGACTGTCGGGTTCGCGAAACCGTCACGTATCCATCTTCCAACGGTTGCCGTAGAAATTCCAGTACATCCCGCTTAAACTCCGTCAGTTCGTCGAGAAACAAAATCCCCCGATGTGCCAGCGAAATTTCCCCTGGCTTGGGATAGGTTCCCCCACCCACCAAAGAAGGACCAGAAGCCGAATGGTGGGGGCTGCGGAACGGTCGTTGGGTCACCAAAGCTCCCCGTTCTTTCAACAAACCCGCCACCGAATGGACTTGAGTAACTTCCAACGCTTCCGAAAAATTTAAAGGTGGTAAAATGCCCGGCAACCGTCTCGCCAACATGGTTTTGCCGCTACCAGGCGGTCCCACAAAAATTAAATTATGTCCACCAGCGGCAGCAATTTCTAAAGCTCGACGAGCGTGAACTTGCCCCTTGACATCTTGCAAATCTGGTACTTTGCGTTCGCCCCGTTTTAATTCTTGTATGGGATCGACGGTAATGGGTTGGTAGTGTTGGGGATTGTTGAGCAAATCGACCGCATCCGATAAATGGTCGCAGCCGTAGACATGAATTCCTTCCACAATCCCGGCTTCCCTAGCATTTCCCTGGGGAACGACCAACCCAGAAATTCCCAGATTTCTAGCTGCCGCTGCAATGGGTAAAACTCCCCGAATTGCTCGCAAGCTGCCATCGAGAGACACTTCACCTAAAAATAGAAAATCCCCCAACAGTTCGGTATTGACCTGTTCCGAAGCTGCCAAAATCCCCATGCTAATGGGTAAATCGAAAATTGGACCTTCTTTGCGTAAATCGGCAGGGGTAAGATTGATGGCAATTTTGCGCATGGGAAAGGCAAAACCAGCATTTTTTAAGGCTGCTCTCACCCGTTCTCGCGATTCTTGTACGGCGGTATCTGGCAATCCCACCACCACCATACCTGGCAGGCCTCCAGATACATCGACTTCCACACCTACTTTGACAGCATCAATACCAACTAAGGCAGCGCTCCATACTCTAGCAAGCACGGCAATTTCCTTGAAAATGTTGTCTTCATATCCTATCAAGATAGAGTATAGAAGGTTAGGGGGAGCAACGCGATCGCTTTTTGTTTCTAGATTTTGCTGCTAGACAGTTACTTGACGCGGGTATCGTGGTTCTCTAGAATAACCTCTAGCCTACGTTTGGAGAAGACCTGGCTATAAAAACTGTCCGTTTTTCAATACACGGTTTTCGTGAAAAGTATTTACTGGGAGATTTATGAGCGACACGGTTTTTGATAAGATTATTCGCCGGGAAATTCCGGCAGATATTGTATACGAGGATGATGTAGCGCTAGCGTTTAAAGACATCAATCCCCAAGCACCCGTTCACGTTTTGGTCATTCCAAAAGAACCCATTGCCAAACTAGACGATGCCGGCACCGAACAACAGCAATTGTTGGGGCATTTGTTGCTAACGGCGAAAGAGGTAGCTGCGAAAATGGCGTTGGAGCAGGGATATCGTTTGGTTATTAATAATGGCGATGAAGGAGGTCAAACGGTCTATCACCTGCACGTTCATATTTTAGGTGGTCGGCCTATGACTTGGCCCCCTGGCTGATAAAGTTAAGTCTACCCCAACTCAATATGAGATGTTCGCCATCGTTTTGGCAAGATTTTTTAAGAAGTTAGGAGACGAATTTAAAGTTTGGTTGGGATTTGCGCTATAACGGAAACGGAATCGGTATTTTTTTATACCAGATCTCGGGAAGGGAGCGATCGCGACTTGTTGTTGACATGGGAGTTCGGTTGGCTGGTGGTATCTGGATTTCTACCAGCTAAGGGGTCGCATGTTCGCCTTTGTAAGCCAGGGAAACAATGAAAATGCGTTTGGGAACTCAGCTTTACGTTGGATTTGCTTTGCCACTAGTAGCTTTGATTTTTGTGGGAGGTTCCTCTATCTATGCCTTTAATTTATTAAATCAAAAAGTTAAAGCGATTTACAACGATCGTGTCGTTCCTCTAGAAGAACTGAAAACTGTGTCCGATGAATATGCTATCCGCATTGTAGACGCCGTCAATAAGTTAGAAAATGACATGATTTCTACATCCGAAGCCTTAAGTCAGGTAAGCGCAGCCCAAACTACCATTAACGATCGTTGGGATGCTTACAAAAAAACCAATTTAACCGAACGCGAACAAGAGCTGGTTCGGGAGGTAGAAAATCGCTTTGAAGATGCCAATACTGAAGTTGACAACTTAATTGAAACTTTGAGGCGTGGCGATCGCCAAGCGGCGATCGCTTTTGATGGAAATTTATACGATCGTATCGATCCGATTACAGAAAAAATTCGAGAACTAACTCAATTACAGCTGGAGGTAGCTCAAACAAGACGGCAAGAAGCAAGAGCTATCTACCAACAGTTTACTGTTATATTTATCATATTAGCTGTCTTGGCTCTTGCTCTCCTTTTAGGGGGATTTGCCCTGATTCGACGGGGGGTTACCTCGACCTTACAAAATACTGTAGAAAGCTTGGCCTCCTCTTCCAGTCAAATTGCTTCGGCAGCAGAAGAACAAGAACGGGTTGCTTCATCAGCAGCTGCCTCTGTTAACGAAACGACGACCTCCGCCGACGAGTTAAACGCCTCTTCTCAAAAAGCCGCCGAACAAGCCCAAGCTAGCTCCAGCAGTGCCCAAGAAGCTCGCTCTTTAGCTGAAAGCGGGACGCAAGCCGTACAGCGGACTCGGGAAGGGACCGAAACTTTACGCAATCAAGTAAACGAAATTTCCGAACAGATGGTTCGCTTGAGCGAGCAAACGGGAGAAATTGACAATATTTCTAAGTTAGTTAGCGATTTGGCCAATCAAACCAATATGCTGGCTTTGAATGCGTCAGTAGAAGCCGTACGTGCGGGAGAACACGGTAAAGGGTTTGGTGTGGTAGCTAGTGAAATTCGCAAGCTAGCCGACCAAAGTCATAAATCCGGTAGCAAAATTAGCGAGTTGGTCAACGAAATCCAAAAGGCCATTGATGCGGCGGTTATGGCAACCGACCAAGGAACCAAAACAGTGGAAGAATCGGCAAAAATTGCCCAAGAAATGGAAAATGCTTTTCAGGGAGTACGGGAAGCAATCGAAAAGGTGGTACAAAACAACCAACAGAGTTCCCTATCGGCGCAACAGCAAGCCCAAGCTATCGAACAAGTGGTGGCGGCTATGAACAACCTCAATCAGTCTTCCAAGCAAACGGCTGATGGGATTTCTCAAATTAAAAGCGGTACGGAAAATTTGAGAAATTTAGCTCAAGAATTACAAAAAATGATTTGATGGCAGCTTCCGAGAAGAAAGGGTGGGCTTGACTTAAAATGTTCTTTTTGTTATGATATAATATATTATAGAGCAATTTTAAGTTGCTGTAAAAAAGGGGAGGTTTTTTGGGACGCCTTGATCCAAACATCTAAGCTGGGCAAAAATAATTTTTGTTCGTACAAAATACATACACCAAGGGGGCAAGATGCCCCGATTCTCATAGAAAAGTGGCTCTGAAATTCCTACGAAGAATTTTCCAAAGCTTCGGAAGCAGGAGGGGATGGTTGTTGCCAGCGGGGCAAAACGCGATCGCAGAAAAACAAAGTTCCCGACGCTACGCAAATGGGAACGGTAAAAAAGTTAATAACTGGGAAGCTAATCAAAAACAAACACGCTACGCTAAAACTACCACTAGCAGGAAAGCTACCAAACACCACCCCCAGTTTTTCTCGAAACCGAAGGCGGCGGCGTTCTAACGGTGCATCCAGAAAATCCAAACAAACAATGGTAGCAGCGAGAACAATACCGCCCAAACTAGCAATGCTACTACCCACAATAGGAATCAAGATATTGCATAAAAACAGCAATAGGCTTACAGCAACGACGAGCAGTATTTTTTTGACCTCAAACAAAATGGCTCGCCATATATCTTGAAGCATCGCCAACGCACCTTCGGGGGTGGGAGGTTGGGTGCCGGTACGATAGGCTTCTAGTTCTTCGGAAAGCTGACCGTACCACGGCGAACCTAGGGTAACGCCAATTTGCACCAATAAAAAGCCGACAACAACCAACAGCAAGACCACCAGCAATCCTTGCAACAGCCAGCCAAAAAATGTGGTGGCAGCACCCAGCCACGCCAACCAGGCTGGTAAATCGGCTGTCCAATCGCTGAGGCTCGCGATCCATGCTTCGATGTTGTTCAATCCTGGAAATAACAGTCCCAGATACAAGCCAATGGCGATAACAATGTTTAAAATAATGGGAATGATGATGTATTTCCACAGTCTCGGCAGGCGTTGGAGAATTACCAAGACTTGAACTGGATAGATAATACCGGAGAACAATCCCGCGATCGCATTCCACATAAAAAACGATTTTTTCTTGACGGTTTCGTTACAATACCAAAATGGATGAATTTTGTAGTATAATATAAAGTTTGTGACCTTTTTGTAAGAGCAGTTATGGCTGTACCAAAGAAGAAAACCTCCAAAAGTTGTAAGAGAAAGCGGAAAGCCGTTTGGAAAGGCAAAGCCGCTATCGAGGCCCAAAAAGCACTATCCCTTGGCAAATCCGTACTAACCGGACGCAGCAAAGGATTTTACTATCCTAGCGAAGAAGACGAAGAAGAAGAGGAAGAGGATTAGCCTTCGCCAGCTTGCTACGTATTTCCCAAGCAACCAGCGGTGCGGCCAGGCCGTACCGTTTCATTTATTATTTATGATGGTGATGGCACATTCGCCCCTGGCAAGATTAGCATGGCATCGCCAAAAGAATAAAAACGGTACCGTTCGGCGATCGCTTCTTGGTACAAATCCAACAATCGCCTGCGTCCCACCATAGCACTTACCAGCATCAACAACGAAGAGCGGGGCAAGTGAAAATTGGTAATCATCCCTTGTACCACCCGCCATTGGTAGCCAGGGTAAATAAACAACTCCGTTTTGCCACCAGTAGCCTCGACCTTACCATCCACCGTAGCTGCACTTTCCAGCGATCGCACCACCGTCGTTCCCACCGCAAAAATCCTTCCACCCCGCTGTTGGGTTTCGTAGATTTGGCGAGCCGTCGCTTCCGGAATTTGGAACCATTCCCCATGCATAGCATGTTCGGTAACATTTTCCGTCTCCACCGGGCGAAACGTCCCCACCCCCACATGTAACGTCACAAAAGCACGTTGGATACCAGCAGCCTGCAAACGCTGCAACAAATCCTCCGTAAAATGCAAACCCGCCGTCGGCGCAGCCACAGCACCCGCTTGACGGGCGTAAACCGTTTGGTATTGCTCCGGTTGGGCTTCGCTTTGGGTCACGTAGGGAGGAAACGGAATTTCCCCAAAAGCCTCCAGCAGCTGCCAGAAAGAATATCCCGCCGGTACCTCAAACGTCACAATTCTGCCGCCCGTATCCGCATCCACATCGGCAATAGTTGCCTTCATCGCTGGTAAATCCGAATCTGGGGAACCAATCCAAACCACCGCCCCAGGTTGCAGGCGTTTTCCCGGTTTCGCCAAACACAACCAACGCTGTTGGGAACGGGGTTCGAGCAATAGAAATTCTACTTGGGCACCGCTAGACTTTTGACCGTACAATCGCGCCGGAATTACCTGGGTGTCGTTAAACACCAGCAAATCACCCGGCTGCAGAAATTCTGGTAGTTCCCGAAAAATGCGATGTTGGTGCGTCGTGGGAGAATCTACCACCAACAAGCGAGAGCTATCCCTAGGAACGACTGGATTTTGAGCAATTCGTTGTTCGGGAAGTTCGTAATCGTAAGCACTGAGAGAGAAATCGTTATCCACGGTTGGTCGAGCGATATAGGAGATCTTGAACGGAGTTTGCTGAAAACTCAGGTTGGGAGTGATATAATCCCAGAAGTTACAAATTTTTACATCAAGTTCTTAGATAGAGCCGATCGCACCTTATAGCATTGGCTCTCAAGCACGAATGCGACCAAACCGTTACGTTAACCAAATCTCCAGTATCAAGCTGGAATCCAAGACACGGAACGATCGCCATAGCATTTGCTATGGTGCTTCCAGTCATTCTAGTGTAACGTCTTCCGTAAAGAAAACAGACGTCAAAGGAAACAACAACTTTTCATGAATTGGACCAACCAACAGCGTGCCTTAATTACAGGAGCTAGTAGTGGTATTGGTGCGGCTACAGCCTTAGCTTTTGCCAAAGCCGGTATCCATGTTGCTTTAGTAAGTCGTTCCCAAGAAAAATTGGCTCAAGTAGCAGAAACCGTTAAGCAAGCTGGCGTAGAAACTGCTGTTTATTCCGTAGACTTATCCCAAGTGGAGCAAGTACGCGAGCAAATCGAAAAAATTGCTACTGAGTTTGGTCCCATCGATATTTTGGTAAACAATGCCGGCATGGGGTATACCTGCCCGTTGGCAGACATTCCCCTACAAGATTGGCAGCATGTGTTTAACTTGAACCTCACCAGTGCCTTTCAATGCATACAAGGCGTTCTCCCACAGATGCGGAACGCTGGCAAAGGCACAATTATCAATATTGTTTCCATTGCCGGACATAATGCCTTTCCTGGTTGGAGTGCTTACTGTGCCAGCAAATTTGCCATGTTGGGCATGTCGAGATCTCTAGCCGCTGAAGAAAGAGCCAATGGCATTCGGGTAACTGCCATGTGTCCGGGAGCTGTAAACACGCCATTGTGGGATTCTTCTACCGTCCATGCCGACTTCAATCGCGAGAACATGCTCGATCCGGAAACGGTAGCTGACACCATTGTGCAAGCGGTACAGCTGCCCCAAGATGCCGTAGTGGAAGAGATGACCCTCATGTCCAATGCTGGCGTTTTGTAAAAAAACCCTTTAAAAACTGTAAAGAAAAGGCCATCCAACCAAAACGGCTGGCTTGGTAAAAAATTCTATACAACAAGACCTTGTTCTCGTGCGCTTTCTAGGGCACGAAAAAGGCTTGAAGAAAATTTTTTTGTGTCCACTGTAACTTGAATCTCTCATGACTACAGCCTATTCCAACGGTTCCAATCCTTCTGTAGAAAACAATACGAATATCTATCCCCCTCGCGAAGCCATTGCCGTAGAAACCGACGCTACCGAAGCTAACGGACATTCGAGCGCCGATGGTGAAGGTACGCAGGAAAATCAAGAACGCATGCAAGATGCAGTTCGAGAACTGCTTTTGGGAATTGGGGAGAATCCAGACCGAGAAGGTTTGCTGAAAACTCCCAAGCGGGTGGCGGAAGCTATGCGTTTCTTGACGAGCGGTTATTCTCAATCTGTTGAAGATATCGTCAACGGCGCTATCTTCGACGAAGGTCACAATGAAATGGTGTTGGTGCGCGATATTGACGTGTTTAGCTTGTGCGAACACCACATGCTGCCGTTTATGGGGAAAGCCCACGTGGCTTATATTCCCCACGAAAAGGTAGTGGGGTTGAGCAAACTGGCTCGGATTGTAGAAATGTACGCTCGCCGCTTGCAAGTGCAAGAAAGGCTAACCCGTCAAATAGCGGAAACCATTCAAGAAGTGTTGGATCCCAAAGGTGTGGCTGTGGTAATTGAAGCCACCCACATGTGTATGGTGATGCGCGGGGTGCAAAAACCGGGTTCCTGGACGGTAACGAGTGCCATGGTGGGCGTTTTTCAGGAAGACCAGAAAACTCGCGAGGAGTTTTTGAATTTGATCCATCACCGGCCTTCCTTTTCCAGTTGTTAGGCTTTAGAACAACCGGGCGCACTCATTTTTAACTGTTCCAGCAATTGAGACACTCGGGAGATATCCTTGTCTCCCGGTGCCATTTCCACACCGCTGGAAACATCGATGCCATCTGGTTGTACCTGCGTTAAGGCGGTTTGGATGTTTTCTGGGGTTAAACCTCCTGCCAACAACCACGGACGCGGCGGACAAAATTCCTGTAAGGTATGCCAGTTTAAGGTGGTTCCGGTGCCCCCTAATTTTTGTGGATGGTAAGCGTCTAGTAAAAATGTATCGACACAGTCTTGGTAGTCGGTAACACGCTGTAAATCCATCGGGGTCTGAATTCGTAAAGCTTTGATGAGCTCTACGTTGTAGTAGCCGATTTGGAAAAGTTCTTGACGCAGTTGCCGGCAAAATTCTGCAGATTCGTCGCCGTGCAACTGAATACCCGTTAAATGACGGTTTTTATATACTTGACAAATATCATCAGTTGTGCTGTTGGCAAAGACGGCAATGCGATCGACTCGCTTCGGTAGTTGCTCAGTCACCGCTCGAATTTGTGCTGGGGTAACGTAGCGGCGCGATCGCGGAACGCAAATAAAGCCAATGGCGGTAGCTCCGAGTTGAGCAATCGCCTTTCCTTGGTCGGGATATCGTATGCCACAAATTTTAATCCGCATAGTTCTTGATTAACAAACCGTTAGCAAATTTTCGCAAAATTGTTAATTATTTCAACAAAAAGTTTATTTAGATTCCTGGTATTTGCTAGAAGTTAAAACGAAGTTCCCCTTGACAAATAAGGAGTTTAATGATGTTTGAATTGCTAGCTGCTGCCGGTACAGGTGCTGCTTTAACCACCCCTTGGAACTTCCAAGTTGCTTTGATTATGGTTGCATGTAACTTGGTCGCGATCGCCATCGGTCGCCCTGCTATTCAAAATCGCGGCGTTGGTCCCGATCTCCCCCTTCCCCTTCCTGCCATGTTTACCGGCTTTGGGGTACCAGAACTATTGGCTACTTTGAGTTTGGGGCACATTCTTGGTGCTGGTGTCATTTTAGGCCTGGCTAATGCCGGTGCTTTGTAAATTAATGTAACTATTGGAGATAGCTCCAAAATTTGGTTGCCAAAATTTGATAAAACCGTGCTGCTTCGTGCAGCCTAAAGAATTGAAAAGTGGGGATTGAGAAGATGAAAGACTCGCTTTTCAATTCTTTTTTTTCCAGAGCAATTGCCCAGTTGAGCCAAGCCAATCAACACCTGGCAATGAAACCAAAATAGGTACAATGAAAACAAGAACGTCAGTAGCATCGAGCTGTCATCGGTTACCTAACCAACCATTTGCCATAAGTTGCTCTTCAGCTGAGACAACCTAAACCATTTTTGGATGCCATCGCTCGTTTGGCCAGTTATGGCAGATGGATGCTGCGACGAGCGCCCAAATTTAAGGACGGAAAGTTTCATGCAAGCAGGTTGGCGCGTGGGAAATCTATTTGGAATTCCCCTGTATATCGACTCCTCCTGGGTCATTGTGGTCGCCCTGATTACCGCCGTCAACGGTGCGGAGTTTTCCCAAGACTGGGGGGCCACCGTGGGCTATAGTGCTGGTTTTTTCATGGCCTTAGCCCTGTTTGGTTCCGTTTTGCTACACGAGTTGGGGCACAGTCTGGTAGCGCGATCGCAAGGAATTCAAGTCAACTCTATCACTTTGTTTCTGTTCGGTGGCATCGCCTCCATCGACAAAGAATCAAGAACGCCCCTGCAAGCTTTTCAAGTGGCGATCGCTGGACCCGCCGTAAGCTTTATCCTTTTTGGCTTGCTAGCAGTACTGGCACAGTTCGTTTCGTCAGACCAAGCCGTTTGGCAAGAACTAGCTTCCCTGTTATCTAGAATTAACTTGATCCTGGCCGCCTTTAACATGCTGCCCGGCTTACCCCTCGATGGCGGTCAAATCGTGAAAGCCGCCGTCTGGCAAATTACTGGCAGCCGCTACCAAGGCGTACACTGGGCCGCGCGTTCCGGACAGTTTCTGGGCTGGACCGCCGTTGCCATTGGTCTGCTCGTTATCTTGCAAACCGGTGATGCCGGTGGTTTTTGGTTTATCCTCATTGGTTGGTTTGCCATTCGCAATGCCAACGCCTACGATCGCTTGACCACCGTGCAAGAAGCCCTCCTTCAGGTGCAAGCTGCCGACATCATGACCAGGGAATTTCGTGTCGTTGACGGTCACAAAACCCTGCGAGAGTTTGCCGACGAATATTTACTTACCGAAAAGCAATCGTCCATCTATTTTGTGGCTTCTGACGGTCGCTATCGCGGTTTGCTGGCTATCGAAGACCTGCGCTTTTTAGAACGCAGCTTGTGGGAAACGCAGACCCTCGACGATATGGCCCATCCCCTAGATACCTTGGTAACCGTACGGGAAAAAACCCCCCTGTACGCCATTATCAACACCATGGAGGCCCACCAGCTAAACTGGATTACTGTCCTTTCTCCCGCCGATGCCGTATCTGGTGTTATTGATAAAGGAGATGTCGTTTTGGGGTTAGCCCAACACATGAAAATGTTGGTCCCAGAAACCGAAATTAAACGCATTAAAGAAGAAGGTACCTATCCCCAAGGATTTCAAATTCCCGCGATCGCGCAAAGCGTCGCCGAAAAAGACGGTGATTTTGAAGACAGCAAACCAGCCAATGGCAGCTACTAGCGACTAAAAAACACAGCTGCCAAGACAATGGTTCCCAATAAAGCTAGAGGAACCCAAAGATTGGGCAAATCCGAAACGCTCACAGCTCACCTCCGCAAAACCAACAACAACGAGTAGCTTATGACTGACGATCCCCACATAAAAACATGGCTGCAAGAACGTACCAAACTCAACCGACTTCCTGACGAAGCCATTGATGCGATCGCCAGGCATCTGGAAGAAATTACCGTTGCCGCCAACCGGTACCTCGTCACCGCAGGTGCCTCTCCTGAAGCCCTTTATATCCTGAAAGAAGGACAAGTGGCAACCAACTCCACAGGCAACAACCAAGCCAGCAAAACCCTTCCCCCTGGCGAACTCATCAACATTCAAGAACTGCTGCTGGAATCAAACATCTCCCAGACCCTGACCACCCTCAGCCAAGTCCAACTGTGGTCGATTCCCGCTGCTAAGTTTCACGAAATTGCCCGGCAATTTCCCCAAGTCTTCCAAGCTTTTTCCCAATCTCTGCTAGAAGAACTCACCCAGGTATCCGCCCAATTAAGCTTCGAACAGAAACGCCAAGCTGCCCTACGTCCGTACATCGTTCCCAAAGCCAGACGCGGCATTGTTGGCAACAGCCGCTACGCCGTACGCCTGCGCCAGCAAATCAAAAAGGCTTCCAACGATACCCAACCCACCCTCATCTTTGGCGAACCGGGATTGGAAAAAGATAATATCGCCGCCTTGATGCACTTTGGTTCTCGCCAACGCCGGGAACCCATCATTCAAGTTAACAGCGGTTTGCTACAACCCACAGGGGCAGATTTATTTGGACGCGCTGGCGGCAAAACCGGACTCTTGGAATGGTTGGGAGAAGGAACCCTGGTTCTCAACAACATCCAAGACCTGCCCAAAGAACTTTGCCCCAAGATCGAACAACTCGTCAAAACTGGTACCTATACCCCCGTTTCCCGGGAAAATACCACCGACAACGAACCTCGTTCCTGTCACGCCCGGATTGTTTTAATTTCCGAAAAAACCCAACCCAATATCGAACGTTGGGTTACCCATAGGATCAAAGTTCCGCCCCTACGAGTCTGCAAAAGCGATATCAAAACCCAAGTTGAATACTACATCAGCCTCTACTGTCGTTCCAAAGCCATCCCCAAACCCAAAGTTACCCCAGAAGCCATCCGTCGGCTACAATCCTACGACTTTCCCGGCAACCTCCAGGAACTACAAAACCTAGTCGAACGCGCCATCCAACAAATTGGTGGGGCCACAGAACTAACCGAAGAAGTATTTTGGTCTGCCGATAACAAGAAAAAACGATTTCGTTGGAATCTTCTCAACGCCTATCCCAACTTCCGCCACTTTTTGCGCAGCCCTTGGTGGCCCGATCGCATAAACTATTGGTTTACCACGTGGTTTTTTGCTTTGGTCGTCCTGGTTCTGTTTATCGGTCCCCAAGAACGCCACGAAAACTTTGCCTTGAATCTATTTTGGGCTTGGTGGTGGCCCCTGGTTTTGCTGATTTTTCCATTTTTGGGGCGCATATGGTGTTCGATTTGTCCGTTCATGATTTACGGAGAAATTGCCCAAAAGGTTTCTCTGTGGCTGTTTCCCCGTCAGTTAAAAAAATGGCCCCGGGAACGCGCGGAAAAATATGGGGGCTGGTTTTTATTTGGTTTGTTTGTCCTCATTTTCCTATGGGAAGACTTGTGGCATCTGGAAAATACAGCATACCTCTCTAGTTGTTTGTTGCTACTCATTACAGCCGGGGCGGTTATTTTCTCGGTTCTTTTTGAACGACGATTTTGGTGTCGCTATTTGTGTCCCATTGGCGGCATGAATGGCTTGTTTGCCAAACTATCCATGACCGAACTGCGGGCCCAACAAGGTGTTTGTTCTGCCAGTTGTACCACCTACCAATGTTACAAAGGCGGTCCGGAAAAAGGAGAAGGACAAGAAACCACAGGTTGTCCGTTGTATTCCCATCCCGCCCAGCTACAGGACAATCGCGACTGCGTGTTGTGCATGACTTGTTTGAAAGCCTGTCCCCACCGTTCGGTGGAAGTGAACTTGCGTCCTCCCGGTATTGAATTGTGGACGACTCATATTCCCCGTAGTTACGAAGTAGCATTGCTGCTGTTGCTGTTGGGTGGCATTTTCCTGCGTCGTTTGCCCGAAATCGAACAAGGATTGGGCATCAATATGAGTGTGGAAAACCTAAATCTGACCCATGCAGGTTTTTCGGTAGCTGCTTTGGCCTTACCAGCTTTATTGCCTTTGCTTGCCCAGTTGGTAATGGCAGCTGGCTATAAGATAGCTTACTATGTAGGTAAAAATTGGCCCAGACCTCGTCCGTTTGTAGAACTGGCTTATGGATATTTGCCTCTGGTTTTGGGAGGAAATTTAGCCCATTACTTAAATTTAGGTTTAACCGAAGCCGGACGGTTGTTACCAGTGACTATGGCTACGTTTGGCTTTTCTGGCGAACAAATGCCAGCTTTGGTTGCCCATCCTGCTGTGGTAAGCTTTTTGCAAGGAACCACATTGCTGGTTTCGGTAGCATTAACGTTTCTACTTACCAATAAAATTGCTCGTCAATCCTGGAAAACTTTGTTTCCCCAACATGTTGCATCAATTGCATTAGGGGCAAGTTTGTGGTGGTTTATTTTAGAGGTTTAAACCATATATA
>CAYZHY010000086.1:0-16480 GCA_964477525.1 uncultured Geitlerinema sp. | reverse complement strand
AAAAAACCATAGAAGAAAAAAAGCTAACATAGGGTAAAATCAAAAAGAAGCTTTCCTGGAAAACACGATTTATGGATTCTCTTCTATATCCTAGTTTCATCACCATGGCGAGCCTACTGGTATATTACGTTTTGACTTTAAATGTAGGTCGTGCCAGAGCCAAATATCAAATCAAACCACCGCAAACCACCGGCAATCCCAACTTCGAGCGCGTATTGCGCGTACAACAAAACACCATCGAACAGATGCTGCTGTTTTTGCCAGCCTTATGGATATTTTCCATCTATGTTAGTGCAATTTGGGGAGCCGCTTTAGGAGGTATTTGGATTATCGGGCGCATCGTCTACGCCATTGGTTACTACCAAGCCGCCGAAAAGCGGGGATTGGGTTTTGGCATTACCTCTTTAAGCACCCTAGCTTTGCTTGTAGGCGCTTTAGTCGGTGTGGGCTGGTCCATTGGCAACTCTTTCAGTGGCTTACAGTTTTAAATCATTACCCATTCACCTGCTGAAGCACTCGCCGCCAAAGTTGCTGTCGCCAGTGGCTGTCGCGTTTGCGATCGCATTTCACTTCCAACACCCGCATCCCCGTTGCCCCAAACTTAGATAAAGCCGCTTCCAACTGCGACCAACTGCGAATTTCTTCATACGCGACCCCATAGGTAGCACATAACTGGGGCCAATCCACCTGCTGCGGCATAGCAAACAACTCTTCAAATGGCGGTTCAAACTGGGAAATGGGCAACATTTCAAAAATCCCGCCGCCATTGTTATTCACAACCACCACCGTCAAATGACCCGAAATCTGTTTGTGCAGCAAGAACCCATTGGTATCGTGCAACAATGCCAAATCCCCCGTTAGTAAAACACCGGGCAAATACCTGTGTGCCATTCCCAAAGCTGCAGACAAAGTGCCGTCGATGCCATTAGCGCCGCGATTGAAAAATGGCTGTATGCCTAAATTATTGGGAACGCCAAAGCATTCCCAATCCCGCACTGGCATACTGTTGGCAACAAACACAGGTGTGCGTGGTGGCAAAATCCAAGGCAGCAGCCAAGCCACTTTGGGTTCCACCATATCGCTCACATCTGCCAGTTCTTTATCGAGAGCTGTTCTCACTTGTTTTTCCAACCGACACCAGCTTTGACAATAACTCGTTGGCGCAGTTAGCGTTGTGGTTTGGTTGTATTGGCAGAATTGGGCACTTAGAGATTCAATGTCCACATGTAAGGGCATGGTCTGACCGTGCAAGGCATCGAAATTGCGATCGCGATCGTCTACGACCCAGCGTTGGTGGGGAACCTTAGCCAGCCAAGTGCGTAGCGATTTACTCACGGGCAAGTCTCCAATTTGAACGACCATCTCCGGAACCAACTCCCAGGCAAGTTCGGTGCTGCGCAAAATCAAATCGTAGGTAGAAATTAAATAAGGATTGAGATGGGCATAGTGACGCACCGGAGAAATGCCATCTGCCAAAACAGCCCACCCCAAACTTTGCGCCAGTTGGCCCACAGCCATCGCATATTCTCTGGGATGGGAGGGTTGAGCGCTGCCCACCACAATCAAACCGCGATCGCATTGCTGCCATTGTTTGAAAATATTTGCCATGGAAGCAGTTTCCGGGATGGTTTTTCCTTTGACCGGCATATGGGCGTGCAAGTTGGCAAAAAAATTCTCTGTCAATTCCTCTTGCAAGGAAGAAGCAGTGGTAGAATTTTCTGATTCCGGGATGGGCGGCAACGGATCGCGCAAAGGCACATTGATATGCACCACACCAGCCACGGGAAATTGCGATCGCTGGTACGCATGCACCATAGTTTGTCGCAGGTAGCGCAACATCCCCAACTCGGCACTAGGCGTTGCCAGTTCTACCTGCCAATTGGGATAGCGACCGTAGAGTTTTACCTGGTCTATCGCTTGCCCGGCGCGACACTCACGCAACTCCGGCGGGCGGTCGGCGGTAAACACCAGTAAAGGAATTTGGCTTTCCGCTGCTTCCACCACAGCCGGATAGTAGTTGGCAGCCGCCGTGCCAGAAGTGCAAACCAACATAACCGGCTTGACCGTTTGGCGGGCCATGCCCAGGGCGAAAAACCCTGCCGACCTCTCGTCAAGTACTGGCAATACTTCTATGCCGGGATGTGCCGCCAGCGCTACCGTCAGCGGCGTAGAACGCGACCCCGGCGAAACCACTGCATAGCGACTTCCCAGCCGTTGTAGTGTTTCTACCAACACCGATGCCCAAACTGTGTTGGTGTTGCGAAAATCTATGGGCATAAATGTTTGCTTTTCTCCACGCTAGGAAGGTTTTTTTTCGCCGCTACCGGCATGCGCCAGCCAGTGCCAAAAGCGCGATCGGTTACTTTCAAACCCGGAGGTGCTTGGCGACGTTTGAACTCGGCTTTGTTTACCAAGGAAATGGCTTTGTCTACCACATCAGCTGGCAAACCGGCGGCTACGATCTCTTGGCGGGATTGGTGTTTGTGAATGAAGCGGTCTAGGATGTCATCTAGGATTTCGTAGCTAGGCAGGGAATCACTATCTACTTGATCGGGTCTGAGTTCTGCACTGGGGGGTTTTTCTAAAATATTGTGAGGAATGATTTCGGAGGCTTGGGTGGGGATACGAGGTACTTTCTCGGTTGGCCATCCGGTGGCTTGTTGTTGGTTGAGCCAGCGGCACAAGCTATAGACACGGGTTTTGGGCACGTCGGCAATAACGGCCAAACCACCGTTCATATCCCCGTAGAGGGTGCAGTATCCCACTGCCATTTCCGATTTGTTGCCTGTGGAAAGTAACAAATAGCCAAATTTATTGGACAGGGCCATCAGCAGGTTGCCGCGAATTCGCGATTGCAGGTTTTCTTCGGTGACATCGGGGGTCAATCCGGCAAAGACTTCTGCCAAGTTTCGATCGTAGGCTTCCATAATACCAGCAATGGGCAGGTGGTGGGTAGCTATGCCCAAGTTTTGGGCGCACTGACTGGCATCAGTAACGGAATGTTCGGAACTGTAGGGGGAACTCATCAATACGCCCAAGACATTTTCTGCCCCTACCGCACAAGTTGCGATCGCGGCTACCACCGAAGAATCAATGCCCCCGCTCAAACCCAACACCACTTTTTGGAAGCCACACTTACGTACGTAATCTCGCACACCCAACACCAAAGCCGACCACAGTTGGGCTTCTTCGCTTTCGGGAAACTCAGATACGCGATCGCTGGTTAGTTGGTTGGTTTCGACATCAAAATCCAAACAGAACAGTTCTTCCATCATGGCATGGCCGCGACCAACGGTTTCGCCAGCACGATTGAACGCCAAACTGCAACCATCAAAAATCAAATCGTCATTGCCACCCACTTGATTGGCATAGATAATGGGGCAGCGGTAGCGTTTGGCACTGTGACCGAGCATGGCTTCCCGCAGCTTAGGTTTGTTCAAACTGTAGGGGGAAGCGGATAAATTGACAATCAGATCGACATCTTGGTTGGCTAAGTCCTCAATGGGGTTGCACCGATAGTTACGCTTGCCCCAAAATTGTTCGTCGTTCCATAAATCCTCACAAATAGTAACACCAATGCGTTTATCGTCAACTTTAAAAAAGTTGCTCGTTTGTCCGGGGTCGAAATACCGCTGTTCGTCAAATACGTCGTAGGTGGGAAGCAATCGTTTGTGAAAGGTGGCACGAACTTCCCCATCTTGCAACCAAGCAATACTGTTGAATAAAGGCTTGCCACCAACGTGGGCTTGGGGATTTTCGGTGACGGTCCCCACCAACACAGCTAACTCGGTAGGTAATTGTTGGGCAAGTTGGTGCAGTTGCCGATGCATGGCGGCAACGAAATCGGGATACAGGAGCAAATCTTTAGGGGGATAGCCGCACAGGGACAGTTCTGGGGTCAGCAGCAAGCGAGCGTTGTTTTGCACGGCTGTTTGGGCGGAAGTTAGGATTTTTTCGGCATTTCCTGGTAAATCGCCGATGGTAGGGTTGAGTTGTGCGATCGCAATTTTCATTCAGAAATTCCTACATGTCGTTGCTGGTTCGGTTTTCAAAAAGTAGAAAAAAGAAAAACAATCAGACAAATACCAAGGGTTTGTCTTTGTAAGGGGCAAAAGCCGCTCGGTCGAAACGATACAAAGTAGCCGGTCTGCCAGCACCGCGAGACGTTTTCAATCCGGTATCTTCTAAAAATCCTAGTTTCAACAAGCGGGAGCGAAAATTGGAATAATCGGAAAAGTTTTCTCCCAACACAATGGTGTAAAACTGATACAAATCGCTGAGGGTAAAATATTCTGGTAGAATTTGAAAGGCAATGGGACTGTATTCTAATTTATTGCGCAGGCGGGCGTAGCCGTAGTTCAAAATTTTGTTTTGGTCAAAAGCCAGTGTGGGTACTTGAGAAAGGACATGCCACGCCAGTTTTCGATCTCGGTTGCCCAATGTCAGGGTTTCTGCTTGGTTGCCATTGAGCAACGCTAGGTAGCTCACCGATAGATACCGAGTCGGTAAGCCATTGCTAGCTTGGGAGCTGGTTCTTCCTGGTTCGCCAAATGTATATAATTGTTCCAGGTATAAATTTTGCACCTGGACAGTTTCCCACAACAGCGAACGAGCAGCATCTTCGGTAGATTCGCGCGGGCGTACTAACCTTCCTGGAAGATGCCAAGACTTGGCATTTGACGCTTGTGGGCTGGACTTCTGCCTCTGTTGGCAGGTTGTGCCCAGCAAAACCAACAAGCGATTTTCGCTCATGTCTACCGCAAAGATAACCGCATCCACTCCCACTTGAAAACCCGTAGGGGCCGTTTGAGAACTTACATTATGGGAACTTGACATGGGTTGGCTCGTGCTTGCGGTTCGACCTCGATCGCCGCAAGTGAAATTTGGTGGTTGGGAAGAATTAGCACGGCTCATACAGGCGTTCTCGATGGATATATTCGGCGATCGGTTGCGGAACGGCATTGGGATCTTTTACCTGCCGATACGCCGTCGAAGAGGTATCGGGAATTTCCATATGCGCGATCGCAATGCGACCTCCCATTTCTTTGAGGGTTTCCACCTCTTTTTCTTTAATGGGATATCCAGCTCTGGGAACGATTAGTAATTGCACTTTCTGGAAAAATTCTTCTACTCGATACCACCGCGGTAGTTGTTCTAGCAAATCGGAACCCACGACAAAGGTAAAATCAGCATCCGGCCAAATTTGTTCGGCTTTCTCAACGGTCAGCAAAGCCCGAGAATTGCTTAACTCTGGATGGTAGCCGATGTTGCCTCTGGAATTCGGTTGGTGGCGCATCACATCGTGAATCACCAACTGCAGCATGGTCACCCGACATTCTAAAGGTGTTTGGTGGGATTTGAAAGGATTGTCGGATGCCCAAACAGCTACCCAATCGAAATTTGCTGAAAGCTGGCGCAAAATTTCCCGGTGAGCGATGCTAGGCGGATCGGCACTCGTGCCAAACAGAGCAATTTTGGTAGTTCGATCTTCCATAAAGATACCTATAAACCTACTTACGACAATTTCCAAAAAAATCAATAAAAAAAAACGAATGTACTGGCACTTGATGCCATGAAACGCTATGGGGCCTCACCCACATTCTGTTTCAATGATGGCGAAATCGAACCCATCGTCTCGGGATTGGTAAGCTTTCTTACATTGGAGGGAAGACTGTTGACCGAGCCAGTGGTGCGTTTGGCGATCGCTTCGGTAGTTTCCGGTTCTTGCACTCGAGTTCCCCGCTTCATTACTAATTGTAACAACGGCTGTTCGTTGGGTTGGGGATCTTCTGACATCAATCCCAAGCGATCGCTGTGCAATAATTCTCCCTCGTAATGGCGAAATATCTGTTTGCGACCGGGATACGTGGTTTTATCGGGGGATAGTTTGCTGACCGCAAGGCCATCAATTTCTACCAATTTGTAAACGCCATTGAGCGCGTTGCCAGAAACCAATTTGGTACCGATGCCGTAGCCATCAACTTGGGCACCACTGGCAAGCAAACGGGCAATTTCCCATTCGTCAATGTCGCCACTGGCTAAAATCGGTACCTCCGGCAACAGCGATCGCACTTGTTGCGACAAGGATACCAAATCCCCCGAATCAATACGTACGCCGCGCAGTTCGATTTCTCCGGTTTGCAAGCGTCTGGCTAGCTCTTCGGCTGCTGCTACGGTATCGTAAGTATCGATGAGCAAAGAAGCTCCGGGAAAATAGTGGTGAAAGGCGGAAAATGCTTCGTACTCGCTGCCGCGAATGGCAGAAATCGCCATCACCAACGAATGCGCCATGGTGCCTACCGGTTTGCGCCCCAACTTAAACGCTGCCAGCACGTTGGAAGTAGCATCCAAACCAGCAGCCAAAGCCGCACGTGCCGCCCACAGGGAAGCTTGGGGACTAAAAGCCCTTCTGGTACCAAACTCCAGCATCATGGCTTCCGGACCAGCAACATCCCGCATACGAGCCGCACGGGTAGCTACCAGCGTTTGGTAGTTAATGGTGTTCAGCAAGAACGTTTCCACCAGTTGGGCTTGCCACAAAGGCGCTTCGATCCGCAGCAAAGGCTGGTTGGCAAAAACAACGCTGCCTTCGGGAACGGCCCACACATCCCCTTGCCAGGGCGTTTGCAGCACCTCCCAAAAGCGATCGCTCACCCCCTCGAAAATACCGGTTTCCTGCATTGCCTCAATTTGCTCTCGGGAAAACTGGAGATTTTCCAAATAATCCAGTGCCTGTTCCAATCCCATGGCAATGAGGTAGCCGTAGTGTTCTGGTAAATGCCTGACAAATAATTCAAAACTCGCCCGATACTGCTCGATTTGTTCCCCGACATAGCAAGCTGCCATGGTCAGTTGGTACAAATCGGTCAGCAGGCTGTATTCAGAATTCCCAGATGGGCAAAGGTTGCTCATCGATTCGTTTTCGTACATAGTGTGCTTCCCACTGCCAGTGCTTAAAGTTCGTTTCCCCGGACGATATTGCGACGATCGGCCATATATTGCGTTTTTTTAAATTATAGTGATTTTTACCAAAATGTCTATAGGGCACCGGCGATCGGTTTGCTAAGCTTCCTGAGCTGGGAAGATGGGAACAGCGATCGCTGCCAATTTCCCTGGAGATTGCCGGAAAATTTGCCGGTTAGGTATTGTTAACCCTACCTATCCATTTTTTATACGCTATAAATCCTTTAATACAAAACCACATTTCCATCGTCGGGTGGGTACTACCCTACAAAAATGTCGATCGAGCGTTTCCTTTTTCAAGGGTCGCCCTTTGCGAAACGCCCCTCGTTGCTATCCGATTGGTTTTTAAGCAACGAAAGAAAAAAGCGAAATTTTTTCCCACTATTTCCCCAAATATGGTATTTTATTAGTAGACACTTTTAGATAATCGGAATAGACGCGATTTTCAAATCGAAGAAAATATTCCCATTATCTAAATTATAGGTCAAAAGTTCTCCAAAATCAATCCCCCCCCTCGCCAAAAAAATTTCACTTTTCCCATTGTGCGATTTCAAAGCCAAAATCTAGGGAACCGAAATCCGTACGGGCAACACCCGAAAAATTTCCCCAAGCTAGAACCTCTTGTAGTGCTTTTTCCCACTCTTGTATATAAAATGTGGTTTGTACAAATCGGATTTGGTACGAGAACAGAGATCGAGCAGCGGAATGTGGGATAAAAAATGCGCCGCCCAAGCGACGCACCTTCCAGAATCATGCTTGCCGGTCGATTTGGGAAAAGGAAATTTACGAACGCACCGTAGATGGGGATTCTTGTGCCTCTAATTTAGCTTTTTCCTTGAATTGCAGCTTTTGCTGGTCTCCAAAATACATCAGCGGGATAATCACCAACGTTAGCGCCGAAGAGGTCAGCATACCGCAAAGCAACGTCCAAGCCAATCCCGACCAAACTGGATCGCTGAGAATGGAAAGCGTACCCAGCATCGTCGTCACACTGGTTAGCAGAATCGGTCGAAACCGCACCGCACCAGCTTCGATAACAGATTCCTTGAGTTCGATGCCTTCTTTGCGGCGATCGCTAACAAACTCCAGCAAAACAATCGCATTGCGCACCACAATACCAGCGAGAGCAATCACCCCAATCATCGCCGTAGCGCTAAAGTAAACGCCATTGAGCGAAAAACCAATCAAAATTCCAATCATTGCCAAGGGAATGGACCCCAGAATAATCAGAGGCACCTTAAAGCTGCGGAACTGACCCACCAAAATTAAATAGATGAGCATCACCGCCACGATCATCGCCAAGCCCAGATCGCGGAACACATCTAGGGTCAAATCCCATTCACCTTCCCATTTGATGTGGTAACCATCTGGCAGCGGATTGCGGAAGAAATGAATTAACTGGTCGATGACCGCGTAAACCGAAGAACGAGCTGCACTGGGCATTTCCTCAGTAGCGCCCATTTCCCCAAACACATAAGCCACCTGGTCTTGGTTCTTGTGGAAAATGGGTTGGTCTACGGTAGCGGATTCAAACTTGACCAACTCTGCTAGAGGAATCAAATTGCCGTTGGAAGTCGGTATTTGAATGCGAGTCAGGTCGTTAATATTATCGCGATCGCTTTCGGCAAAACGCACCTCAATGGGAACCGGTGTCAGTTCTCCCGGTACCTGCAACACCGACACCTGGGAACCATTCACCGCCATACTGATGGTTTGCGCTACTTCCGAAGTACTCAATCCCATCTGATTGAGCTTCTGGCGGTCTACCACCAAACGCATTTGGGGAATGGTATTTTTCACCGAGTCGTCAACATCGACCACCCCCTTGGTTTCTGTAAAGACTTCGCGAACATCCTTCGCCACATCCCGAATTTTCTCGTAATCCGGTCCGTACACTTCCGCCAGCATCGTCGAACGAACGGGTGGACCTGGGGGAACTTCCACCAATTTCACAATGGCATTGTTTTCTTGTGCAATCTCCCGTAACTTGGGACGCAACCGCAGCACCACATCTTCTGACTGGGCTTTACGGGCACTTTTATGGGTTAAGTGAACCCGGATATCTCCGAGATGTTCGCCTTCCCGGTCAATATTTCCCCGCAACATGCCGTTAAAGTCAATGGGAGCACCCGTTCCCACGTAGGTTTCAAATTGAACCACATCCGGGTCTTGGGCGACCACCTTTTCCAGTTCCTTCATGACTTGGTTGGTTTGTTCCAAGTTGGTTCCCAAGGGATTGTCCAGTTGTACCAAAAAGGTGTTTTCGTCTGCCTTGGGCAACATCCGGAACTTCACCGCCTTGGTCAGCGGTAGCACCAAGGTTGCCAACAGCATGCCCACAATCACAAAGATGACAAACCGCCGCCGGGTTCCCGAATCCAGCAACGGTTCCATCACTCGCCGGTACAGGCGATAAACGGCATTGGGGGCTTCGGTGGGATTTTCTGCATCTCCTGCGTTGCCATTGCCAGAGCTTTCATTGTGCCGATGTTTGATTTTGATGAGTTTGACCCCCAGGTAGGGTGTCACACTCATGGCCAACCCGGTACTAATCAGCATCGCCACGGGAACGTTAAAGGGCAACGGTCCCATGTACGGTCCCATCATGCCGGTGACAAATCCCATGGGGATGAAGGCCAAAATCACCGTAATGGTAGACAGCAAAATCGGCATTCCCAACTCGTTTACTGCCGAAATCCCTTCCTGGACTTTTTCGCGAGCGCTCATGTTGGGGCGTTCGGCAAAGTGGCGGTGCAGGTTTTCCGTTACCGCGATCGCATCGTCTACCAAAATCCCCAACGAGAGAATCAACGCAAACAGGGTAATCCGGTTAATGGTTTGTCCGGCAATCCAACCCACCAACAGCGTTCCCGCTAGGGTTAGGGGAATGGCAAAGGCTACAATCGAGGCTTCGCGCCAACCCAGGAAAATCACCAGCAGCGTTATCACGATGATAATCGCCTGAATCAAGCTGGTGTACAGCTCTCCTACTGCCTGGGAGGCTTCGCGACCGTCGTTGCGGCTGACTGCTACTTCTACGCCAGGGGGTAATTCCGATCGCAATTCATCCACGCGCTGGAAAATTTGTTTGGCGACCGTGACGGCGTTGGTGCCTTCTTTCTTGGCAATACCGAGGGTAACGCCGGGTTGTTCCCGAAATTCTTCTTCAGGATGGAGGCTGTGACTGGGGTAGGGATCGGTGGTATCCCAATCTTCGCGGAACTGAATTCGGGAATAAGTTTCCCGTTCGGTAAAAGCATCCCGTACATCGGCTACATCCCGCAGGTAAATGGGATTGTTGCCTGGTTCGCTCTGCCCAACAATGGTATTGCCAATTTCTTGGGCCGATTGATAGAGCTGCCCTCCTTCTAAAAAGATACGGTTTTTGCCCACGGCCACATCTCCGGCTGGCAGCTTGACGTTTTCCTGTTGCAGCCGCTGGGCAATGCTGGCTGGAGACAGTTCGTAACTCGCTAGTTGGTCTGGGTCTAAATCTACCCGAATGGCCCGGGGATGACCGCCAGTAATGGTTAGCCTGCCTGTATTGGGAATGCTCCGCAAATCATCTAGCAGGCGTTCCCCAATACGGTATAACTCGTTATCGCTATACCCCTCGCCAGTTACGGTTAGGGTTACAATGGGCACATTGTCTACGATGATGGGTTTGACAATGTAATCTGCCCCTTCGGGAAGGATATCCTGCCAGTTAAACAGCTTGTTCTGGAGTTTAAACAGCGAATCTTCCCAATCTTGTCCAACGTAAAACTGCACCGTTATCTTCGATTGGGAGTCTCGGGAGACGGAAAAGATTTCATCAATACCTGTCAGTTCCCGAATTTTCGACTCGATGGGGTTGGTGACCGTTTTTTCTACCACTTCAGCGGGCGCACCTGGGTAGTCTAGATATACGTTCGCTGAAGGTACTACAACCTGTGGGTTTTCTTCTTTGGGCGTGAAAACAGCAGCTGCTACCCCGAAAATCACTAATGCAGCAATTACTAGTATGGTTACCTGTGAATTAATAAAATAAGCTGTAATGTGACCAACGATATTGCGCTGTTCGGGGTCAGCACCGCTGGTAGATTGAGGGTTAGACATAGCAATTCATCTGGGATAGGGTCCACTTTGACCGTATCTATTCGTCTTTATTCCGTTATTTTATTATATAACTAATTGGCAATTATAACGCAACAGGCAATCTTTTCCTTTTTTTGGCTGCGATCGCAAAAAACTGTAGTAGCCGTGGCAGCAAACCTTTCGCTACAATAAAAGGCTGGACGCTATCGGATTTTCCAGCCATCCAGCACGAATTTGATTTGGTTCTTTAAGTAGTTTTTGCGTTATTACATTATTTCTTATGAATTCTGTTACTTCCTCTGCTTCCCAATTACCATCCAACCAACAGCAACCCGATCTAGCCCAAAAACCGCTTTTGGGCATGTCTTTGAGCCAATTGCAGGAATGGATCCAGCAACAAGGACAACCTACCTATCGCGCCAAGCAGCTCCATCAATGGCTCTATGAAAAAGGCGTCCATTCTTTATCCGATATTACCGTATTTCCCAAACAATGGCGAGCGGAAATTGCTGATGTGCCGGTGGGGCGATCGCAGATTTTCCACCGTTCGGTAGCCCCCGACGATACGGTGAAGTATTTGCTGCAACTTGACGACGGTCAAGTGGTGGAAACGGTGGGTATGCCTACGGAAAAACGCTTGACGGTTTGTGTTTCTTCTCAGGTGGGATGTGCCATGGCTTGCGATTTTTGTGCCACGGGCAAAAGTGGGTTTCAGCGCAATCTTAAACTCCACGAAATTGTCGATCAGGTGTTGACCGTACAGGAAGATTTGGGTCGCCGGGTTTCTCATGTGGTGTTTATGGGCATGGGAGAACCACTGCTCAATGTAGAAGCGGTTTTGCCGGCGGTACGCTGTCTCAATCAGGATGTGGGGATTGGTGCGCGCGCGCTGACCATTTCTACGGTGGGCATTCGCGATCGCATTCGCCAGCTTGCCCAGGAAAAACTCCAAGCCACCCTAGCGGTTAGTTTGCACGCGCCCAATCAAAAACTGCGCCAGGAACTCATCCCCAGCGCCAAACACTATCCCATTGACGAGTTAATGCAAGAATGCCGCGAGTACGTCCAAATCACCAAGCGGCGACTTAGTTTTGAATATACTTTGCTGGCTGACTACAACGATCGCCCCGAACATGCGGAACAACTGGCAAAACTCGTGCGCGGCTTTCAGTGCCACGTTAATTTAATTCCTTACAATCCCATTCCGGAAGCCTCTTACCAACGCCCCGACCAACGCCGCATTGACCTGTTCCAACAAGCTTTGCAAGAACGCCACGTTGCCGTCAGCGTTCGTTATTCTCGCGGTTTGGAAGCCGATGCCGCTTGCGGTCAGCTACGCACGCGTAATTCCTAGCTTTTTGGAAGGAGATTGTTTCAAAATATAACAATTAGTGGCAGTTTTCATGGTGTTTTGCTAATCTAAAACTAAAAGGGGTAATAGAATCTTTTTTAGTTATAAAACTTTCTCCTCCCCCTTTTAGTTATTATAAACCAAAACTTGGGTTAAAAACAAACTGGGACTCCTCTTTTTTTAAGAATTTCGAGGAAGTTTTGGTGCGATCGCGACACCAAAAACCGGTACAATAAAACCAATATGAAAACCTGTAGCCGAAAAGATAAGGATTGGTCATGACGACCCATTTCATCGAAGCCGAAATCAACGTGCAAGAGCAACCAGAGAACTTGCAAAAAGAAATCGAAGCCGAACTAAACAAACGTGGAGAACCGTTGCGTTGGGCAATTACCAACGTCGATCGCGATAGAGATCGAGCCCAAGTAGAAGCCGTCGTCGTGCGCCAACAGTAAGGAAGCGATCGCCCAGTGAGGGAACATCCATACACCGTTGTTTTCATCGTTCCTACAGGAACGGGTGCTGCCATTGGCGGCTATGCTGGGGATGCCATTGGCGTCGTTCGCGCCATCGGACAAGTAGCGGACCGGGTCATCACCCATCCCAACGTTCTCAATGGGGCACAGCTTTACTGGAATCAACCCCATCTTTTCTACGTCGAAGGGTACGGATTGGACCGATTTGCCGCTGGTGCGTGGGGATTGCAACCGGTACACCAAAACCGCATCGGCTTCATACTCGATAGCGGTATCGAACCAGACCTGCGGTTGCGCCACATTCAGGCAGCACAGGCAACGCGGGCCACCTTGGGACTTCACATTACCGACTACACCATCACCGATGTCCCTTTAGAAGTAGAACTGAAAACCGCTGCTTCTGGTGCTTCCTGGGGCAACTTGGGGCATCCAGACAGCTTGTTGCGAGCTGCCCAAAAGCTGATCGACGTTGGTGTCAATGCCATGGCTGTGGTAGCTCGTTTTCCCGACGAAGACCCAGCCAACGAAACCCTACAGCAATATCGCCAAGGGCAAGGTGTAGACGCACTAGCGGGGGCGGAAGCCATTATCAGCCATTTGCTGGTGCGTACTTTCCGCATCCCTTGCGCCCATGCACCAGCTTTACAGGCATTGCCCCTCGACCCCAATATCTCCCCGCGCGCTGCTGCTGAAGAATTGGGATATACCTTCTTTCCCAGTGTTTTGGTGGGATTGAGTCGCGCTCCTCAGTTTGTTCTCCCCAAGGCAGCAGAAGCAATTCCCATGCCAGAAAGCATTTGGGCTAGCCAGGTGAATGCCATTGTCTTACCCGATCGCGCTTTTGGTGGAAGCGCTATGTTAAGTTTGTGTCAGAGGGAAACCCACGCGATCGCAGTAGAGGACAATCGCACCGCTACCAACGTACCTCCCGAAGCTTTAGGCATAGCCGCCACTCGCGTGCGATCGTATTTAGAAGCCGTCGGGGCCTTGGCTGCCCACCGTGCCGGGATAAGCACGGATGCTCTCAGACCAGAAATTTCTCCTTTGTGTTGTTTATCGGAAGATCGGTGACTGAACGAACGCCTCAACCAGAACTAGAACCTTTAACCCGCACCCAAGTGCTCGTAGCCATGGGCGTGACAGCTGCTTTGCTACTGATGGCAGCCAAACTGTGGCAGTATTTGGGAAACGTTTCCTTGCTGCCAGTGACCGTCACTATTGAAGGTGCTTTGCTAGGCTTGGGACTTGGTGGTGGCATTACCCTAGCTAGCGCGGTTGTTTATCAAATTTGGCCGGCTTACCGCCGCAGTGCGGCCACATACTTACAATTTATTCTCAAACCCCTCACCTGGTCCGATTTAATTTGGTTGGGATTGTTGCCCGGGTTGAGCGAAGAACTGTTGTTTCGCGGCGTTATGATTTCAGCGTTCGGCTTGGATGCCGTGGCTGTGGTGGTTTCTAGTTTTTGTTTTGGGATCTTGCATTTGCTAGGAAGGGAACAGTGGCCCTACACGGTGTGGGCAACGGTGGTTGGTTTGTTGCTAGGTGGCGGTGCTTTGCTAACCGGGAATTTGCTGGTGCCGATTGTGGCCCATATTACCACCAACTCCGTTTCTAGCATTCTTTGGAAGCGATCGCAAAGCCAACAACAATCCTAGGCTGCCACTAACGAGATGCCTGGTGAGCTTCTTTAGCTACAGCCAATGCGATCGCGGGGGGATAAATTTTGTGTTCTTGGACCTGTACCCGTTGGTGCAGGGTTTCGGGCGTATCCCCGGGTAGAACCGGTACGGCCGCTTGTAACAAAATCGGTCCGCTGTCTACTTCCACAGCAGCGAAGTGAACCGTACAGCCAGTAATAGTTACGCCCGCTTCTAATGCATGTTCGATGGCACGAATCCCGGGAAAACTGGGCAGCAAGCTAGGATGAATGTTTAAAACGCGATTGGGAAAAGCCTCTAAAAGCACAGGGGTAACAATCCGCATCCACCCTGCCATAATTACCCACTCCACTTGATGTTGTTTGAGGGTGTCCACAAGTTGGGCATCGTATTTTTCCCGGACTTTGTATTGCCTGTGGTCTAGGAAAACTGTGGGAACGTTCCACAAGGCAGTGCGTTCTGCCACCTTGGCCTCGGGTTGGTTGTAAATAAGGACTTGGATTTGGGCGTTGAGTTGCCTAGCTGCGATCGCTTGGGCAATGGAGATAAAATTGCTACCGCTACCGGATGCCAAAATTCCCAATTTGAGCGGGGGGTCTTCCTGTTGGCTGGCATCAAAAAATTTAGACGGTAAGTTGGGCGAAATAAAGCTGGGTGTATATTCCGCTCGCGCCGAAATTAACCAATCGTTACTCATAAAAAAACGCTACAATTCCGACAAGCAAGCTCTGAGGTTATTGTTCCGGGTTGGATACTTCTACCAACTGGGAACCACCAACACATTGAATGGTACCAGTAACATCCGCCGGTGGTTCTGGTGCAGGTGGTGGTGTTTGCGAAGGTTCTTGAGTAGAACAGATGCCAGCCACGCTGCTGGTAAAACCGCTATCGTCGGTAACCACAAAAATTGCTGCTGTATAGCTTTTTAAATCGTCTTGCTGGGCAGTTGCGGTCATAACGATTTGTTTTTCGGGATTTTGAGCTTCGGTAATTTTGTAGCGGTAGTTTTCCGTGGTTGGTGGAACCTCTACCGATAAAGCGTCTAGTTCGGTAGCAAATTGGTTGTTGTCAATATGGTAGGTTTTTTGCGCTTGATTGAGGCTGCGCAAATATTCTTGGCCTTCGGTTTGTCGGGTTTTATGGGTAGGACCTTCGCTATTGTAAATCGAAATACCTTGCGGTAGTTCCGTTTCTTGGGAAACTTGGCGGAACTTGGTGGCGTTGGGGGTAAAACTCGTGGGTCGGGATTCACCGGGGTTGGTTCCTGCTAGTTGTACGATTAATTGACCGTCTGGGGTGAGATCGAAAATGGTTTGTACGGTTTCTCCTTCTCCAACTTGAACGTCTAGTTCCATGGGGTCGGGATTGGGGTTGATGCTATAGCTAAATTCCAGGGCAATGGGATCTGATTCTTGGAGAATGATGTACAATTTGCCAACTTTGGTGATAATTAAGGTCATGCCGTTGTTGGCTGAGTTTTGGGCTTCCCACCTACCGTAAAGCTGTTCGGCTACCTGGCGATTGTTGGTCAAGGCATCGGCTTGTGCCAGGATGGAAGTTGGTGCCACCTCACGCGCTAGGGTTGCTGTGGGTAGCGCGACTAGCAATCCGCTACAAAGGCTGTAAATCCCTATTTGACGCAGTCTATTTTGGAACTTGGGACGGGCAGAAGTTGGCATATTGGTTTGGTGATGGTCTCTGTTGTGACTGCTTTTGGTTGGTTCTTTGAAGGGTTGAGAAACCCCAGCAGATCTACATTACTACATACAAAACAATTGACCCCTGTCGGTGGGCAGCAGTTCCCATACATTCCAGCATGAAATGGGGACGGAAAACAACCAGAAACTTGGCGAGAAATTTGGCGATGGAGTTGGCGATCGCTGTCCATGTGGGACATTTTTTATATAAAATGTAAATTTTCTATTTCCGCCTTTTCGCTAGAAGCATTATCA
>CAYZHY010000085.1:0-16613 GCA_964477525.1 uncultured Geitlerinema sp. | reverse complement strand
CATCAGGGCATCGGGGCATGGGGGCGTCGGATAAAACAACCAATTGTATCTCCCAGGCTCCCAATCTCCCAGGCTCGGTACGCACCCACGCACCCACCCTCGGGTTGATACAAACAGGCTATTGCATTTCTAGACCTAGTTTTGGTTTCGGTGCCCTTGCTACACTACTAAACATTGAGAAGTTTTGGAGGAACGTACATCCTTGTTAGACGAACAGGCGAAAAAAACCATACTCCGTAAAATTCCCCACGGTTTGTACATTTGTGGCGTTCGCGATGGCGAGGAAATGAACGGTTTTACCGCTAGCTGGGTCATGCAGGCTTCTTTTCAGCCTCCGCTGGTGGTCAACTGCGTCAATACCAAGTCGGGTTCCCACGAAAAGATTAAAAATAGCGGTGTCTTTTCTCTAACCTTTTTAGAAGCCAACCAAAAAGAGGTTGCCCAGAAGTTCTTCAAACCCCAACAGCGGGTGGGCAACAAGTTCGCCGATATGGAATTTTACGAAGGAGAAACGGGATGTCCGATTATTTCCGATTCTCTGGGATATGTAGAATGCCGCGTGGTTGGTAGCGTGGAACATGGCGACCATACGGTGTTTGTTGGCGAAGTCGTTGCCGCTGGTTTGCATCGCGATGGCGAACCGTTGCTGTTGGAAAGTACCGGATGGCAATATGGCGGCTAAAATAGCTCGTGGGTTGGCACATGAAAGGAGGAAACAATGCCTTTACTGAAAGTTCAAACGTCGGCCAATGTGAGCGATCGCTCGAAAGTAGAATCCATGCTCAAAGATCTATCATCGAGTCTGGCTAGCCACATCGGCAAACCAGAGTCTTTCGTGATGACCTCTTTTGAAGATGATATTCCCATGACCTTTGCAGGAACTACCGAACCTGTTTGCTACCTGGAAGTCAAAAGCGTAGGTAGCATGAAACCCGACCAAACCAAAGCCATGAGCCAGGATTTTTGCGATCGCGTGGAAAACCAACTCGGCGTGGCCAAAAATCGCGTCTATATCGAATTTGCGGATGCTCAAGGCTACATGTGGGGATGGAACGGTTCCACCCTAGGTTAGGAGAAAATGGAGGAAAAATAATCCGCCGTTGACTCCACCATTGCGATCGCGTCTTCGTAACGCATCCGCGTTGGTCCGAGAAAACAAACGCTGCCTACGGGCAAACTTCCTTGGCGATAGGTACTCGAAACCAAGGTACAGTTGCGGATCGGTTCTAAGGGATTTTCGGAACCGATCCGAATGTTGACCCGTTTGTCTTGGCTTTCGCTTTCTGGCCAATCGGAAATCAGCGGCCAAAGCAAGTCTTGTTCGTCTTCCAGCAAATGCAGCAAGGCTTGCAACTGTTGCAGTTCGGAAAACTCGGGATGCCGCAACACTTCCGAAACTCCACCAATCAGTATCCGGGTCATGGGTGGGTTGTACAAACGGTGGGAAAGTTCCGATAGCAGGTTTTTCAAAGAATTGCCGTACCGCTGAAATTCGCGATCGAGTTCGCTCCAATCCAACTCTGGCAAGTTATTTAAAGGTTGTCCTCGCAGTTGGCTGTTCAGAAAATTGGACAGAATCTCCAATTCCCGGTCAATGGTATCGGCATCGGGAATTTCTTCTTCTGGGGCAACGGGCAAATCCACCAGAGTCGATTGCGTATCGTAGGAGTCAGTGACCACCACCAACATGGCTCGCTGCGGTCCCACTTGCACCAACTGCAAATGACGCAAGCAAGCAGTCGGTCCGTGGGGCATGGTGATTAGGGTAATATAACCGCTGAGGGTAGAAAGAATTTGGGCCGCACCTTGCAAAACGGCTTCAAAATCCCTTTCCGACCAGTTGAGTTTTTGCGAAAGTAGGTTTTCGACCTGGCGTTTGGTTTGTTCGGCGGCTGGTTGCATCAGGCGATCGACATACACGCGATATCCCCAGTCGGAAGGAACCCGCCCGGCAGAGGTATGGGGTTGGTACAGTAAACCTGATTTCTCTAGCAAGGAGAAAGCATGGCGAATGGTTGCTGGGCTGACACTTAAATTGTATTCGTTGACCAGGGCTTTGGAACCTACAGGTTCTGCTGTGGCTACGTAATGCTGTATGGTAGCCCAGAGAACTTGTTGTTGTCGATCGTTGAGTTGAACAATCATAGACACTTTTGAGAAAGGTTGTAACTAAAGAGACATTTAAAAGGTTTTATCAAACGAATGTTGGCTAGTAGCTGAGGAACTGCAAGGGGATGGCAAATGCTACGGCGAGGGACCGTAACAACAAATCCTAAGCTAGTATTTACTAGATCGCGGCTGTATTTTTAGTTATACGATAACAAACTGGTGAACTTCTGTGACTGAAGTGGCTGGCGTTGCTCTGTTGTTGGTGGGTTGAGGCAGGTATGCTAGGATGAAGGCGCAATATTTACTATTTAGTTATATATATATAATATTATTTGGCTAACTCTCTCTCTAGCATTGGAACTGATACCAAATCCGACATGTAAAAAACCACATTTTATATCAAGGAGGGGGAAGAGGGGGAAGAGGGGGAAGAGGGGGAAGAGGGGGAAGAGGGGGAAGGAGACTACAGGAAGTTTTGAGGCGGGTCGATCCTGAGCCTGTCGAAGGAGTTATTTTTCGGGTCTGTGCTCGGATTCCGTATAAGCCACCCATGGCAGAGATTTTAGCCTCTACGAGAGTTTGGTATGCGATCGCTTTCATTTCTGCTCAATCGTACAGAGATTTTTTCTATTCACTACTAGAATTGGTTTTGGTGGATTGCTTTTATAACTATTTAGTTTTATAGTATAATAAAGACATCGAACATCGAGAGTTGCTTTGGTACCAGCAACCCTCGAAAAAATACCGATTGCCGAATCAAAATATAAAGAGGATATAGAAACATGGCACACGTTGTAGTTATTGGCGCTGGATTGGCAGGATTGCCAACAGCCTACGAACTCAGGCATATTCTACCTCGCCAACACCGGGTTACCTTAATTTCCGACAAGCCCAATTTTACCTTTATACCGTCGATGCCTTGGGTCGCCTTCGACCTTACCCCCCTAGAACAGGTGCAGCTAGACGTAGGGAAACTGCTGAAAGGGCGTAACATCGACTGGATTCACAGCCAAGTCAACCACATCGATCCGGAAAACAAAACCCTAGTCGCCGGCGAACAAACCCTGGAATACGATTATGTCGTCATTGCCACTGGTCCGGAACTAGCCACCGATGCCATTTCCGGCTTGGGACCAGAAAACGGCTATACCCAATCCGTATGTACGCCCCACCACGCCTTGATGGCTAGGGAAGCCTGGCAAAACTTCCTGCAAGACCCCGGTCCCATCGTCGTGGGTGCTGTTCCGGGAGCGAGCTGTTTCGGACCGGCTTATGAATTTGCCCTACTCGCCGACCACGTCTTGCGCCGTAAGGGAATGCGCGATCGCGTGCCCATCACCTTCGTCACCCCAGAACCCCACGTCGGGCACCTGGGCATCGGTGGCATGGCCAACTCCGCCGAACTGGTCACCGACCTGTTAGAAAACAAAGATATTGAAGTGCGCCCCAACACCGCCATCACCCAAATTCACCCGGAAACCATCGAACTAGCCAGCGGCGAACAAATTCCCTTTAAATACGCCATGTTGCTGCCGCCATTCCGGGGACCGAGCTTTTTGCGGGAAGCTCCCGAACTCACCAACCCCAAAGGATTCGTACCGGTTACCAACACCTACCAGCATCCCAAATACGAATCTGTCTACAGTGCCGGCGTGATTGTCGAAATCAACCCACCCGAAAAAACCCCGCTACCGGTGGGCGTACCCAAAACCGGGCAAATGACCGAAGCCATGGGCATGGCAGCCGCCCACAACATTGCCATTAAACTGGGTGCCAGCAAAGCCCAACCCGTGCAACCCACCCTAGAAGCCATTTGCATTGCCGATTTTGGCGACACCGGCATTGTATTTATTGCCGACCCAGTGCTACCCGACCCAGAAACCGGAAAACGCCGTCGTGCCATCACCAAACGCGGCAAATGGGTCAGCTGGTCGAAAACCGCTTTTGAAACCTTCTTCATGACCAAAATGAAATACGGGCTGGCTGTACCTTGGTTCGAGCGCTGGGGATTGCGATTTATGGGCTTGTCGCTGGTAGAACCCTTAGACTCGACTCGGGCAACTGGCAATCAGGCATTCGCCTCCAAATCCTAAAATCACGGTTTTTTTTCAGTTTGGGATAGAGGCTAGGGACTAGGGAATAGAGATTAGATTTCAGACACCGACATAGTTCGGCTGTTAATCTCTACTCTCTATTGCCTATTCTCTACTCCCAAAAAACAAGTTACCTGGATAGGTGAATGCGTATGGATCTTGCTCTGGAACCCCACGAACTAGAAAACTTGGCCAATCGGTTCAAAATCTTGAGCGAACCGAGTCGCCTCCAAATTTTATCTGTTATTTGCAATGGCGAATGCAAGGTACAAGAAATTTGCGATCGCACTGGTTTATCCCAAGCCAACGTATCCAAACACTTGCATTTGCTGAAAAATGCCGGTGTGGTGGCTTGTCGTCGCGTGGGGGTCTGCCGGTACTACCGAGTCATCGACCCGGACTTGCTAACCCTATGCATGAGAGCACGTCAAAACCCAGACTCCTCCCAACCTTCCTAAATACTGGGACAAACGAATGGAGAAGGGACAGGAGTTGGGAAAACCCTCCTGTACCGCTAAAGGACAAATGACCAATGATTTTCCCAATTTTCTGCCACAGTTGATAGCTACCCAACAGCGGTAGCGGTGCCGACAACAGAGGAAGTAACTATGAGTAGTTCTTTACTACATCCATTAAACGGACAAAAAATCTGGTGGCAAAGCCCCAAACTCGGGTTTGTTGCCTTAATGACCTTGCTAACCGTAGGCGGTGGGTGGTGGTGGTTTGCCAACAACGTGCGTACCCCCAGTACCTCTGGTAAAGCCGTTGCCCAACAAGAACCAGAAACCATTTCCGTGGATACGGGTCAAGTCACCGTCGATAAAACGGTGCAACAGCGCGTTCTCACCGGAAGCGTAGAAGCTGTAGATAAGGTTACCCTCAGCAGTCGCGTTACCGGTGGCATCAAACAGCTAAACGTCGATGAGGGCGATTTGGTTAACGCCGGCGATTTGATCGCTACGGTTGATGTGGAAAGCATTCAAGCACGGCAAAATCAAGCTCAAGCTGGTATTTCCCAAGCTCAATCGGCGGTTTCCATGGCACAGTTCACCAAACTGAACGCCCAGTCTCAGAAAAACGAAGCCCAAGCCAAACTTGAAGAATCCAAAGCCAAACTGCAAGAAGCCCAAGCCGATTTGGAAAATGCCAAGCTCGACCAACGACGGATGCAGAATTTGGCCAGACAGGGTGTGGTCAGCCAAGACCGCCTGGATAATGCCAATACCCGCGTAGAGATGACCCAAGCGCGGATCGAGCAGATTAAAGCCAATATGGAACAAGCAAAATCTGCCATTGACCAGGCAGATGCTCAAATGCAACAAGCCCAAGCTCAAGTCGAACAAGCTCAGGCGCAGGTAGAAGCAGCCCAAGCTGAGGTGCAACAAACCCAAGCCGATTTGGATTACGGTCGGGTGGTGGCTCCTTTTGATGGTGTCATTACCAAAAAACACGCTGCTGTCGGCTCCATGGTGGGCGAGTTTTTAGGACAGCCCATTGTTACCATTGAAAGAATCGATCGCTTGTGGTTTACCGTACAGGTTCCCGAATCCCTCATCGATAGCATTCGGGTCGGTCAAAATATAGACGTGCAAATTGATGCTATTAACGATACGGTTGCCGGTACGGTAGACCAGATTGTTTCTGCTTCTGACCCCAACTCCCGCAGTTTTCAGGCAAAAATCGCGATCGAACCCACACAAAATGTGATGCCGGGGATGTTCGGTCGCATACGCTTGCAAAAATCTGGGGATATCGAAACGTTGGTGGTTCCCCAAGAGGCTGTGGTAGAGCGTGTGGGCCTTACTGGTGTTTATCAAGTAGTTGATGGTAAAGCACAGTTTGCAAAAATTACCCCTGGGGCTCAAGAAGAAGGTCAAGTTGAAGTATTCTCTGGTCTACAAAAAGGCGATCGCGTGGTTCTCAATCCCCCAGAAAAAATCAAAGACGGTATGTTAGTACGATAGGAGATGCAACCGAACTTGATGGGTGGGTTTTCTGCCTATACAGTTTTATATTTATTCAGTAATGTAGTTTAAGAGCAATCCAGTGCCGCCTAGTATTACCAATGAGGTTGACTATGTTTGCATCTTTCCTTCGCCTGCTGTTTGTACTGCCCGCTGCCTTTTTCCTGTGGTTGGGTTCGCCTGCTGCGGTACAAGCCCAAACCCAAACCCCTCCCAATCCCGAAGAAATTGGCAAGATTGCCCGGGAAATGGAAGCTCTCGACCAAATGCGCTCTCAGTTGGCTTCTACTATTGAAGATATGGAAGGCAAGCCCACCATGCAGACCATGAAAGAAGTCTGCGCCCCTGTGGGCAAACGCGCCAAGCAACTGAGCCAAGAAAATATCTGGAATGTTAAACAAGTTGCTGATAAGTACCGCAATCCCGACCACGCTCCGGCTACCCCAGAAGCTCAAGAAGCTCTCGATGCTTTTCGCGAGAATCCCAATTTAATTTCTTACTGGCAAAAAGAAGAGCTGCACGGAGAACCTGGCTTGCGCTACTATCGTCGCATTAATGTGGAACCAGCTTGTTTGGCTTGCCACGGCGATGCCGAGTCTCGTCCCGATTTCGTGAAAAAAGGATATCCTGAAGATTTAGCCTTCAATTTTGAAGTAGGCGATTTGCGCGGTATGTATGCAGTGTTCCTGCCTGAAGACGTACAAGCAGGACTGCAAAAGGCTGTTAAGTAAAAGCCAAAAGTAAACAACTCTATTGATGGATCGGAGTTGGCCGGGTGGGCAGTACAGTAGAGGTGCCCGCCCCTTTTTAGCTAGTCATACCATTTCCTTAAAAAGGAAAATTCCTGCAAACGCCCAATTTTTTAGGATTCATTCCCGACGATATAACCCAATCCGTTATCGATGGGGTGAAACAGCTTCCTTTCGGTACCTAGGATCGAGCAGAACCGTTTCGCTGGGAGGTGACGATAGAACAGGCATGGCAAATTTGCGATCGCTTGGTGGCGGAAATTTTGCCGACGTTTGGTCCTTACCAAAATGCCATGGTAACTGGGGAATCCACCAAGTGACATTCCTTGCTTTCCGTTTATTTAAATATCGGACTGCTCATCCCATGGAAGTCATTTGCGCTGCCGAATAGGCTTATGACGAACGCAAATTGCCTCCAAACAGCGTTTAGAGATTGATTCGCCAAATTTTGGGCTGGCGGAAATACATGCACGGCGGCTATCAAAGCTGGGATATCGATAAATCTAATTTGAATCAGTTCCAACATACGCATGCGCTGCCCGATTTTTTCTGGGATAGCCAAAAAACAGATATGAATTGCTTGCGATACGATTGGATGATGCAAACTAAGGTAATGGGGTTGTTTGCCGATGGCAGCGCGATCGCTTTGAAACCCTATGCTGCCCTGCAAATTATATAAATAAAAATTCTATTATTGTAGCGATTGTCAGTACCATCTGAAAAAGTGTTTTGGCCAAGATGCTTGTCCTTTCAATTACCTTTATTGGAACTTTGTTGGAACGCCATCAGGAAAAATTGCAAAAGTTCTATCGCATAGGGATAGTTTGAAAACATCTGCACTGGATGCCCGATTGGAAAGCGCTACCATTCAGGAACAAGCAGCTAAATTCCCCTCGAAAAGCGGGATATAACAGCGCCGCTTCCCGGGAAGGCGTAAATTTACAATTCTTCATAAATTCCATTCTTTTCCCCAAAGATTCCACACATTTTCCACAGGTTTGACCCTAGTTTTCCACAAGTTGGCAACAGTTTTCCCCAAAGTTGGTCCGTGGGATCGGGGTTTTTGGTAATTTTGTGGATTTTGGCGGCGGCTAAATACAACACCGCCACTTTATGAACTTATGTAACGCTGCCGTTGCTAAAACTCCCATCAATGCGTTGCTAGCAATGAAGGAAATGCTGTCTTAATGGCAGTATTTAACAATTTGCAACATTGACAAACCCACCCCCAGATAGCGCACAATAAATCGTCAACGCACGCAAGTCCCCAAAGTTCCAAAACGGTTCATCCCGGATTTGGAGAGATGTTCGCGCGGATTGGGGAAAGGTTCCCAGCGCCAAAAAACGACGGAGAAACTGGGAGACGCTTCGCGAATGGCTATTCGCTATGCCCTTGTGGAAAGTAGGGATGTATCGGGATTTTATGGTCAATCCCCCATTTCCGAGAGTCCCCGAAACCAGTTTCTCAAACGTCGGCAGTTCCAAAGCGAGCGATGGTTTGGTGGCGGGAACAATGACTTGTGATGGAGTTATCCACCCCCAAGCGGGTCTTTGATACGTAAGGAGTGCTTATGAAAGTCAGCATCCTGGCAGAAATTCCTGAAGAGCTGCACGAATCCCTAACGGCCTATTTAGAAAACCATCCCGATTGGGACCAAGACCGCGTGTTTGCTGCGGCGCTCTCTCTATTTTTGCTTCAAAATGGCGATAGCGATACTTCCGAGACTTCCCAAAACCATCGCCAAGCAGCGCGGGTGTATCTGGAAGCTCTGTTTCAACGTTCGGCTTAACTCGTTTTCTGGTATCCTAGTAGGGGCAACTCTGGCTTAACTGTCCCTACCGTCGTCAGCACTGGATGGTAGATGGGAAAGGCATCCGTAGATCGGCTTTCGAGGTACGACCTGCAAAGGCTATGCCAAATGTCTACCATCCATTGTTTTTGGTCCGGTGGTGGATCGGGGGGAAATCTCCAGTTAAGGAAAAACCAGCCAACAAGAAAAAGCTCAAATAAGAAACACTATGACTGCCATTGAGGAACACGAAAACGAACCATCGCCCCTATTTGTGGATACTTTAATTGTCGGTGGTGGCATAAGCGGTTTGAGCGTGGCACATGCTTTAACCAACCGCGATCGTCCTGTGGACAAGATTTTGCTAGCGGAAAGCCAACCTCGAGTCGGGGGAAACGTCACCAGTGCTTCCAGCGATGGTTTTTTGTACGAAGAAGGTCCCAACAGTTTCTCCCCCACGCCAGAACTGCTGAAACTCGCTGTTGATGTGGGATTGAAAGACGAACTGGTACTCGCCGATCGCCGTTTGCCGCGCTACGTTTACTGGCAAGGGAGATTAATTGCACTGCCAGGCAGTCCGCCAAGTGCCGTTACTTCCCCGATTTTAAGCCCTGTGGGCAAACTACGCGCGTTGTTGGGAGCGTTGGGATTTGTACCGCCACAGGTGAGTAGCGAACCAGAAACGGTTTCTCAGTTTATTCGCCGCCATCTGGGGGGAGAAGTTTTGCAAAAATTGGTAGAACCGTTTACCTCTGGTGTATATGCTGGCAACCCCGATCGCTTGGAAGCTGGTTCTGCCTTTGCCAGAATTGCTCGTTTGGAAAAGGTGGGAGGAAGTTTGGTTGCGGGTGCTATTTTGTCGCGGCGACAGGCACCAGCCAAGAAAAAAGAGACGGTCGATCCTACTTTGCCAAAAACCGAACGGGGTCAGCTGGGTTCGTTTCAACGGGGTTTGCAATCGTTGCCAGAAGCCATAGCGGCGAAATTGGGTTCGCGGGTGCAGGTAAACTGGCAGGCAAAAAGCATTTCTAAAAGCCCAAATCAAAATTATTTGGTGGATTTTTCCACACCAGAAGGTTTCAAACAGGTGGAAGCGCGATCGCTGGTTTTGGCAACACCGGCTTACGTAACGGCGGAATTGCTCAAATCCTATCCCCATCCTACCCCAGAGCAGTTGCGTGGCATTGAAGCATTGGAAAATATTCCCTATCCGCCGGTAGCATGCGTGGTGTTGGGTTATCCCAAAAATGCGTTCAAACAGCCGTTGCATGGGTTTGGAAATTTGATTCCCAGAGGTCAGGGAATTAGAACATTAGGCACCATCTGGTCTTCCAGTTTGTTTTCTGGAAGGGCACCGGAAGGCTGGGAACTGTTAATTAATTTTATTGGCGGTGCTACGGACCCAGAAATTGCTACCTTAGATAAGGAAGAAATTGCCCAAATTGTGCATCGCGATTTGCGTCAAACGCTGCTACGGGAAGATAAGGACCCGAAGGTATTAACGGTGCGTTTGTGGAAACGAGCCATTCCCCAGTATAATATCGGTCATGCCCAAAGGCTGGCGGTGATTGAAGAGGGCGTGCGATCGCTACCGGGATTGTTTGTGTGCAGCAACTATAGCGATGGGGTAGCTATGGGAGATTGCGCTCGTCGCGGCTACGAACTGGCACCTCGGGTTGCCGAGTATCTGCAAGCATAACCAGGTTCAGATGCGATCGAGAATTACTCGTTGGTTTTGGTCAGAAAACCGTAGCTCTGCAAAATTTCTTGACCTTGGGAGCTGGTAACAAAATCAATAAAAGTTTGAGCAGCTTCTGGGTTTTGACTTTGCTTGACAATGGCGATGGGATATTCGATATCGCCAGAACGCTGCGGGGAAATTCTCACCGCTACTTCCAAATTGGGGGTAATAGTGGCATCGGTGGCATAGACAATACCTACGGGAGCGTTCCCTTTTTCTACGTAAGTGAGTACCTGGCGCACGTTTTCCCCAAAAACGAGTTTTTCCCTGTCGCTGAGGGATTGATAGAGATTTACCGATGCCAAAGCAGCTTGGCCGTAAGCACCAGCGGGAACCGTAGCAGGGTTGCCAATGGCGATGCGCTGGATGTCATTGCTGGCTAGATCGGTGAGTTCGTCGATGTCTGAGTTGGTATGGCCAGCCACTACGACCACTATTTGATTGCGAGCAAAGCGTTGTCGGCTACCGGCAAGCAGCAGGTCTTGTTCTTTCAGTTCATCCATCTGTTGGTTGGCAGCACTGGCAAAAACATCGGCGGGAGCGCCTCGTTCGATTTGACGTTGTAGGGTGCCGGAAGCCGCAAAATTAAAGTCTACCGCGATCGCTCCATGATTGGCTTCAAAGCTCTTACCAACTTCGGTAAAGGCATCGCTTAGGGAGGCAGCTGCCGCCACGGTAATTTGGGTTTGACCGTTTTGTGTAGGAGAAGCACAAGCCACCAGCAACCAACTATAACTTCCGAAAAGGAGACTGTTCGCCATCCCTTTTATGAAAGAGTCAAGAAGTTGATTCATTTTTCTTCTTTTGTCTGGGTTGTCTCAGTGGTATCTGGTGCTTCAAATTTATACCCTACACCCCGTACGGTCTGTATCCACGATGGCGATTTTTCGTCAGGTTCGATTTTACGGCGAATTTGCCCGATGTGTACGTCTACAACCCTTGGTTCGCCGACGTAATCGTAGTTCCACACCTCTTGAATTAGTTCCGAACGCCGCCAGACGCGACCGGGGGTTTTGGCTAAGAAGTACAGCAGATCAAATTCTAGAGCTGTTAAACTCAGCATTTCGCCGTTGAGGGTTACTTCGCGACGGGAGGGATCGATAACCAAATTGTTATAGGTAAGGGGCGTTTCTTCTGAGGGAGCTACGCTGCGCTGGCGTTTGAGAATGGCACCGGCCCTGGCTCCTAACTCCATTAAACTAAAAGGTTTGGTTATATAATCATCTGCTCCCTGAGCAAATCCCCGAATCTTATCAGTTTCATCCGTGCGGCTGGTTAACATGAGAATGAAAACGCCGGTTTCGCGTTGCATTTGCTGGCACAGTTCGTAGCCACTAATGTCAGGTAGGTTTAGGTCTAGAATGACCAAATCGGGGTTCATTTTGTTAAAAATCTCCATGGCAGTTTTGCCATCTTCAGCAGACTCCATTTCATAGTTTTGTCTGCTCAAGAAGCGATGAATTAAATTCCGAACTGCCGGATCGTCGTCAACGACAAGGATCTTCTCAGGAGCCATGGCTAAAGTACAGCTAACGGAATCGGTGGATGGTTCGAAAGGAGTTCAAGAAGGCACAAGGGTTGAGTTGGGTAAGTTTCCCATCAAGGGTAACTCTTGCACGAGGAACATGCCAACTTTCGTATACTAGGAGCCGGTTGCTAATCGAGAGAGGAGCAAAGGCGATCGGATTCCAAGATGCCGTCTCCCGCTTCCAGGCTTCGCGATCGCTAGCATTGGGTAGGCAAGAATTTGGACTCTAGCCATTGTGCCCTAACATTGTGCTATCCGACCTCTACCATACCAGAAATTGTTTTATCGAACTTTATATATAACATCGAGAGCGTCGTCATTTTATCTACGTAGTGGCTAGCCAAGTTGCCGCAACTTCCGAAAACAACTCTGAAAACACGCTTCATAACCACATTTTTTTTATTTTGATTTTTAATGTAAAGGTTTTTTTCTCAATCCTAAAAAAAATATAAAGAATCTAAAAAAAATCATTGGGGATCGAAGGTTACGATATGCGATCGCTATAGCATTCCAGGTTGAAGCTAATTAGAAAAAAAACTATAATTAGCTACATAGTAAAAAATTCTTGGTATTGCTTTTCTAGCAATTCAACTCGATCTTTAAAAAATTGTTTCGTTGACTCGTCAAATATAAAGAGGTTTTAAGATGGACCGCTTAATTTATCCGCTACCTTGTCCTAACTGTGGCGATCGCGCCTATCGCCACTACATTCCCAACAGACAGCTAACCCGCACCCAGTGCCCAGTTTGCGATTATTTATTGGTAATCTGTAGTCGCACCGGCAAAGTGGTGGAAGCTTATGCACCCGGAATTGCTGTTCGTTCTTAAGATGGGGATGGGGAAGATGGAGAAGATGGGAGCAAGTTTCGTACCATTTCTGAAAAACAAAAATCGTATTAATTTTTTTAATCGCTCCGGTAGTATCACAACGCGCGAGCCCCCTACAAAAACGCCCCGATTGTCTCTTGCAATATTTCAAACAAATGGTATAAGCGATCGGTAAAGTTGATTTCGATTGTATCAATCCCCATGTCGGTCGCTTGCTTCCAGAAAATAGGTATTGGCAGACCAGAACGATTCCTTGTTGGCCCACCAACACCTATTTTTGCTAGGCGAAAGCCCTATTAACTTTTTTTAATCGGGTTGTTTGAACTGACGTTCGTAGACTTCGTCTTCTTTTTCCGATTCAACTTTTAAGTTGGAACGGGGATAGGCAACGCACAGCAATACGTAACCTTCTTCCTCCAATTCGGGTCCTAACCCCATAGCATCGCTTTGATCGACGCTACCAGAACCGACAATTTGAGCAGAGCAGGTTGTACAAACACCAGAAGTACAAGAACTGGGTAGGTCGATGCCGGCATCGTAGGCGGCGGAAAGGATATATTTATCCTCGGGAACTTCTAAATGATAGCTTTGCCCCCGGTGAACAATTTCTACGTTGTAGGTTTCTGTCATAAAAATTCTGCTTAACTTCCGTGCAGTGAGTTATTGTACCTTAGTGCTATCGGGGATGGGGATGGCAGATGTGGGCATGGGTGCATGGGTGCGTGGGTGCGTGGGGGCGTGGGGACATTCAAGATACAATGGGGATAATTTATATTTTCGATCCACCCATCTGCAAATGTACGCAAAAGTTTTATCCTAATTTGTAGGTAGCTTAGCTGAAGCAAAAAAGCGTCATGAGAAAAACTGTCATCGGGGTGATGGGGCCTGGAAACGGTGCCACGACCACCAATTTAGACAATGCTTACGAACTGGGTAAATACATCGCTCAAAAAGATTGGATTTTGCTAACGGGTGGTCGCAACATGGGGGTGATGGATGCTGCCAATCGAGGTGCCAAGGAAGCCAATGGTCTTACTTTGGGGGTTTTACCAGATGAAACGGAAATTGGGGTATCGGAAGCGGTAGATATTGCAATTTTTACTGGCATGGGAAATGCCCGCAATAATATCAACGTCCTATCTTCCCACGCGATTGTTGCTTGTGGGATTGGTGCGGGAACAACTTCCGAAATTGCGCTTGCATTAAAAGCCGACAAACCCGTAATTTTGCTGAATAAAGACGAAGCCTGCCGCGCTTTCTTCCAAAAACTTTCTAAACAGCGAATGGCGATCGCAGATACCCCAGAAGCTGCCATTGAAGCGATCGAGCAGTTTTTGCAATTGAGAGAATAGCTACAGCGCGTATTTGCTTGACAAAAATACCAATTTATGGTATGCATCTACTTAGATGTAGACCACTGCGGTTGCATCAAGGTTGAGCGCAATTGCCATTGACCCAATTGGGGATTGTCTACTGTTAGTTTACCGCTGTTGAGAGGTTGGCGGACATAGGGGCTGTCTAGTACGTCAGCATTCTCAACGGAATAGAGTTGGCTGTTGACGCGCCCAAGATCGCTCGTATAGGTCATCTCCAAACGATCGCCGTTCAATCCTGTATATTCTAGCTTCCCTTGACTTTGCCAATCGCGATCGCTGATTTTCGTGCTATCCAGTGCTTTGGTCAATTGTGCGAATGTGGGATACTCTCGAACCGAGGCAATGTCGGTAATCCAGGCCGTACGCTTTCCTTTCGCTACCAAGGCTTGATGGTCCTCGTGTTCGGAAGATACCGGATTTTTCAAAAACACCGTTTCTCCCCAAGGTCGCGCGCACAGCCAGATATTTTCCATTTGCCATACGTACCAATCCCCGTATCGTTGTGGTTCGCCGTAGCGGTTGGGAAGCACCAAATGCGATCGCGCTGGTACCCCCGCTTGTAAGTCTTTTTGGTTTAGAATTAATTGATATAGAACGGCACTGCGTCCTTGCAAATAGCGATCGCCGGGACTGCTGCCTGTTGCCATGGGAGAATGATAGGTTCCCCCCAAACTCACCACAGCGTTGTTTTGACTTTCGCGATCGCGCGCCACCAATTTATAGGTAGCATACTGGGCATTAATCGTCCCTTTCACGCGATAGGACTTGTTCGGATTAAGTAACGTTGCCAAACTGTAGTCTTGGGTAACGTAAAACCGTTCCCAAAACCGATTATCTTGGTGATAGCTGTAATAATTCGGATGGCTGGCTTCCAGTAAAAACGGTAGTTTCACCTGCTTGCGTGCCAATGCCTTTAAATGCGGCGGTGGCCGATAAGAACTCAACGCCACGGGCAATGCTAGCCGTGCATTTCCCGAATCCATTTGACGGGCGATCGCTTCGGCATCGGTACCGTCTCCCCACCACATCCAGGCTACAGCCGCCGCACCGCTGTTCCAAGTTTCGCGATCGAACCCGCGACTTTCCGCACCACCTACCGTTCCCCAACTGAAGCGCAACGCCAAATTCGTAGCAAACCAATCCAAAGCAGCTTTGGCAAGTTTCCGGCGTTCGGGTGTTTCGGCAAAATCGTATAAGTTGAGCAAGCCACCGATGCTGTAACCGTAGTAAATCGAAGAATGAAATTCCCCCTGACCCACGGTCAGTAGCTTTTGTAACTCAGAGCGGAACCAGCCTTCAATCGTTGCTGGCGTGGCCGGGTCTTCATTGGGAAAATTGCTGCCATCCATCAGCGCCAATCCCGACAGCCGGTGCATGTACATATGGTTTTCCGTTCCCGTTTCCAGCCACTCAAATACGCGCGGACGTTGCACCATCTGGCGGTAGATGGCTTGAATATCCTCTGGCAGGCGATCGCGAAATAGGAAAAACAGGCGAATATCGAGATAGCTGCGAAAGTGATACAAATCTGGTTTATCTTCTTCTAAATTGCGGAGAATTTGCCAAATTTGGCTCGTATTTTTCTTATCTTCCAAACTCAACCGCGCCACGATAACCGGTAGCAAATATTTGTGAGGGTCGCCAATGTCTACCCGCCGCCACCAACGGTCCAATTCTTCTAAATCCAAATCTGCCAGCCGTTGGCGAATGGCGAGACTGCGTTCTTGAAACGCTTCATCTGAAGTGCGATCGCGTTGCAGCGCCACATTGGGAAATAAAGAAACCGGCGATTTGATATCTACCGTTGTAGCCAATGCGGCGGTCGTGGCTACCAAAATTGCTGTTGCGATCGCCAATCCCCTAGCCGTCCATCGTCCCATCAGGCTTTTTCTTACTCCCAACCAATCTTACTTAAATTGATACTGACGGCGAATCGTTGTTACCACAACCATCGATAAAATCCATAAGGAGAAACAGCAATAACCACCAAGACCAACAGCCACAACCGTCCTTTCAAAATATTGTAGTCTGCCAAAAGTTTTTTCCAGGAATGTTTGGCGACATAACGACCAAATAGAAATTCAAATGCTACCGTCATGACCAGCCACATACTGCCAATCGCGATCGCTTGTTGGGTGGAAACAGGAGGAACCAAATAGATTAGGGTGCCTATATACAGAGAAAACAATAAAATGCCCGAAACGGTGGAAATCTGATGGGCTGTTAATTCCTTCACATGCCGGCCGTACCAGGTTTCGCGGACCCCTGCGTTGGCAATAGCGATCGCTATCATGGGAAACCAGCCAAGAAAATAGATCCACATGGTTTTTCCTCCCCCAAAAATATTGTTTGGGTCAAGGGTAGGCGGTGCCCACCCTAAGATTCCGTTAGGATTTCATATCCGCGATCGCCCCTTGGGCAACCGAAGCAATGGT
>CAYZHY010000084.1:0-16815 GCA_964477525.1 uncultured Geitlerinema sp. | reverse complement strand
AAAACTTTTGAATTTGCTGGTTGAGCGTTGTATCGGTCATATTTTTCCATTTATAGCAACGAAATTTGCCAAAATTTTGATTATCTCTAACAATGCAAGATAAACCATTCTTGTGGATGCCACCAGCTAAATCAACCATGAAATTATCCCAGCAACTCTGGCAAGACAACAACGACCTGATTCAAGCTTGTCTCGACCATCCTTTCGTACAAAGAATTGGTAAGGGAGACTTACCGAAAGTTTGTTTTACCTTCTACGTCGCCCAAGATGCCTTTTTTCTAAAATCCTTTGCCAGAGCCTACAGTTTGGCAGGAGTACATTCCCCGGATTGGGAGGGCTTTGAAACCTTTCACCAGCTAGCCGGTGGCGTATTGGAAGAGTTAAAATTGCATCAAAAATATGCCGAACAGTGGAACATCGACCTGCAAACGGTCACCCCAGCGGTAGCCACCCGCCGCTATACAGATTTTTTGCAAGCCACTGCCTGGAGTAGCAGTTCCGGCGTGACAGCAGCAGCGATGGCCCCGTGCATGAAATTGTACAATTATCTAGGACAGCAGTTGGCAGCGAATGGTATTCCCCAACACGATTATCGCGACTGGATCGAAACCTATAGTTCCGACGAATTTACCCCTTTGGTCGATCGATTAGAACAGTTGGTCGATCGCTATGGTAGTTTTGCCGATGCCAACGATGCCGTTCGTTCGGCTTATCGCTATGCTATGCTCTGCGAACGTGACTTTTTCCAAGCAGCGTGGGAGGTGCAGTTTTCGTAGATTGTTTGGGAGTGAGAGTTAGGAGGAAAAAAGTAGGATCTCGGCTTCGCGGAAACTGAACCTGTCGAAATTCGGTCCTTCGTGAGAGTGGGAAGATCGAATTTTATTCATTCTCCCACGCTTGCTTGCTCTCATAATTTTGATTTGAACAAATTAAAGTAAGGAACATGAACGTATCCAGAACAGTTGGCTTGGGTTTTTTGACAGTCATTAGCATTGGTGCCATTTTGCTGGCGATGCCGTTTGCTAGTGAAGAAGGGGTGTGGACTCGTCCGGTGGATGCTCTATTTACAGCAACTTCGGCGACCTGCGTAACGGGGTTGATCGTGGTGGATACGGGAAGCTATTACTCGTTTTGGGGACAGTTGGTGATTGCGATCTTAATGCAGGTGGGAGGATTGGGATATATGACGGCGAACACGTTTTTGCTGTTGCTTTTGGGTCGTCAGTTTCGCTTGCGGGATAAGATTGCTATTCAGAAAACTTTGGACACGCCAGGGTTGGCAGGATTGCGAAAGTTGATCGTTTCAATTATTGCGGTGACGTTGTTTTTTGAAATAGCTGGTGTAGCCGTATTGCTACCAATTTTTCGTCAGGATTTTGCACCTGGTGAGAGTTTGTGGTTGGCGATTTTTCACAGTATTAGTGCGTTTAACAATGCGGGATTTAGTACGTTTTCCGATAGTTTTATGGGGTATGCGCGATCGCTGCCTTTGAATTTAATTGTTACGATTTTAATTGTTTTTGGAGGGTTGGGATATCAAGTCATAATGGAAACTTTTCTTTGGTTGTGGGCGTTGTTACGGCGTTTTTGGAAGAAAGGTTTTTCTGGAGAAAGCACAGAGCGGTTTTTGTTTTCGCTTCATTTTAAAGTTGTGACTAGAATGACCTTCTTTTTATTGGCTAGTGGCACCGTTTTATTTTTATTTACAGAATGGAACAATCCCAATACATTAAAAAATTGGTCGTTTTTCGATAAAATTTTGGGCGCTTGGTTTCAATCAGTGACAACCAGAACCGCTGGGTTTACTACAATCGAGACTTCTCAACTAAGCCAAGCCGCCATTATGGTAACCATAGTTTTTATGTTTTTGGGAGCCAGTCCAGGAGGGACCGGTGGTGGCATCAAAACCACAACGCTGCGGGTTTTGTTGAGTTCTACCCGTTCGGTTTTGCGGGGACGAAACTACGTTCTTTGCCACCAACGAAAAATTCCCCAAGAGATTATCTTAAAAAGTATCGGCGTATTGGTTGGTTTTTTGGTCGTAGCGATCGCAGCTATATTTTTGCTCAGCATCAGCGAGGGCACCTTAGAACCAATAGAGATCTGGTTTGAAGTGGTGTCTGCCTTGGGAACGGTGGGATTATCGTTGGGCGCGACTTCATCTTTATCGATTTTTGGTAAACTTGTGATTACTGCCGCTATGTTTGTCGGTCGGGTGGGCGTTTTGTTGTTAATCTCAGCAATTGTCGAGCCTGCCAAGCGTAGTTTGTTACAGTACCCAGAAGAAAATTTGTTGGTAGGATGACTCCGTTGGTCTTTCTAGATAATGGATGTTTGCCATGAACCTATCTTCTTTAAGCTTATTTCGCAATCTTCGGAGTGAAAGCCAGCAGTTTGTCATAATTGGATTCGGGCGTTTTGGTGAAGCGGTGAGTTCCACCCTACACAACTTAGGGTACGAAGTTTTGGCTGTTGACAAAGACCAAAAAAATGTGGATCGAGCTTTGACCAATGGCTTTGCTTCCCACGCGATCCAGCTAGACGCTACTGATACCTCAGCTCTCAAAGAAGCGGGCATACTAGAATTTGAAACTGCCATTGTTGCTATGGGCAGGTACATAGAACAAAGTATTATCACGACGCTGAACTTAAAAGAAGCCAACGTATCGTTTGTGGTGGCAAAAGCTTCTTCCGCAATTCACGTGAAACTGCTGCAGAAAGTAGGTGCTGACCGAGTGGTGTTTCCGGAACGAGAAATGGGATGCGAACTGGCAAGAGCTTTAAGCAAACCCCGGATTCTGGAACGGTTCGATCTCGATCCCAACCACAGCATTGTGGAAGTTCGCGTTCCCAAAAAGTTTGACGGCAAAACCATTGCTGAGTTGGAGTTACGCAATCGCTACGGATTGAATGTGATAGCAGTAAACCAAGAAGAAGGCGAAAATCAATTTGAAATTAATCCTCCTGCCGACCAACAGTTACGAAAAGGTACGAGTATTGTGGTGATTGGTGCTAACAAAGACATCGAACAGCTCTCAAAAGTGACATAAAGCCAAACACCGATCGCCCCCACTAGAATGTACAGAATCGGAAGCATCTTGTTATATTAATATTTATCATTGCGATCGCTGGCGATTACGCCGTCCAGAAAACGATCTTGCTATAGAAACGATGTCTTATGATGCAACAAGATAGAGCGCATTGGAGCAATCGCCTGGCTTTTGTTTTAGCGGCTAGCGGTTCTGCTATCGGACTGGGAAATTTGTGGAAGTTTCCCTATGTTGCTGGAACCAACGGAGGCGGTGCCTTTGTGTTGGTTTATTTGGTATGCATTGCTGTCATTGGGTTTCCCGTTTTGATTGCAGAACTATTTGTCGGCCAGCAATCCCAAAAAAATGTGGTGCAATCTTTTGAAATCCTGCACCGCCGCCGCACACCTTGGCGCATTGCTGGTTGGATGGGATTGGTCAGTGCCTTTTTAATTTTATCCTTTTACAGCGTGGTCGGTGGTTGGATTTTAGATTTTGAAGTGCGCGCGCTGCTCAATCAATTTGCTACCCGTTCTGGCGAAGAGGTTCAAACCTATTTGGATACGCTGTTTCAAAGCCCAATTCGCGTTCTTTTTTGGCATTTTGTATTTATGATTTTGACTACGGCGATTGTTGCCAATGGGGTCAACAAAGGCATCGAACGTTGGGTCAAAATTTTAATGCCAGTTCTATCATTAATTCTGCTAGGATTGTTGGTTTATAGCTTTTTTCTGAACGGTTTTGGCCAGGCGTTGGGTTTTTTGTTCTCTTGGGATGCCAGCCAGCTAACCATCGATGGCGTTTTGGAAGCCATGGGTCATGCCTTTTTTACTCTCAGTTTGGGAATGGGAGCAATGCTGACTTACGGTAGCTATCTAAACCGGGATGAAAGTCTGCCACGTACGGCACTAACCGTGGCGGTGATGGATACGGTCATCGCCTTGGTCAGTGGTCTGGTGATATTTTCTATTGTTTTTTCCCATGGTGTGGATCCTCAATCGGGTCCGGACTTAATGTTTAAGACCCTGCCGGTTTTATTCGCTCAAATTCCGGGAGGAACGTTTATTGCAGTTGCCTTCTTTCTGTTGGTAGCTTTTGCAGCACTAACTTCGGCAGTATCTCTTTTGGAAGTGGTGGTGGCTTATTGGGAAGAAACCCACAACAAAAACCGTACCTATACAGCCATTATTTGCGGTGTCGCCATCGCGATTTTGGGGATCTTTAGTGCCCTTTCGTTTAATAAACTGTCACATGTTACGATTGGCGATCTGACCATTTTCGACCTGTTGGATACGATTACCTCCCAAGCTTTGTTGCCTTTAGGTGGTACCTTGATTGCCCTATTCTTTGGCTGGGTGTTAGGCCAACGTGCTATCCCAACGATCCTGAAAGCCAACAAGAAGCAAATTTTCTCATTGGTTATTTTGTGGTGCAATCGCGCGATCGCCCCTTTAGCCATTTTGGGCGCGATCGCCTACAAGTTGGTAACTTCTTAACATAGGCTGCTGCTATCTCATCATAAAATAAAAAACATATCATCCCACCCACCTTCTTGGTCTCCCCTTGGCAATAAGTTAATTTTATTGGGAAGCACTACTACATAACGATTATGGAACTCCTAGAATATCAGGCTAAAGAACTGTTCCGCCAGATGGATATTCCAGTTCTGCCATCGCAGATCGTTAGGCATCCGCGAGATATCAAGCAATTACAAATTCCCTATCCCGTAGTGCTGAAATCGCAAGTGCGTTCGGGAGGTCGCGGCAAAGCTGGTGGGATTAAATTTGCCAACAATACCATCGATGCGGCGGCAGCAGCACAAACCATTTTCCGCCTGCCCATTCGTCAGGAATATCCCTCGGTATTGCTAGCAGAAGCCAAATACAATACCAAGGCAGAATTTTATCTGTGCGTGGTTGTGGACCGCAATTCCTGCCGACCTTTGTTATTGGGTTCGGCGCAAGGTGGCGTGGATGTGGAAGAATCCGGCGTTTGCATGCAGCAAGTGCTGGTAGAAGAAACATTTTCGCCGTTTTATGCCAGACGGTTGGCGTTGCAAATGGGGTTGACCGGGGAAATGATGCTCGCTGTCAGCACCATTGTGGAGAGAATGTATGCCTTGTTCGAACAAAAAGATTTGGATTTGGTGGAAATCAATCCTCTAGGGATTAGTGGTGATGGTAGTGAAGTGATGGCCCTCGATGGCAAGGTTACGGTCAACGACCATGCTTTGCCCCGGCATCCAGATTTATTGGATATGGTAGCCAGCATACCCGATCGCAGCGGTGTCATTCGTGCTGTCACCAACAACACCAGTACGGTGAAGAAGTTGCAATCGATTCGATTGGAAAAAATCGAAACTGGCAATATCGGGGTTTTGTGTTGCGGAGCGGGATTGTGCATGACGACGCTGGATTTGATTTATCAAGCCCAAGGCCAGCCAGCCAGTGCGATCGATCTAGAAGATTTGCATATCCAATCGCTGGAACCTACAGAAATCACCGATCGCATGACCAAGGCTCTGGAAGCGATCGCGAGCGATCGATCTATAAAAGTCATTTTCATTAACTTGCTAGCTACAATTGTTGGTTGCGACGTACTGGCACAAGGCATTTACGATTATGCCAGCAAATTTTCCGAATCGAGGACCATGCCAACATTGGTGGTGCGTTTGGCAGGCAGAAATTATAAGAAAGCACAGGAAATTTTATCCCAAGCCAACTTGGAATCTTGGGAAATTTTGGATAAAGCTGTGGAAGCTGCGGTCGAGTTATCCCAGGAACCAGAACAAGTAGCTGGCTATCAAGAATCCAACCAAAAATCGGATAAAAACAAGTAAAAGTCCCCCACTAAACTAGGAAAATACAACCAGACATGGTGCCTGGTTGCGTATTTTCCTGACAGAAAACCGTCACAAAGGGTAGGGGAATATTACATAAGTAGTTGCATATCGCCTTCCATCCCTTGATTTGTGAGAAATCTATCCCAACTAAGGAGTGGGATTGTAAAAGTCCTGTGCCGAAATTCGACCGATCGCTTGTTCGTCTTGATTGATGCAACCACTTTTGGTGGCATATTGGCAAACACGCGCCCACAAACGACCCCGACTTCCGGGAGCGCCACTGGAAAACAAAACTTTGTCGTTGGCAGTAATCTTAACACCACAGGCTGGACATACTTGTAGGTTGGATTCGGACATGAGATTTGTGGTCTATTAACTACATTCTGCAACTACCTTATCGGGGGATTTTGTATAGAAATGTAAAAAATGATATAAAAAATACCATTTTTATGATATGAAGCTAAAATTCACGACGATCGAGAAAATCCAGTAAAATTTGCTGGTGAGGTGGCGCCAGATAGCGAATGCCACCAGCAGCTTGGGAATATTTTTTCCCATGGCGAATTTCTGCCGGCAACCACAAGGCCATATCCCAGCCTTCCTGCAAGTGCAAATCCGCCAAATCTACCGTCAGCGGTACAGTAAAGACATGGCGAACTACCCTCTGTGAAGGATAGCTGCGAAATCGAGCGCTCGAAGGTACCGTATAGCCAATTTCTTCAGAAATCTCGCGTATTAAGGCACGTTCGGGGGTTTCTGTGGCTTCTAGATGACCGCCAAACATAGCCCAGTAGCCAGGATAGACAATTTGGGGAATATCATCTCGCAGTTGCAGCAAAAAATAATCTCCCTGTTGGAGAATAGCGATCGCGACTTGAGGGGGATCTGGCTTCATGAGTTTTTTGTTTTTGTTCGGCTCGTTGCTCTTGTTGAAGGTAACGTTTCCCTAAATCCTGACCTTCTATTTCAATCTGGCGGTATCTTAGGGTTCCTTGCACCACCACTTGAGTTCCTTTTGACGGTAGCGACGAGGATGTGGTTATCCAAATTTGCCCCGTTTCCCCTTGTACCAAATAAGCACCGCTTTCCAAAAAAGGCACTTGGCGAATTACTTGGCCTTGCACCACCACAACCTCTCCCACCTCCGTATTGGCATTCACCTTTTGAATGGCGATCGCGCGATCGCGCCAACTATCACCATTAGAAAGCAACGTCGCCGTTGGCAACATCGAGGAACAACTGACCAAAGGAACCCCTACCAACAGCGTCAAGGAAATGGCAACCAAGGGAAAAGGCGACCTAGGCATTATTTGTAGAAAGATAAAAAGTATACAAGCGGTGTGGGAGCATGGAGGCATGCATGGGAGCGTGGGGGTGTGGGAGCCTGGGAGAAATACAAATTTCCCATCTTCCCTATCTTCCCCCTCCCCAAAAACCTACTGTTTCGTAGCAGCAGGCGTAACGCGACGCACGGTAGCGAGAACATCTACCAAACTACGCACTTGCGCGATCGCGGCGACTTCATTGTCGAGGCGGTTCACGGCAGAACCAACGCCAACGCCAGAAGCACCGGCAGCAATAGCCATGGGTGCGGTAACGCTAGAAATGCCGGAAGCACACAGCACGGGTACCGAAACAGCCTGGGAAATGGCATGGGTAGCTGCTAGCGTAGGGGTCGCTTTTTCTACCAATCCCATAATGCCAGAATGGCTGGGGTGGCTGCTGGTACCGCCTTCAGTTTGAATAATATCCGCGCCAGCGGCCACTAAATTTTCCGCCAATTCGACTTGACGGTCAAGTTCCAAAATGTGGGGCACGGTCACAGAAAGGGTGATTTCCGGTAGCAGTTCGCGGGTTTGCTGGGTCAGACGCAATACGTCTTCCGCCTCAAACCGAATGCCACGATCGTAGAAAGGATCGAAGTTGCCAATTTCAATGAGATCGGCACCGGCAGCTACTACTGGTGGAAATTTCTCCGCTTCTACTGCCGATACGCATACGGGTAAATTGGTTAACCCTTTTGCCAGCTTCACCAATTCCGGGTCGGCGGCGATATCCACAAAGGTGGCACCGCCGGCATCAGCAGCTTTGACCGTTCTTGTTACTCGTTCTCGGTCGAAGTTGGTCAAGCCGCTAATTATTTTTAGAGCGTTTCCTTGCGTAAAAATCGATTCTTGGATAGGCTGAAAAGTCATAGGTTTGCTTGGATACAATGAAAAACACAATACTTCCAAACCTATTTTTACAAAAAATCGATCGAGTTGAAAGCCACTCGGTTTTCAAGAGTGCATAAAAAGGAGAAGGAAGCTTCAGCCACCGGACTTTGACCGCTTCAATGTTTTGCTGAAAGGACCTCCGCCGGGCAACGGATTGAAGAACGCTTGCTAGGGAAAATTTACTGTATCCGATCTCAGTAGAGAAGTTCGTTAGGAATTGAACGAGTCCCAAATTGCTCTAATATCCTCTATGAAGGGAGCCTTCCATAACTTTTATTTATAGCAGTGTCCAATCTTGGTGGTTCGTCTACCTATATCTAGTAGATCGAGACTCCGAGTATAGGGTCAAGATATTCTTAAAATAACGCGATCGCGGAAACTTTGACAAGCATCCAGCGATCGCATGATGTTTTTTTTGAAAAACGAGCGAATCGGATTTTAAGTAAATTTAGCGAGACTAGTTTCCTCATTTCCACCAAGAATGCAATCCGAGAACTCCCACAACCAAAATTCCCAACCCAGTAGGTTCGGGAATATCAATAGGGAAATAAAGTTGCAAATTCCTACAGTTGGCCTTTCCTACGTGGTTGTATCTAACCTATAGCTTCATTTTTTAGGAAAACGAAAAAAATTTACCGTATCTTTAAGTAGATTCGCGGAAATGGACCGCAGCAGGCCAAAATTCGTGGAGATCGGGATAGCTGGGTAGTTGCGATCGCTGGTTCCGACGACACCAAATAAGTAATAGCGTTTCGATTAAGTTTTTGTGAGATTTGATGGGGACGTTTCTTATTTCCCGATCGCCGATCTCAATTTTTTCTCACTGGAGTTCCTATACGGAACTTTGAAAACCATTCTTCTTGAAACTTCCTCAACCCTCCTTACGATCGGAGTTTGACCTAACTTTCCAATGGGGTCATCGGCTATCCGATATATATAGACCACGAAATCGTTCCGGTAGTGCCCCCGTGCTTACCCCAACAAGAGCAACGGTAATTACCGACCCCCACGGGGATTGTCCCTACCGAAAAATTGTGGTTTCCCTAATGTCGGATTTGGGATCGTGGGGATGTTTTTAGACCATAGCTCTAATCGTTTTGTTTGCAGGGAAAAGTTCCACTAGCAGACAACTCCATAAGTTTTGTGCATTACGCGTCAAACAATAGCTCTAAGCCTTGCCATGTGGAAGTCGTGCATCGATAGAAATGCCAAACGTTTATGCCTTGAAAATGCTACAATTATGCCTTGAAAATGCTACAATAAAGATTAAAATCCCTTTCCCAGAGCTTAATCATAATTTTATAATTGAACAGAACGCGACAATCGATCTGTATTGTAGGATAGCAACCAAACCCATTCGTTGTTCTTCTATTCCTGATTTTGCCGCCACTTCACTTCATTTGCTAACGTGTATCTACAATGGCTTTACAAAATGTAATGGGAGAAGCTGCTATCCAAGAAAATCTAAAGCAGTTTCTTCTGGTACTTTCCGTTTCCCTCAGCGTCGCTAGTTTATCTCGTTTCTTTACCGGATTTCGCGAAATCCCCTATACCCTACTTTTGGTCATTGTAGGATTGTTTCTGGCCCTTCTCGATGTCAGATTGATCGAGCTGTCGCCAGAAGTCACCCTATTTATCTTCTTACCTCCCCTACTGTTTAAAACGGCCTGGCAAGTTCGCTGGTCCATTTTAAGACAGAACCTGGTTCCCATCCTGTTTTTCTCCATTGGTGGTAGCTTTATTGCCATTGCCAGCGTTACCTATGCCTTAGAAACTTTTGCTGGTTTATCCGCAGAAATTGCTTTGTTTGCCGGCGCTAGCTTGGCAGCTACTTCACCAACGCCGGTGGTGAGTTTGTTTCGGCAATTGGGAGTCAACCAACGCGTTACCACCCTCACCGAAGGCGAAAATTTATTTAGTTCCTGTATTGCGATCGCGACTTTTGTTTTATTGATGGAATCGCCATTTGCCGTTAGCGAACTGGCAGTTCCGGCGGCATTGGTTAGAATTCTCTTATTCTTAGGATTGGGATTTGGTATTGGTAGTTTCGTTGGCATTGCTCTTTCCTATTTAATTTCCCATTCCGATGCGCCTTTTTTAGCGCGATCGCTGTTACTAACCGCCGCTTACGGAACCTATATTGCTACCGAAGAAGTTGGCGGTTCTGGTGTGGTTGCCGTAGTTACGGCTGGATTGATTCTAGGCAATTTAGGCAGCCGTAAAATGGCCAGCGCCAAACGGCAAACCCTCACCGAATTCCTCAATTTTATTGCCTTTTTTGTCAACTCCATCGTTTTCCTTTTAATCGGCGATCGCATAAATTTAAACCTGCTTGCCGACGATCTGCTTCCCATTAGCATCGCCATTGTCACCGTTTTAATTGCCAGAGCATTTACCATTTACGGTTTGGGAACCATCGGCAATTGGCTGAGCGAAATTCCCGTTACTTGGCAAGAACAAACCCTGCTTTGGTGGGTAGGATTGCGTGGTTCGGTTTCCATTGCCTTAGCCTTAAGCGTTCCAGTCGTCTACATGAAATACGAGGTAATTGGTTCCACCGTTTTTGGCGTGGTTTTGTTTACATTGCTGGTACAAGGGTTGACCACCAAATCCCTTTTAAGTTCCCTAGGATTTTTAGAAAGCAGTTCCCAACGGGAAAAATACTTGCAAGCGATCGCGCGTTCGGTTGCTCTCAACCACATTGCCAGTTATTTAGACGAAGAACGCATCGTTCAACAATGGGGAAACGACATTCAATTCGCTCAATATCGGGAAGTCATCCAGCAACAAATTCACCACTTGCAGGAAGAAATCATCGAACTGCAAGAACAAAATCCCGAACTCAAAAGCTTGGGAATCGAACAGTTGCGTCGGGAACTCATCGCCATGGAAAGCGATATTTACACCGAATTTTTCCGCGCCGGTTTGCTTACCAAACACGTTCCTCCCATGCTGCCAAAATTGCTACCCAATCAATCCTAGCTATCTAGGATGTTTCAACCCAATTCGATGCGTTCGGCCAACGGCGTTTCCCCAGAACCACCTTCAGGTTCCAGCAACGCCACCATCAGGGTTAAATACTCCCGCAACTGGCGGGTAATCAGGAAATTTTCTCGTACAAACTCCTTCGCTTTCTCTCCCATTTCCGCAATTTTTTGCGGTTGTTTCAGCAGGTAACGCAAGCGCAAAGCTGCGCCTTCTGGGGTATTTACCAAAAATCCAGTATGGTAATTTTTTACCTGCAAGCGGATACCGCCAGCATCGCCACCAATAACCGGTTTTCCCTTCCACATGCCTTCGGTAACGGTCAACCCAAATCCTTCTTTGGTGGATTTTTGTAGGATAATATCGGCGGCGCGTTGCAAGGCATTGATGGTACGATGGGCATCGGGAGGTAGCAACAAAATCCGAATGTCGGAATCCCCAGCAGCAGCGGTTTTGACTTCATTGAGAACCAGTTGACCTTCCGGGTCATCGCTGGCGCCTCCCCCAGCTAACACCAGTTGCAATTGGGGAATGTATTTCTTTGCTTGTTGGTATGCTTGGATGACGCCGATGGGGTCTTTAAATCGGTCGAAACGGGAAATTTGTGCTATAATAGGTCTTCCGCGGTCTAGAGAAAAGCGATCGCAAACCGCATCAATCTCCGATGGTTCCAGATCTATATTTTTTTCGCTTATGGGATCGATGCTGGGCGGGATAATATATTTTAAATGGGGAAGCGATCGCGCAAAGGCCGCCAAAGAAAAAATACTGGCATCGTAGCTATTGAGAAAAGATTGCAAGAATCGCCAAACCGGTCGGTAGGGATGGCTGGCATCAATATGGCAACGCCACAGCCATTTGCCTTGACGGTGGGGGCAGTATTTTAGCAAAGCCGCCGGTTGGGGGTCGTGAATAAAAACATAGGATGCCGCCTCTAAAGGATCGCGCAATTGTTCGGCATTGTTGGCATTTATTTGTTCGTAATGCTGCAACAGAGAATCACCAATATCTACACGATTTCCCTGCAAAGCGTTGTGCATGCTTTTGGTACACTTAAAAAAGTCATCGTCGCCAGCGATCGTTTCCCAAGAAGCATCGATTCCCAGCTCTTGCATCAAAGGAACCAACTTGGTCAAAATTTCCGCAACGCCCCCACCGATGCGCGTAGAGTTCACATGGACAACCTTCATGCCTTGCAAGGGTTCTGCGAGTTGTTTCAGTTGGTCGATAACGTCTTGACCGACCACTTGTGCGTATGTTTCTAGCATAGATTTGCTCTACTTTTATTGAGAATATACCTGCGAATATTGTTGAAAAGTTTGCGCGAGTTTGCTACGCAATCCGGTGAGGGTTTCAAAATAGGGGTCGAGGCGGCTTAAGGCTTGACAGAGATCTTGATAGCGATCGCCAAAATTAGACAACCAATAGCGAAAATCGTCTACTCCCTCCGGCAATCGCCTTCTGGCATCGATAAAGTGATAAAAAATACTGCTGGCCGATAGAGAAGGCAACAATTCCGCTAATGCTTCTGGTTCTTGCAAACGTTTGTACGTATCGAAAACCACAATTTGCGATCGAATAAACTCAAACGAACGGGTAGCCACCCGCCAATAGGAAGACTCATCCTCATCCAACCGTTCCTCAATCGTTTCCAAAAGTTCCTGTCGCAAATCTTCCAAATCGAAATGCAAAATCGGATCGACCATTGCCAATCGTTCCGCCAGGGGATAATCGTGCAAACCGTGATGAACCCAAGCCGCAAAGTCGTTGTTGTACTCCCGTTCCTCAAAACGCGGTTCTAGCAATCCTCCCCAAAAATGGTGGTAAATGCTATCCGCATCGATGGTTTGCAACGTATCGCGCAACTCCTTCAATGTATAGGCGCGCTTTCCCGTAGCAATGGCAATCAACGCGCAATCTTTCAACGCAAACGCATCCCTTTTTTGAAAATTTTCCCAGCTTCGATCGGATATTGCTGTAGAATCCATAAAATTATTCTTCCTCCAAAAAAGCCAAAAGTTCTAAAACCACACCATTGGTCCAACCAAAACCAATCTCGTTGCTGCTGTAGCCAAAGAAAATTTCATCCGATACATTCGCCGAACAGCGTTCCACATCGTACTTCTCTACTAGCGTGCCACTTTTTTCAAATTCTTTGACCACCATTTGCAAAAATTTAGATGCTAGCCGTTTGGCATCTTCGATATACCCATACCGGCGCAATCCTTGCACAACAATTAACTGCAAAGGGGCCCAACCAAAAGGTGCATCCCATTGGTTTCCAGAAACGTGGGTACTGGTTAGCAAGCCACCTGGCGCTTCAAATTCTGGTAAATTCGCCACCAACCGTTCGGCTTGTTCTTCCGAAGCAATGCCCGCCCACAAAGGAAAAAAGGTCGTAATATATTCGTAATGGCGGCGTCTGGCCGTACGAAAATTATAGTCAAAATACATGCCTTTTTCTTCGTCCCACAAAAATTGATCGATGCGTTGGTGGCGTTGTTCGGCATGTTGCAACCAATAATTAACCGAATCTTCGTAGCCAATTAAGTGATAGATTTCGGCAATGTCTCTTTCCATTTGGTACAGCAAAACATTGAGGCAAACGGGTGCGTAGTGAATAATATCGACACTAAAAGGTCCAAACCGGTGGCTGCAATCGAACCCCGATTCTCGCATGGAGCGATCGCCGCGATAAAATAGTTCTGTTAAACTATCTGTTTGGTGGTTGTAATACAGGCTGGTATCGTAGTCATCCACTTGAAATCGCTGGTAATATTCTCGCACGCGATCGTAATGAGTTCTTCCCGATTCATCCCGTTCGGAAAATTCTACCTCCGGCGCTGGACCTTCTCCCAAAGCATTGTAGTGAGAAAGTCCCGTAGTTTGGTTCAAATGGGGAGGCACTTTCCAATAAAAATAGTAGCTTTCAATCGCTGGTAAAATCGATCGCAACCACTCTCGATCTTGGGTATGTTCAAATAGTTTTAACACCATTAACGTCAAAACTGGCGGTTGGGAACGATTGAGCATATAAGTCCGGTTGGCATTAAGAACGGTTCCGTAATGTTCGATTTCGTAAACCAACTGATCGACCATACTTTGCGCTAAATCGATTTCGCGATCGCGCAACAATCCCAATAAAATAAAATAGCTATCCCAACCGTACATTTCATTAAATCTTCCTCCAGGAACCACATAGTCGTGGGGAAGGTACAGCAAACCATGTTCTTCAATTTGGTCGATTTCCGCAGGTAAAATCCGCAGTTCGATTTGTTGCAAAGCTTCCGGAGAAAGAACGGATTGCAATTGTTGTTTTACTTCATCCAGGTCTTCTTGCGCGGAAACATAAACCAACCAAGGGTGACCGGGTTGGCGGTCGATTTTATCGTCTTGCGCCGCATCCAAAAGATTGGCTTGGGAACGGGAAAGGGTTTTCCAGGTTTTCTTGATGTAATTTCGTAGGTTTTGCACTTGTTGGGAAGTTAGATTGAGTTGCGCGATCGCTTTGTTGTAGGTAAAAATAGAAGTCATATTTTTCGTTGAGAATCAATATTCAGAAAAAAGCAAAAACATTTCTGTACTGGGTGGGCATTGCCCATTTATAAAATAGTTTCTTGCAAATGTATTTATTGGGGAATCGATAAAAGCAGCTTTGGAAAAATTTCCTTTAAAATAGTACAAACGAAATATAGCATTTTTTATTAAAAAAAAGAAGAAAAAATTGGTTTTAGTGGAACAGAATTACCAAAATGACGACCCAGCATTCTATTTTCTAGGAAATTTCTATAGCTACCTTGGCTAGAAATCCCAAATTCCTTTAAAATATATGGAAAAATCCACATTCTTCCAGAAAAGGGGAAACCATGCAACGACGGGAACTATTAAAATTACTGGGAATTGCCAGCGTACCGCCTATTCTATTTGCCATTTGGAACACCAGAAGCCATAGCGTCGCTAAAGTTTCTAAATTAGACAAAACTAAAGAAGCATGGAAAGACATATTGCCACCAGAACGCTATCGCATCTTGTTTGAGGAACAAACAGAACCAGCCGGTTCCAGTCCGCTAGCTGACGAAAAACGGTCCGGTACTTATATTTGTGCTGCATGTTTTTTGCCCCTATTCTCCTCCGATGCTAAATTTGATAGCGGTACGGGTTGGCCGAGTTTCTACCAACCAATTGATGCTAGCCACATAGGCACCAAAGACGATTATAAACTTTTTTACCGGCGTACGGAGTATCATTGCGATCGCTGTGGCGGCCATCAAGGTCACGTTTTCAACGATGGTCCGGAACCCACCGGCAAACGCTATTGTAACAACGGATTGGCTTTGCGTTTTGTTCCCTCAGAACAGGAATTGCCATCTTTACGGGGATAAAAGACACAACTGCCGCATTTCAAAGCTGCGAAGCTATAGAGTATTTTCACAAAACTTTGTAGAAACCGTCAATCTTCCAAAGTTGGGTACATCGCAGTTGGGAGTCTGAGCTTTTTTGATAGTAACGCAATGCTTTTCGGTTTTTTTTCGATATGGAGGAGGAGCGATCGATCGCGCCAACTTCTAGTGCGATGGATTGAAGACCAAATCCGAGGTGTACAAATCATATTTTACAGAGAGGAGACCGAAGAAACCAAAGAGACCGACAATAAGTTCTAGCCTGGGCATCTTTCTCGGGTCTTTGCAGTGCGGATTCCGTCGTACGATTCCCTAAAAAATTCGTTTTTCAAGTAATAAAAAAGGTCGTTCGAGCCGATTATATTTGACGTTCAATCGCTATAGGATTAGAATATTTTATAAGATATATTTTACGTTTTTATCGTTTGCCACAATGTCGTTTCTTTATCCTTGCTTCAACTTGTGTTATTTTAGAATTGCTCTGGCAAAGTAGGTCTTTATCTTATGGGAACCTGTCAAATCTGCCAGCAAGAATGCAACCCAGACCAGGAGTTTTGTGGCAACTGCGGTTATCCATTAACGACGTTTCCCTCTACTTTGGGCGAAATCCCGCAACCATTTCAAGACCTTCTCTCTCGAAGGGAGCGTTGGGAAAAGGATATTTGGCAGAAATACGAACAGTTGCAACAGCACTACACCGAACTTTCCCGCGATCGCCAGCAAGTGCAGAAAAATTTGAACAAGCAAAAACAAACAAACAATAATAACCAGAAGCTACATGAGCAAGTTCGTCAACTACAACAAGAAATAACCAATTTGTGGCAAGAAAATGCGCGGCTTCAACAAAAATTAGAATCTCAAAGCCAATTTCAGCAACAAGGAAAACTTCATTCTGCCGTTGGATACGATTATACGCGATTGCGAGATTTGCTGGCTAACCACCAGTGGCAAGAAGCCGATGGAGAAACAGCAAATGCTATGTTGAAAGTTGCTGGTAGGGAAAAGCAAGGTTGGTTGGACGTAGAGGATGTAAATAATTTTCCCAGTGAAGATTTACAAACGATTGACCGTTTGTGGGTCACATTTAGTAACGGCAAGTTTGGTCTGAGCGTTCAAAAGGAAATTTATCAGAATTTAGGCGGTACGAAAAAATTCGATCTATCCATCTGGGGAAAATTTGGCGATACCATAGGCTGGCGAAATCGTGGCAAGTGGAAGTTGTATTCGGAAATGAACTGGGAGAATCCCATGGACAGCGATACTCCCCGGGGACATCTACCCGCTGCCAAGACACGTCCTGCTGGGGTGTTGCCAACTAGCGGTTCCCACTTAGGGAAACAACC